>NZ_QUSX01000001.1:1560540-1872648 GCF_003933245.1 Maribacter algicola
TTGCTTCGCGGGTATAGTATGCTTCGCGGTGATGAGGTGCCATTACCTCCAAATCTCTCAAATCCGCAGCGACATTTGCCTGAGCTTCAAAAATGGCCAATGTAGAACCTAGGGCCACTTCATTTTCAATTAATTTTTGTTGAACCTCTTTAACTTCATCGCTTTCTATCGCCAAGTTTGTTCTAAAATCAGTATTCCCACTACAAGTACCTATTTCTCTTTCGGTTGCGTAGTCATAGCTATGAATAAAGCCGTGTTCAACAGCATTAATTCCTATTTCGGCAGCTTCAGAGTAGGTAGTAGCACAAAGATGCCCTGTTACTTTTAAGTTATTTTTATGTGCCTCGTCAACTATGACCTTTAAATCTTGTGGTCTTGTATCTGTGTAAACTTTTAACCATTTAACTCCTTTGTTTGCCCAGTATTGAATGGTATCTCTCACCATTTTCTCGCTCGTAAATCTTACGAAATTTGGTCTTCCATCAGGTCCTGTAAAGTAAGGCCCCGAATTTATTATCTCTGGTCCAGGCTGCGCTCCGTCTTCGATGGATTTTGCTATGGCCAATTCTTCATAAGGGTTTCCAGTTCCACAAGTTTCGATAGTTGTCACTCCGGCAGCGAGATATAATTTTGGTGATGTTGAGAGCATAGCGGAACTTGGAATTCTCATATGGTTGTGCATCCCAATAATTCCTGGAATAATGGTCTTGCCTGAAAGATTTATTTGATAGAATCCATTTGGGACTTGCAGTGAATTTGAGTTCCCAACTTTGAGAATTTTGCCATTTTCAATTAAAATTGTTTGGGAATCTCTTAATGGATTGCCTGTTCCATCAATTACCTTGACATTTTGCAAAGCAACCCTTGAAGAATCAAGAGAAACGAAGCTCTCTGTATAATCTGACAAGCCTACTCTTGAATCTTGCGACACCTCCTCTTGTTTCTGTGAACAACTTTGGAAGGAAACTAGTGTTGGGACAATTAAAATTTTAAATAGTCTTTTCATTTCTCAAATAGCAGGTAACGGTCTAGTATAACCGTCAGTTACGGGTTAATATGCGTTAATTTTCGGTTTGGCACAGACTTTAGCAATTCCGAGTGGATTCGGACGCAGTCGAATCCGCCGTAATTGCGGTTATACATTGTTGGCATTTCGTTTTTATTGCTCATTTGTTATTTTCCTTCAAGATTCCTTCATACAATTCCATAATTGTTTCTGTTGAAGGTTCTTTCTTCATATTTTCTATCCGTTCCTTTTGGGTAGCTTGCCATCTATATAACCAAGAAATCCCCCATTTTTTGAAATAATTATCTTTTTGTTGGTACACTTTATCAGTCAATGCGTTTTCTAGGTTGATAAATTGATATTGTCTTTTTTTTAATTCGGTTATTAATTGGGGCAAAAAATCTGCATTTAACTTGTTGTCGTGACAAAGATAGATTTGGTTGATTGTCCGTTGATAATCTTCTTTTGCAAGAGTCTCAAAAAAATCAAAATATTCTAAAGTTTTAATTAAATAAGACTCTCCAATTTCTTTCGCTTTTTTGAAATCTTTTATACTCAAATAATGCTCGTAAACAGTATTATACATCCAATCGGAACTTTCTATTGTAAATGGTGTAATTATGTATCCTTTCTCTTGTAAAAAATCTTTTATTTGAGAATGCTGAATAGAATCTTTCCCTAAATCGTTAAAAGGAAACCTGAAGTATTTAATGGGTTTCTTATATTTTTTTGCAAGTTGTCGTGAGATAGATTCACCATTCACAATTTCGTGTGCGAAAGAATCAATTCCAATTGTGGAATATCTAAGATGATTAAACGAATGATTGCCTAATGTTACATATTCCTTTTGAATCCAATTGTTTAAAAGTTCAAAATTTTTAGAAATGGAATCAGTTTTGTATATCAGTCCTTCGTTAATAAATATTGCTATAGGTATCTTTAATGAGTCTAATTTATTCAAAAGAACAGATTGATAGCTGTCTTTTTTGAACCTATTTGAATTGGGTACATCATCAATTGTAATCGACACCATTTTTTGACAATTGGCCAATTGATAAGTGATTAAAAATCCAGTTAATAATAGGTGTTTGAAATTCAATTTATTAGTTTTTTTAATGAATGCCAACGGTCTCGGCTATGATTTCGTAGCGGCAATTCCCAACGGGAATTGTCGGACTGAAATCCAGCCGTATTAAAAGTAATTATTTTTAAGCTAGCGGTATGCAGCTATGAATTATAGCCATTGTTGGCGGTAGTTTTTTATTACACGTCCCCAATATCAAATCCGTCGTATGAATTTATTCCAAATTTTTCAGCGACTTTGTAGAATTCTATGTTCCTTTCAAATAGGGAATCAACTGAGTGAATTTCAACTTTTTCAATATGCAAATAATACATTTCCGCTTTTTCATTTTCTTCCGATTCCGCTTTGAAAATGTCAACAAAAGTGTAACCATTCTTTTTAAGGTTATCCCCAACAGTTTTAAGTTTTTGGCGATTTTCGTCTAGAAAAAAATAACCATAAAGTAATTCCCGATTAATATCCCATTCCCCTTTTTGTCGGATGTCCTCGAAAACTTCCAGAATAGTACTCTTATCAATCAATTTAATTCCTTTATTAAATTACCGCCAACGCCGCGCTATGTGAAGTCCGGCGAATTTTATGGAAATATAGTGAAAACCATCAACGATGGTTCGGTTATCTGGCAGGTTTTTGGTATTGTGAACCGTATCATCGTTCATCGATAAGGCTACGTAGTGGCCGTCTATCGTGGTTTTCACGGTATTGGGAATAAAATTTGTCGACCAGATTACATATAGCGTCCTGATATGTCGAGTAGATAAGCCGTAGCGGCGGTCTTTGCAAAGAGGTCCCTTATCCTAGGGCCATTGCAATCTGACATAGCCCTGCGATGATGTAAAAATTAAAGGCCTACAGCCCTAACACCATACGGGTGTACCTAGCTGAGTTTGCGCACTTGCTCCATCTATTGGATGATTATCCCGTACAGGACCTATCGCCCAAAAGGCTCAAGGATTACTTTTTGTACTGTGTAAACGTGGAGAAAATGGCAGAGCGTAAGATGAACGGAAAAATCAATGCCATTAAGTTTTTCTTTGAGCAGGTACTGCACAGACCAAAAATGTTCTTTGATATTCCTAGACCAAAAAAGCCAACGACCCTGCCAAAGCTCCTGAGTAGAACAGAGGTAAAAAAAATAGTGCGCGTCACCATCAATTTAAAACACAATATAGCAATACAGCTTTACTACGGTATGGGGTTACGGGTCTCAGAGTTGGTCAACCTCAAACTGGAGGATGTGGACAGTAAACGTATGATGGTGCGCATTTCCGTTGCAAAGGGAAAAAAGGACCGCTATGTGCCCTTACCGGAATCTATCCTGCCCAAACTTAGGGAGTATTATATCGCCTACAAGCCAAAATTATACCTTTTTGAAGGACAGTACGGCGGCCCCTATGCAAAAAGTAGTCTGCAACAGGTATTTAAAAATGCACTTAGGAAAGCGGGCATAAAAAAGACCATTGGTATACACGGCCTTAGGCATAGTTATGCCACACATCTATTGGAAAGTGGGGCGGATATGCGGTTTGTCCAAGAATTGTTGGGTCACAATTCCATAAAGACCACCCAACTGTACACCAAAGTGACCCCAAGAAGTATCTCCAAGATAAAAAGTCCGCTGGATAGTCTATAGATACCATTTGCCAACTTGTACAAAGTAGTCATCCGGTCATATACCCCTTTTTAAAAACTGATGGATTCTCGCCCGTTATCTTTTTAAAACTCCGGTTAAAATAGGAAAGACTTTCAAATCCGCACTCAAAACACGCTTCGCCCACATGCTTTCCCATGAGCAATAAGCGTTTGGCCTGACTTATACGGTACTGGTTTAAAAATGAAACAAAGGTGCTGCCCGTGGTCTTTTTAAAATAGCGACAAAAAGCAGGTTTGGTCAGCCCGCAGAGGTTGGCCATTTCATCCAGGGTTATTTTTTCCTGATAGCGTTCATCTATATGTGCATATATCTTTCGCATCCGCTTTTGTTCCTTGTTTTTTAGCTTGTTAACATAGGGTGTTTTATGTAACAGTTGAAACTCCTTGCTTTGGGACAAACGTTTTAGAATGTTCAATACGGATATAAAGAACTCAAAGGGTTCCAATTGATACAATTGCTTCAATAGCGTACCCACCTCTTCCTTGGTCTTACCGTAAAAGGCAACCCCATATCTGGATAGGTCCAAAAGACGGTCCAGTTGCTTCAGTTCCGGGTAATCCCGTAACACGGTATCCTTAAAACCGGGTTTTATATGCAGTACCTCTTTGCGGTACGATGTAGTAACCCCATGATCAAAATTCAAATGCGGAATGTTGGAACCTATGAGCACAAGGTCGCTGCCGGCAAAATTCGATATATGATCGCCCACATGGCGTTTGGCATCGGCACCTTCTATATATACCAGTTCCAATTCTGGATGAAAATGCCAATAAAAAAGGTGGCTAAGTTTAGGGTCGTGTAATAACCTGAACGGACTTTTGGAATCGGGCGAAATGGTTTCCAGTTGTACTTTCATCAAAATGAATTTCTATGCCGAATATAACTAAATTGACACTAAAATAGATAGTAACACATAAAAATGTTAATATAGTTCAAACTTAGATTAATATTACGGTAGCCGGAAGGTTTGTTTCGCATTAGTTTTACCTAAAGATTCAGACAAACATCAATACGATACAACATGCAACAATCCAAAGAAAAAATAGCAATGGGAAATATGGCCCATCAGGATATTCCCGGAAATCCGTCGACCGCTACGAGCAGTAAGCAAAAGCTCAATGATCGATCTAATGGAGAACCGCTTCGAGTGCTTTCGGAGTCAGATTGGGAGTTTTGGAAACACAACGGCTACATCGTAATCAAGAATGCCATAACAAAGGAACAGGCCAAAAAGACCGCAGAATTCCTTTGGGAATTTGATGAAAAGGATCCCAATGACAAAAGTACCTGGTATGCCCCGCCACGGGCAGAAATGAAAATGAAGGAACTTACCGGCACAGGGATGGTGGAAGTCTATAACCACCAATACCTATGGGATAACCGCCAAACCCAAAAGGTATACGATGCCTTTGTAGATGTATGGGGTACAGAAAAACTTTGGGTGACCATTGATCGTGCCAACCTAAATTTTCCGCAGCGGGAGGGGGAAAATAAAAAAGGTTTCATCCATTGGGATTATGACCCGGAAACCAAACCGCAAAACGTACAGGGTGTTCTGGCACTAGCCGATCAAACCGATGAAAACATGGGCGGTTTTCAGTGTATTCCTTGGTTGTACCGAAATTATGATACCTGGAAATTGACCCAACCCGAAGACCGAGATCGTTTTCAACCCGATATTTCCAATTTGGAGGATAAAATTGTGAAGGTGAAAATGGAAGCTGGCGACCTCCTGATTTTCAATAGCACAGAACCGCATGGAATCAGGCCCAATAAATCTGGGGATAAGGTACGTATAGCGCAATATATTTCCATGATGCCTGCCGAAGAGGATAATGAAGCCCTTAAAGATTGGCGTATAAATTCATGGAAAAACAGGGTGGCACCGGAAGGTTATGCATTTCCCGGGGATCCCAGAAACTGGGAACAAACGAGATATGAAACCGCCAAACTATCCCCACTGGGAGAAAAATTATTGGGCCTAAAGCCTTGGTAAGTTGCTAAATCGTTAATAATCATTCGGTTTCTGGTCGCTTCTTGTAATTAATACTATTTTTGCGCCCTTAAAATAATGAGGCGTGCGCAAGTATTTGAATTTATTCGATTTTAAACAAAAGGTAGATTATAAAACCGAAATCCTATCTGGGTTAACCGTGGCCTTGGCCTTGGTGCCAGAGGCCATTGCCTTTGCCCTGATTCCTGGGTTTTCTCCCCTAACCGGTTTGTATGCCGCTTTTGTCTTGGCCTTGGTGACTTCAATTTTTGGTGGACGGCCGGGAATGATCTCGGGGGCAACAGGTGCCGTTGCTGTAATTTTTGTGGGGTTGATCTTGGAATTGAAACGGAACTTTCCCGGGATTGAACCCGAGACTATTTTGAATTATGTCTTTGCGACCGTTATCCTGGCAGGGGTGCTCCAAATAGGTGCCGGACTTTTAAGATTGGGTAAGTTTATCAGATTGGTGCCGCACCCTGTCATGTTTGGGTTTGTGAACGGGTTGGCCATCATCATATTCATGGCGCAATTTCCAAATTTTTACAATAAAACTACGGGTGATTTATTAAGTGGGGCTTCATTGTATATCATGTTGGGGCTCACGCTTTTGACCATGGTTATCATTTGGGGTCTGCCCAAATTAACGAAGGCGGTACCGTCTTCCTTGGTTGCCATATTGGTAGTTTCAGCTATCGTATTAGGTTTTGGTATCGATACCATGCAAGTGGCCGATATCATGGCCGAAGGAGAAAGCATCAAAGGTGGTTTTCCCCCTCTATCCATTCCGCAATTACCCTTAACTTGGGCAACGTTTAAAATCATTATACCCTATGCGGCCATCGTTGCGGGCGTTGGACTTATAGAAAGTTTGTTGACGCTGAACATCATTGATGAGATAACGGAAACCCGAGGGAGCGGAAACAAGGAATGTGTCGCCCAGGGAACGGCGAACATCCTTTCGGGATTTTTATCGGGTATGGGCGGTTGTGCCATGATCGGTCAAAGTTTGATCAACACGTCCGCAGGGGCAAGGGCACGTTTATCGGGAATAACCGCAGCTGTAATGTTATTGGTCTTTATCATGTTCGGTTCCAGTTTGATCGAAAGTTTGCCCATGGCGGCGTTAGTGGGTCTTATGTTTATGGTGGCCATTGGGACTTTTGAATGGGCCAGCTTTAAGACCTTTGGGAAGATGCCCAAATCCGATGTTATCGTGATGGTATTGGTAACCTTGATTACGGCCATAACACATAACCTTGCAGTAGCGGTGCTTTTAGGGGTAGTCATTTCTGCCTTGGCATATTCCTGGGAGAATGCAAAGCGTATCCGTGCCAGAAAATATGTGGATGAAAATGGGGTAAAGCACTATGAAATTTATGGTCCCCTTTTCTTTGGTTCTACCACGCTTTTTGCCGAAAAATTTGATGTTCCCAATGATCCGGAAGAAGTGATTATCGACTTTAAGGAAAGTAGGGTCGCCGATATGTCCGGTATCGAGGCCCTGAACAAAATCACGGAACGTTATGCCAAGGTTGGAAAAAAAGTGCACTTAAGACATTTGAGTAAGGATTGTATCCGTCTACTGCAAAATGCCGATGAGATTATCGATGTAAACGTAATGGAAGACCCAACCTATAAAGTGGTCGCAGATAGGTTCTAGAGCAAAAAGTATGTTCTAAATCAAATATTCGATATATAGGAAAGTGATAATAATAAGCAACACAAAAATGCTGATGCCCATAACCCAAAGATTGTGTAACCTATCTTTTTTCGCCTGTTTTCGTATCCTATCCTTTATTATCTGCTGTTGAAATGGGGTAAGTTCCTTAAACTTTAATTTGGTCGTACTAGTCAGGTCCTCATATTCCGCACGTATATCCCTAAAGGTGCGCCGCTTTTTCAATAGCGCCCTATTGGCCCTTATTACCTTTACCGCATCCAATGAAAACCCTCCGCCTCCCATAGTTGTATTATTACTCTAAAAATAGGCATTTTTGGTACCATTGTAATTTCAATGTATCCAATACGTCTATTTAAAGGTTTGACAGGAATAAAATAGCAAGAAAGTGAAAGTATCAAAATTTAAAATCAGTGATGTTCTCTTTGTTGTGTTTATTGTGTTGTTGCTAATACCCCAGACCAGAACCCCTATAATGGTTTTGGTCAACAAGGTAAAAGTGGAACTGTTTTCACCAGGTGCGGTATCAGCAAAGGAACAAATACAATTAGAGCCCTTTATCTATAAACTTGAAAACTTGGATGGAGAATCGGTCAAGGTCAAAGTGGGTGACGGGGATATCACCTTTATAAGTTATTGGGCCACTTGGTGCCCGCCGTGCATCGCAGAACTTCCCAGTATAGAAGCCTTGTATCAGGATTATGGGGACAAAATAAATTTTGTGATGATATCCAATGAAGACCCGGAAAAAATTAGGAAGTTCCTAGAAAAGAAAAATTTTGCCGTTCCAGCAGTCATTCCAAAAATGGAAGCGCCTGAAGAGCTTTATGAAAAAACAATCCCTACGAATTATATAATAGATGCATCTGGAAAAATCATCATCAAGGAAAAGGGAGCTTCGGATTGGAACAGTGAAAAAGTAAGACAGGTCTTGGATGCATTGATTGCGGAGCGAGACAGTACAATGCATAAAAAAGCCCTTTCCAAATAGTAGAAAGGGCTTCAAAGTTTTATTCAATATTTTTTCTAAAGCGTACGCAGGTACTCCGCAACGGCTCTTGCATCTTCCTCGGAAAGGTTTTGGTTTAGCATAATGGCATTATTGTATTCTTTCAACAAAGCCTTGGCAATTGGATCTTCCTTAAGCATTCCATCAGGGTTCAATATCATGTTCATTACCCACTCCGGACTCCTTCTTTCATACACCCCTTTTAACGCCGGTCCGATCATACGCTGTTCCGCCATATGGCAAGCCGTACAAATAGCTTGGAATTTTTCTTCCCCGGCAGCCGCCAAATCTGCATCAATTTCATCCCCAAACGTTACATTTTTGATCGGGCCAACACCTTTGTTGTCCATATCCACAGGAACACCACCGGTGGTCTCCGTAGCCTTAACTTCCTCTTTCTTGGAACGGTTCATTTCAAACCCTTCCTTTTTTTCTTCTTTCTTTTCGCCACAGCTCATGACCATAGCGCCAAGGGCCAATACGGTGAGTAATTTTCGCATTTCTTTTATGATTTTAATCTTAATTAATTTTGGAAGGACTAAGATATGAAATTTTATTTGTTGGGGCTGATTTTTATGGGTCTCCCTATCCTTCAAAAGTCTTAAAAAATTCTAAGGAACGTACTTCCGTATAGGTAGTATTCCTAGGGCCATGAAAGCCTACATGCCCTCCATATTTTGGAATTTCCAGGTGGAGGTTTTTATTTTCTTCGGCTTCCTTTACAGGATAACAGGCTTCGCCTAGAAAGGAATCGTTTGCTGCATTCACGATGAGGCAGGGAACAGCAATGAAAGATAGGAATTGAAGACAGCTGCTTTTGGCATAATAGTCCATGGCATTGGCAAACCCGTGGGCCTTGCTGGTATAAATATCGTCAAAGTCCTTTAAGGTCTTAACTTTTTTGATGTCGTGCGTTGCGATTTTATCGGGAAAAAATTCCTTTTTTATTTTTAGTTTTTCAATGAGGTTTCCTTTGAACCGTTTTGCATACAGGACATTTTTAAATTGTAATAATTGCCCCAAGGAATCCGCCAGTTGGCATGGTACGGAAATGGCCGCCGCTGCAACGATTGCTGAGGGAATCAACTCATTTTCCCCTAAATACTTCAACAACAGGTTGCCGCCCAAACTAAAACCATAAAGATAGATTTGGCTATGTCTGTCCATCTCCAGCAAGTGGTCAATTACATCCACTAGGTCTTCCGTAGCCCCGGAATGATAGGAACGATACCTTTCATTGGGTACGCCGCTGCACCCCCTGAGATTTATGGCACAGACATCAAAGGAATTAGTACTTAAAATTTTGGCCGCACCTTGAACATAGGCCCGTTGTGCGTCCCCTTCAAGTCCATGAATGATAATACATACCTTTTTTGAAGGTTTGGTGGCGTAACTCCAATCCAAATCCAAAAAATCACCATCTGAAAGCCTAATTCTTTCCCTAACCTGAGTCAGCCCCGTTACCTTTCTGAACAGTCCGTTATAAATGGTTGAAAAATGACTGTGCCTGAACAGCAAGGGAGGATTGTAATTGGAAGAAATGAGGGGCATAAAGCTTACTTGGGAAATGTTTCCAGTACTTTGATTTGTTCCTCGATGGCCTTTTTGAATTCCGATTTTAAGTTGGTTACCAATTTGGAAACCGGGAGTGTGTCCTCTATGTTGGCCACTCCTTGACCGGCGGACCAAATGGTTTTCCAGGCCTTGGCCTCGGTATCCAATTCCTTCCCAAAATCTATTTTGGTATCCTTTTTTAAATCTTCCTCTGTTATCCCGGCAGCCTTTAGGCTTGCGCCTAAAAAATTGGCATGCACCCCGGATATCGCTGCTGTATAGACCACATCGCTTGCACCGGCATTAATGATCATTTCACGGTATTCCGCGGGGGCCTTACTTTCTTCGGTATTGATGAATCGGGTACCCATATAGGCTAGATCCGCACCCATTTGAAGTGCCGATGCAATATCCCTACCTGTACTTATGCACCCTGAAAGGATAACGGTTTTCGTGTAGAACTTTTTTATTTCCGAGACCAGGGTCATTGGATTTATGGTTCCTGCATGGCCCCCTGCACCGGCCGCTACCAATATGAGCCCATCCACCCCGGCCTCTGCGGCCTTTTCGGCATGTCTTTTCTTAATGATATCGTGGAAAACCAATCCGCCATAACTGTGAATGGCATTCACTACTTGGGAAACCGCCCCCAATGAGGTGATGATTAAGGGCACTTGATGTTTGATGCACAATTTCAAGTCGGCCTCCAACCTGGGATTGGTTTGATGTACAATAAGGTTGACCCCAAAAGGAGCCGCTTTTTTTCCGGTTTCCGCTTCAAATTCCTTCAGAGCTGTTTTAATTTCGACCAGCCACTCCTCAAAGCCCTCGCTGGTACGCTGGTTTAAGGCAGGAAACGTTCCTACAATCCCATTTTTGCAACATTCTATCACCAGTTTTGGCCCCGAAATAAGGAACATGGGTGCGGCGATAACCGGTAACGAGAGTTTTTCGATAAATGGAGCTTTTGTTGTCATGATATTTCTTGTTGATTTCAAAATTTAATTAAAAAAGCGGAACGGATGTATATCGTTTAACCAAAACTATGGTATTTTTATGAAGTATTATGCGCGCATAGCAAAAAATGGATAGGAATGTACTTAAAAGATTTTGAAATTAGATGGAGCGATGTGGATGCCAACAGACATTTGGCAAACTCGGCCTACCTAAATTTTATGAGCCATACGCGTATGGCCTTTTTAATGGAAATTGGCTTTGATCAAAGGACCTTGGCCGTCCATGAAATTGGACCGGTGGTCTTTTATGAGCATATCTATTATTTCAAGGAAGCCTTTCCTGGGAAGCCTATCAAAGTATCCATGGAAATCATGGGGATGAGTGAGGATGCCAAATTTTTTGAATTTCATCATAATTTTTATAATCATAAAGGGGAGAATTTTGCCCATTGCGAAATGATGGGCGCTTGGATGGATCTAAAAACCCGAAAGCTTACCGGACTTTCGGACCAATTTTTAAACACCTTCAAAAGTGTGGAAAAGGGAGAGGGTTTTAGAGTATTGTCCAAGGAAGATACCCGTAAATTTTCCAAAACCCCCAAAAATTTATAGCTTTATTTTCTTAAGAATTTAGCTACATTCTTTCCCCCGGAATGGCAGTTTGTTTTTATAAGATTTAATTTTTTAATTTCATCTAATGATAGAACAAGCAGTCGACTGTTTCGAAATTGTTTACACCAAGTTCCGCAAATTAATCCTTACCAAAGGAATACCGTCCGGTGAGCCTATTTGTCAGACAAAACTTTCCCAAATCCTAAATGCAAATATCGATTGCCTAGATTTGGCGGTTGAAAGGCTTCGCAAGGAGACTTTCGTCACCCTAAATTCAAAAAAAGAAATCATGATACGGGAGGTGAGTACCAAGGAAATCATCGATATTTTGGATTATAGGATTGCCTTGGAAACACAGGCCATTAAACTCTTTACATTAAGGGCCCCTCAGGCTAGGATAGATGATTTAAGAAACTTGATGGTACCCTTTGAGAATGGCCCCCAGAACGGATATGTCTTTCATAAAATTTATCGAATTTTCCATGAAATTATTGTGGACAATTGTGGTAACGACATGTTGGTCAGCATCTTTAGGCAATTCAATTGCTGGCCAACCTTGGAACTATTAGGTTTTACGAGGCCACTTATGGAAATATTGCAGGAGCATTTGGATATTGTGTCTGCCGTTCATAACAGGGATGCCAATAAAGCGGCGGACCTGATACAACAGCACTTGGAGCAATGTAAATTCTCCATATTATAGGGGGGTATTATAATCCTAGACCTTTGCCCTAACTGGTTTTCTGTTTGCTAGGTATACCCCTGCCAGAACTAGGAATGCCGCCACTATTTTTATAAAGCTCAAGCTGTCCTTTCCCGTTCCCAAGGCGAAAAGAATGCCAATAAGGGGTTGAAGATATGTAAAGGCACTTACTGAGGAAGCTTTTAACTGGGTCAAGGCGAAAACGTTGAACAAATAGGTAAGAAACGTAGTGCCTAAGATTACAAACGCAATGGAGGCATATGCTTGTGGGGGTATCATAGACCATTGTATGGCTTGCACCTCACTCAAGGTTATAGGGAAATTAATTATGACGCCAATGGTGAAAAGCCATTTCATCAAGGTAAGTGGATGGTATTTTTCAATTAGTTTTTTAACAAGGATGAGGTACGTACCGTAGGCAGTGGCATTTACGATTAAAAGGATATTGCCCAAGGGAATATTGGGAGCGTCCTGTCTTACTTCCGCTCCCATTAAGATCAATAGTAGGGCTCCCACAAAACCCATAAGTATCCCCATAGCTTTTTGCCATGTTATTTTCTCTTTGATCAATAAGGCAGACAGTATTACAACGATAATGGGCGTAATAGTTACCAAAACGGAACTATTGATGGGTGTTGATAACTGAAGGCCCTTGAAAAATGACAGCATATTGATGCCCATACCAAAAAACGAGCAGACAAGAAGTCGGCCCCAATCCCTTTTTTCTATTTTTTGTTTTGGCCCAAGCAAGGAGAAAATCCAGAATAGTACTGTAGCACCGGTTACCCTAAGCATTATGAATCCAAAAGGCTGCACATAATGTGGCATAACGCCTTTGGCAATGGTATGGTTGAGGGCGTATATGGTAGTGGCTCCTAGGGCAGCCAATATGGCTAGGGTCCGTCTGTTCACGAATGAATGGCGTCTTTGGCAGTTTCTATGGTCTTTTTGCTATTCCCAATGAAAACTTTGTCATCCATGATGATTACCGGTCTTTTTAAAAAGGTATAATGGTCCAGGATGAGGTCTTTGTAATCTATTTCTCCAAGCTCTTTTTCATGTAATCCCCTTTGCCTAAAGAGTATGGCCCTTTTACTAAAAAGAGCCTCATAACTATTCGATAAAGCATGCATTTCCTCTAATTGATCTTTGGTAATAGGTTCGGACTTTATGTCCTGAAGTACAAACCCGTCCAAGGGTTCTAGCTCCTTTAGAATTCTTTGGCAGGTATTACAGGTGCTTAGGTGGTATATTTTTTTGCTCATGACATATCAAATTGTGGTACAAAGAAACCCAAATCTATTTAATTGTACTATTTTTAGGTATCATTAAAATAGCATCGATTTGAATAGTCAATTAGCCCTTACCTTGCAAAACAGGAGACATTTGCACCAAATATTGACCCAAACACCCAAAAAGGATTTGTTGAAAATACCCGATGGTTTTAGAAATAATATCTGGTGGAATATTGCCCATGTCGTGGTTACCCAACAAATATTGGTTTATAAGTTCAGTGCACTACAGATGAGGGTTCCTGATGAACTGGTTGAAAAATTCATGAAAGGTACCACTCCAGATGGAACTGCCACGGATGAGGAGATTATGATGGTGGCAGATTTTTTGATTTCCACCATTGAATGGACCAAACAGGATTTGGAGGAAGGACTCTTTAAGGAGTACAAACCCTATACGACAAGTGCCGGTTTCCATTTGGAAACTCTTGGGGATGCCATCAATTTTAACCTTTTTCACGAAGGTTTGCATATGGCGACCATCCTGACCCAAAAAAGACTATTGAAGTAAAATTCCTATAAAGATAGTGGTATCAGGTATCGTTGGATTTCCTCAAAGGGCAAGTTCAAAATTATAGGGCCATCCGCATAGGATGCTACTTCATATTGTTCGTAGAATAACTGCAGGCCATCATTGGTAAAACCTATATTCTCGGGGAGGTAAAATTCATCGCCCTCGAACATGAATCCCGTACTGTTAATGGCTTGGGACGTAGGAATATTTTCTTGTTCCCTAAATTTTGCTTCGGCAAAACCTTGAAAATCCACGATATCCTTAAAAAGTTCTTCATTGCCAAGTTCGGTGGCTTTTGTTTTATCAAAGTTCAAAAAACGGGTACTGCCATATCCATGGGCACCGCCCGTAAAGAGATAATAGTCCAGTTGAATGGTCAATATCCTGTCATTTTCATAGGTTACCGCTCCGTTTATCGAGGCTTCCCAAAGGGTGGATTCCTCCGGAAATTTCTCTCTTAATTTGGAATATTCGTTCTGGAACGATTGTATGGCGGAATCGATGGAGTTGGCATTCACTTCGTCGTCATACTTTAGGATGAATATAACCTCTTCCCTCAAAGCATTATTGATTACCTCGTCCAACTTCTTGTTTCCCATAGCCTTAGGTACGGAAATTGTAACCGTCGCACAATTGCTACAGCGCTCGTTGTCAAAACTGGAAGTCTCAAAGATCAGATTCTTATCTTCTTTGCATCCAATAAAAATCAGTGTTACTAGAAGAATTGAAAGTGTATATTTCATGGTTATTTGTCAAGGTTGGACAAATGTAAGGCTTCGTTGTAATCCCCAAAAGATAACGATACATTTGTATGAATAATTATAGGTATGGCTGCCAATAAATTGAGATTCAATAGTAAGGTTATTCACGGAGGCCAAGAACCAGATAAGGCCTATGGGGCTGTGATGCCGCCTATTTATCAAACAACGACGTTTGCCCAAAGTTCGCCAGGCAAAAACAAAGGATATGAGTATTCCAGAAGTGCCAACCCCACCAGGACGGCACTGGAGAACGCCTTGGCAAGTATTGAAAATGGAAATTTTGGACTGACCTTTGCCAGTGGATTGGCCGCAATAGACGCGGTCTTAAAATTATTAAATCCGGGGGATGAGGTTATTTCAACAAGTGATCTTTATGGAGGTAGCTACCGATTGTTCAAAAAGGTTTTTGAAAACTATGGAATCGTTTTTCATTTTGTAGGAACGGAGCATGTTTCCAATATCAAAGACCGAATCAATGAAAAGACAAAATTGATCTGGTTGGAAACACCAACCAACCCTATGATGAACATTGTGGACATTGAGGCTGTTTCCCAATTGGTAGAACGAAACGAGCTTCTTTTGGCCGTGGACAACACCTTTGCCACGCCTTATTTACAAAAGCCTTTGGACCTTGGCGCCCATATTGTTATGCATTCCGCCACCAAGTATCTGGGAGGGCATAGTGATGTCATTTTAGGGGCCTTGGTGGTAAAGGACGAATCATTGGCCAAAAGATTATATTTTATCCAAAATGCCAGCGGTGCCGTATCCGGTCCCATGGATAGTTTTCTCGTGCTACGGGGAATCAAGACTTTACACGTGCGTATGCAAAGGCATTGTGAGAACGGGAAAGCCATTGCAAATTTCCTGCGAAAGCACCCCAAGGTAGAAAAAGTCTATTGGCCCGGGTTTGAAGATCATCCCAATCATAAAATTGCAAGGAAGCAGATGACCCAATTTGGAGGTATGATTTCCTTTGTGCCCAAGGGAAGCAATTATAACGATGCCATTAAAATTGTAGAGCGCTTAAAACTGTTTACGTTGGCGGAATCATTGGGCGGTGTTGAAAGTCTTGCCGGACATCCTGCAAGTATGACCCATGCCAGTATACCTAAAGAAGAGCGGGAAAAGATCGGTATTGTAGATGCATTGATACGTTTGAGTGTGGGAATTGAGGATGTTGAAGACCTTATTGAGGATTTATCGCAAGCCATGGAATAATGGCTCATTTAATGTATTGTTTAACGGGAAACCCTATTTATTTTTCAGGGATATCAAATGTTTGTCATTAAAACCATAATTTTTAATGTATTATGAAATATTTAGGTATATAATTATAATAATAACATAATTTTGCCGATATATTTTGAATTCAATAATTTAAATCGACGTTAATGAGCTCAATGAAAGCAAAAATAGATGCATTTATGGATGAGGTGAAGTCCCGAAATGGACATGAACCAGAATTCATTCAAGCCGTTCAAGAAGTGGCAGATACGGTAATACCTTATATTGCCGATAATGATATATATAACGGCAAGAATATCCTCTTAAGAATGGTGGAACCGGAAAGATTGATTTCCTTCAGGGTCGCTTGGGTCGATGATGCGGGCGAAATCCATGTAAACCGTGGATATCGCATACAGATGAATTCTGCCATTGGACCCTACAAAGGTGGTTTGCGCTTTCATCCAACGGTAAATGCAAGTATCCTTAAATTTTTGGCTTTTGAGCAAGTATTCAAAAATAGTTTGACTACCCTTCCCATGGGAGGTGGTAAAGGAGGATCGGATTTTGACCCCAAAGGTAAATCTGACGATGAGGTAATGCGTTTCTGCCATGCCTTTATGTTGGAACTTAATAGGCACATAGGTCCCAATACTGATGTGCCCGCGGGGGATATAGGTGTTGGCGCTCGTGAAATTGGGTACTTGTTCGGGATGTACAAAAAAATCCGAAATGAGTTTACCGGGGTTTTGACCGGTAAGGGTCTTTCCTGGGGCGGTTCCAAAATCCGTCCAGAGGCTACCGGATATGGTACCGTTTACTTTGCCGAAAACATGTTGAAAACCAAGAATGAGAACCTTGACGGTAAAACCGTTGTAATTTCTGGATCAGGCAACGTAGCACAGTATGCCGCTGAAAAGGTAATCCAACTAGGTGGTAAGGTCGTCACACTTTCAGATTCCAGTGGCTATATCTATGATGCCGATGGTATCGATACAGAAAAGCTGAAATTCGTTATGGACCTAAAAAACAATAAGCGCGCACGTATTTCTGAATATGTTAAGGAATATCCCAACGCGGAATATAGAGATGGTAAAACTCCTTGGGACGTGAAGTGCGATATAGCCTTGCCATGTGCCACCCAGAACGAGTTGAATGAAAAGGATGCCAAGAAACTATTGGACAACGGATGTATCTGTGTTGCCGAAGGGGCCAATATGCCTTGTACCGCAGACGCCGTACATGCCTTTCACAACGCAAAAATCCTTTTTGCACCTGGAAAGGCTTCCAATGCAGGTGGTGTTGCAACCTCAGGACTTGAGATGTCACAAAACTCCTTGCGTATAAGTTGGACCCGAGAGGAGGTCGATGAACGCTTAAAAGGTATCATGTCAGATATCCACGATTCTTGTATCGAGTACGGTATGGAGGAAAATGGCTATTGTAATTACGTAAAAGGTGCCAACATCGCCGGTTTCGTAAAAGTGGCGGATGCCATGTTGGCCCAAGGGGTCATTTAAAGGAATATACTTTATTGTAAGGCCCATCCTTTTTAAGGATGGGCTTTTTGTTAGGTATAAGATCAGATTGGACAGTAGCATCATATTTTATCCTATTTTTATGCCCTAAAACAAGGGCTTGCTATTCAATTCTTTTGAGTTTTTGGTTTTTCTGATTGTTGTCTTTGGGCTCTATTGGCTCGTTTTCAACACCAAAACCAAGTATCAGAATGTATTACTGTTACTAGCGTCCTATAGCTTCTATGGATGGTGGGACTATAGGTTTCTGTCCCTTATTTTCATATCCACACTGGTGGACTATGTAGTAGGCCTTCAAATTCACGGAACCGTTAAAGCATCCCAAAGAAAAGTATTATTGGGAATAAGTATGGCCTTTAATATTGGTCTGTTGGCATTTTTTAAATACTTCAATTTTTTTGTGGATTCATGGATCCAAGTATTGGACAATCTAGGATATCACACAAAGAATACATGGTCGTTGAACATCATACTTCCCGTAGGAATTTCCTTTTATACCTTTCAGACAATGTCCTATACCATTGATGTATATCGAAAGAAACTGGTACCAACCAAAGACTTTATTTCCTTTGCGGCCTTCGTTTCCTTCTTTCCACAGTTGGTAGCGGGGCCTATAGAACGTGCCTCTAATCTGCTGCCACAAATATTGGGAAAGAGGAACTTTTCCTATGAAAAGGGGATGCAGGGATTACGGCTAATTTTATGGGGCTTGGTGAAAAAGGTTGTAATTGCTGATGTTTTGGCCCTTAAGGTGGATGATATCTTTGGAAACTACCATGACTTTGGAGGTGGAGTACTCTGGTTGGGAGCCATCTATTTTGCCATTCAGATCTATTGTGATTTCAGTGGATATTCTGATATCGCCATTGGGGTGTCCAAATTGTTCGGTATCGAATTAATGTCAAATTTCAAGTTTCCCTACTTTTCAAGAAATGTGGGTGAATTTTGGCGGAGATGGCATATTTCCTTGTCCACATGGTTTAGGGATTATCTTTATATCCCCCTTGGAGGTTCACGCAATGGCAAATGGAAATCGCTGCGTAACGTATTTATAATATTTTTGGTAAGTGGACTGTGGCACGGGGCCAATTGGACCTTTGTAGTATGGGGGGGGCTCCACGCACTGTTGTTCGTTCCCAGTTATATCATGGGGCGAAATAGAAAATATACCGATGCCATTGTTGCGGAAAACTCTTGGTTTCCCACTCTAAGGGAATTCGCTGAAATACTGTTGACCTTTTTATTGGTTGTTTTGGCATGGGTGTTTTTTCGAAGCGAATCATTGGCATCCGCTTTGGAATACCTGACTTTTATGTTCACCAAACTGGATTTTCCACTGATTTATAAAAATGGTCTGTACAGTGTAGGGTCCCTGCTCTTTTTGGATTGGATTTTTAGAAAGGATGAACGTCTCAATTTTACTTTTTTAAAGAATATCAACAAAAAAGTGTTGGGTTTTGTGGAAGTAGCGGTCCTGGTCATAGTGGTATACCTTATTAGTTTGAATACCAGTTCAAGTCAATTCATTTATTTTCAATTTTAGATGAAAGCATTTCTCAAAAAGACAGCAATTTTTGGTTTGACGGTGCTGGCATACTTTTCTGCTACGAGTATTTATAATTACACGATCGACCCTTATGGAATTTTTGGAAACAGGAGGGAATTCAAGGGTCTACGGCCAAATGAACACAGTTTAAAAACCAATTATGTACTGCAAAACCCAAATATGTTCAACAGTTTTCTGTTTTCCAATTCCAAAGGAGGCGTACTGCATGTGAACCAATTGAATACAGCGGAATCCAGATGGTACAATATGACCTATTCATTAGGTACTCCAGAAGAATTCTATAAGAGCCTGTTGCTTTTTCTTGAGAACGATGTTCAAGTGGATAACATTATTTTAGCTATGGATGAAGGGGTTATCTACGAGCGAACGAGTGCCCATGAGAACGACGCCTCTCGAAAGTTCGTAAACCTACAGGAGAATAAAATCCAATGGGAGTTTCTATTCTTGCCCATTTCCATCAAGAAAATTTTGGGGGCCGATCTGAGTAAAAAGTATATTGAGCACGATATATATACCGATGGCAATTATTACGCAAATAATGCTTATGAAACGGACTGCAGGCTTCATGAGAATTTGGAGATACTAGATATTCCAGATGCGGTACCCATTCATCCACTGGATTTTTCTTCACAAATTGAAATTCTTAAGAAAATCAAACTATTGTGCGAACAAAGGGGTATCAAGCTAACCTTTCTGGTACACCCCAATTCTTATGAAAATTATATTAGTTCCACGGAAAGGAGGATACAATTTGGCTATCTCTTGGATGTACTTGAAAATAATGGTTTTGAACTCTTTAGGCCATACGGTTCAAAAGTATTGGGTGTAAGCCCCTGTTACTGGTTGGATAAGCACCACTACACTAAAAATATTGGGGATATAATATTAAATGAATACTCCCAGTATTGGATGAACAGAGCAATAAGGCAGTAAAGGATATCTTTGTAAAAACCTTTTTTAATGCAGGTAACCACCAAGGCCATTGTATTGACTTCCATTAAATATGGGGACACAAGTTTGATCGTGCGTATTTATACGGAATCCGATGGGCTAAAATCCTATTTGTTAAGGGGCATTTTGGCTTCAAAAAAGGGAAAGGTAAGAAAAGCGTTGTTCCATCCACTTTCCCAACTTGAAATAGTCGCCAACCATAGAAATAAAGGCTCCTTGGAAAGTATAAAGGAAGCAAAGATCTACTACCATTATCAGAACGTCCATAGCAATATGGTAAAAAATGCCATGGCCCTGTTTCTGGCGGAAATGCTCGCCAATAGTATCCACGAGGAAGAAAGTAACAAGGAATTGTTCCGGTTTCTGGAGGCATCCTTGCAGTGGATGGATATCCATACGGAAATATCCAATTTCCATCTCTACTTTTTGCTACTATTGACCAAGTATCTAGGGTTTTACCCAGATTTGGATAAGGTGGATGCCCCGTATTTTGACCTGTTGGAAGGTGAGTTTGTCTCCACCACGTCTTTAAATCCCATGCTCTACGGTGAAAATATTTCGTATTTCAAATCCTTTTTAGGCATAAATTTTGATGGAATAAGTACTGTAAAAATGAGAAAAAAAAACAGGCAGGAACTCCTTCAATCCTTGGTTTTGTATTATGAATTGCATTTGCAAGGTTTTAGAAAACCGAAATCATTGGCGGTTCTAAATGAGGTGTTTAGTTAGTATGAGCAGAATTTTACCCCTACTTTTTCTTTTATATGGTTGTATAGGGTGGTCCCAACAAGTGACCGTCTTGGATGATGATACCCATGAGCCCATCCCAAATGTGGCCGTATTTAACCCGGATAAGACCAAAATAAGTGTGACCGATTTCGACGGAAATTTTGATTTCACCCCTTTTTTAAATGAGGAGCGATTGATTCTAAGGCATTTGAGTTACGAAACAAAAAAGCTAACGCGTCTTCAGTTAGTCAAAAATGGGTACAAGGTATTTTTACTAATGAAACCTGAGCGATTGGACGAGGTGGTCATGTCCGTCTCCAAGTGGGAGCAACAAAAGAAGGAGGTACCCAACAAAATCGTTTCCATAGATGCCCAGACTATTGCGATGAATACGCCACAGACTTCAGCGGATCTTTTGCAGAGCAGTGGAAAGGTCTTTGTCCAAAAAAGTCAATTGGGAGGAGGAAGTCCTATGATAAGGGGGTTTGCCACCAACAGGCTGGTACTATCCGTGGATGGGGTTCGTATGAACAATGCAATATTCAGAGGCGGAAACTTGCAGAATGTCATATCCATTGACCCCTTCAACATCAGGAATACCGAAATCATTTTTGGTCCTGGATCGGTTATTTATGGAAGTGATGCCATTGGCGGTGTCATGAACTTTTACACGAAACAGCCTACGTTGAGCCAAAAGGAAACTGCTGAAATCTCGGGGAACGCCATTTATAGATTCTCCTCGGCAAATACAGAAAATACGGTTAACGCCAATGTAAACATCGGCAAGGAGAAATGGGCGTCCTTGACCAGTTTTTCTTATAATAGCTTTCAGGATTTAACAATGGGGAAACATGGTCCGGATTCCTATTTGAGGAACTCTTTCGTGAAAACCTTAAATGGGGAAGATATCCTCGTGCCAAACGAAAACCCAAGAAATCAGGTCCCTACGGGTTATGATCAAAGGAACTTCATGCAGAAATTCCTTTACAGACCCCATGTAAACTGGGATTTGAACTTGGGAATCCATTACTCGGAAACATCGGATTATTCCCGTTTTGACAGGCTTATTAGGCCTTCACGCGATGGTCAAGGATTAAGGTCGGCAGAATGGTATTATGGCCCACAAAAATGGTTTATGGGCAATGTGCAGTTAAAAAAGAAAGGCAACGGAAAATTGTACGATGGACTCAAACTCACCGCAGCCTACCAATTTTTTGAAGAAAGTAGGAATGACAGGGATTTTCAGGGCACCGTATTAAATACCACGCGCGAAAAGGTGGATGCGTTAAACCTGAACTTAGATTTTGAAAACAAGAAAATTGGGAATTTTAAACTGTATTACGGGGGGGAGTTTATTTTTAACAAGGTTGGTTCAACAGGTATGGACACCAACATAATCACCGGGGAAATGGCATCTGCAGCGTCCAGATATCCAGACGGTGCCACTTGGAAAAGTTTGGCAGGCTATCTAAATGGGGAATACAAGGCTAAGCCTAACTTCATTTTAATGTCCGGTTTACGGTATAGCCATGTTTGGATAGATGCGTTGTTCAATCGTACTTTTTATGCGTTTCCTTTTGAGAATGCGGATGTTAGTACAGGAGCACTAACTGGAAGTGTGGGTTTCAGTTGGTTTCCAAAACAAAACCTTCAAATTACGTTTAACGGATCAACTGGTTTTAGGGCCCCCAATGTAGACGATATAGGGAAAATATTCGATTCTGAACCGGGCTCCGTGGTAGTTCCCAACCCAGACCTGGAATCTGAATACGCGTACAATGTAGAGTTGGGAGTTCATAAGAATTTTAAGGATAAACTTGTATTGAAAGGGACTACCTTCTATACGTATTTGGTAGATGCCTTGGTTCGAAGGGACTTTACCTTTAATGGCTTAACGCAAATTGAGTACGGAGGCGAGTTGAGCAATGTTCAGGCCATACAGAATGCCGCAAAGGCCTATGTTTATGGTTTTGAGTTTGGATTGGATGCATATTTGTCAGATCAATGGTCCCTTTCGTCCAATCTTACCATTACCGAAGGGATTGAGGAGGAAGAGGACGGTACGGACTCACCGGCAAGACATGCGCCACCTACTTTTGGTGATTTTCATGTAAAATGGAAGAAGGAGAAAATATCCACTGATTTTTTCCTGAATTATAATGGTGAGGTAGCCAATGATCAATTGGCAATATCTGAACAATCCAAGGATTACATCTACGAGAGGGATGAAAATGGAGATCCTTTTTCACCATCCTGGTATACCTTGAACTTTCGTTCCCAATACGCCATTGCGAACAACCTCAAAGCAACGCTAAGTTTGGAAAACATAACCAATCAGAGGTATAGGACCTATTCTTCCGGAATTGTTGCTCCGGGAAGTAATTTAATATTGGGGATAGGGTACCATTTTTAGTATAAAAAGGCCCGCAACCGGGCCTTTTTTGTTTAGAAATTGTACGCTTCCTATTTTAAGAAAGTACAGGTTTTTTACTGTGAAATTTTATCCGCCGCTTCCTTGGTGGCGTCCTTTACATCCTCACCAATTTTTTTTGCTTTGTCCATAGCTTCTTCGCCGGCCTCTTTTGCGGAATCCAAAGCATCCTCGCCTGCTTCCTTGGCAGAGTCAATGGCTTTCTCTCCTGCCTCCTTCATGCTTTCTCCAGCTTCCTTGGCCTTGTCCATGGCGTCTTCGCCAACCTCTTTTAGGTCATTTCCGGTTTGTTCCAAAGATTCTTCAGCTTGGGTGGCTGCGTCTTTCGCCTTTTCTGCCGTTTCCCTACAGGAAATAAAAGAAGCGCCCAAAGCCAAAACCAATACGGTGCTTACTACTAATTTTTTCATGTTGTTAATTTTTAGTGTTTGTACCCGTATATACGAGGGAATACCCTTTTTGGATCAAGGGTCTTGTATTCTCTTTTGGGGAATTTTCCATTTGAGCCATTTCATGGCGGGGTAGGGCTACAGTTCCAACTAAATTAATTAATTTTGCGGGCTTAAAACCCAGAACCATAAGCATTTCGTATGAAGTTCGCAGAATATAAGGGATTAGACTTGCCTAAAGTTGCAGAAGAAGTTCTAAATTACTGGAAGACCGCCAAGATTTTTGAAAAGAGTATTTCATCCAGGGAGGGTAAACAAAGCTATGTCTTTTATGAAGGGCCACCATCAGCGAATGGAATGCCGGGTATCCACCACGTAATGGCGCGGACTATCAAGGATATTTTCCCTCGCTACAAAACAATGAAGGGCTTTCAGGTAAAAAGAAAGGCCGGTTGGGATACACACGGACTTCCTATCGAATTGGGCGTGGAGAAGGAACTTGGGATTACGAAAGAAGATATTGGTGTAAAAATTTCCGTAGAGGAATATAATGCAGCCTGTAAGAAGGCGGTAATGCGCTATACGGATGTTTGGAACGCCATGACCGAGCAAGTTGGGTATTGGGTGGATATGGACGACCCTTACATTACCTATAAATCCAAATACATGGAATCTGTTTGGTGGTTGTTGAAACAGATTTATGAGAAAGGACTCATATATAAAGGGTACACCATACAGCCGTATTCTCCAAAAGCGGGTACCGGATTAAGTTCTCATGAACTGAACCAGCCAGGTACCTATCAAGATGTTACGGATACTACCGTAACGGCCCAATTTAAGGCTTTGGAGGAAACCTTGCCAGACTTCCTTAAAAATGAGGGAACCATTTATTTTTTGGCATGGACAACAACACCGTGGACACTTCCCTCCAATACGGCTTTAACCGTTGGCCCCAAGATTGATTATGTAATGGTAGAGACCTATAACCAGTATACATTTGAACCTATGAATGTCATACTTGCCAAAAACTTGGTAGGTAAGCAATTTGCAGGAAAATATTTTGAGGTTTCGGAAAAATCAGATTTAATCGGCTATACGAAGGAGGACAAAAAGATTCCATTCTATCAGGTAAAGGAATTTAAGGGAATAGACCTTGTAGGCATTCGATACGAACAGCTTTTGGATTATGTACTTCCCTATGAAAATGCAGAGAATGCATTTCGGGTAATTTCCGGTGATTTTGTAACTACGGAAGACGGTACGGGTATTGTACATACGGCCCCAACTTTTGGCGCTGATGATGCCTTTGTGGCAAAGCAGGCCGTTCCGGAAATACCTCCCATGTTGGTATTGGACGAAAATGCGAACCTTGTCCCGCTTGTAGATTTGCAGGGGAGGTTTAGACCGGAGTTAAAGGAACTCGGTGGAAAATATGTAAAGAACGAATATTATGAGGAGGGGGAAGCTCCAGAGCGTTCCGTTGATGTGGAGATTGCCATTAAACTCAAAGAGGAAAACAAGGCCTTTAAGGTTGAAAAATATGTGCACAGTTATCCCAACTGTTGGCGTACCGATAAGCCTATTTTGTATTACCCTTTGGACTCCTGGTTTATAAAGGTTACAGATATTAAGGACAGGATGTTCGAGTTGAACCAGTCCATCAATTGGAAACCCAAGGCAACTGGTGAGGGACGGTTTGGAAATTGGTTGGCGAACGCAAACGATTGGAACTTATCCAGGTCGCGGTATTGGGGCATTCCTTTGCCCATCTGGAGAACCAGTGATGGTAAGGAGGAACTGATAATCGGCTCTGTTTCTGAGTTGAAGTTGGAAATGCAAAAGGCCATGGAAGCCGGCATACTTGAAAAGGATATTTTTGAGGACTTTGTGGTAGGCGATATGTCCGAAGCAAACTATGAAAGGATAGACCTGCACAAAAATATTGTAGATCAGATCACCTTGGTTTCGCCATTGGGGAAACCCATGAAGCGTGAAAGCGACTTGATCGATGTTTGGTTCGATAGTGGTTCCATGCCCTATGCGCAATGGCACTATCCATTTGAAAACAAGGAACTCATCGACACGGGCAAGACCTTTCCAGCCGATTTTATTGCGGAAGGTGTTGATCAGACGAGGGGATGGTTTTACACCCTACATGCCATAGGCACCATGGTGTTCGATTCCGTGGCCTATAAAAACGTGGTTTCTAACGGACTTGTGCTTGACAAGGAAGGGAAAAAAATGTCCAAAAGATTGGGCAACGCCGTAGACCCCTTCGATACGATGAAGGAGCATGGTGCGGACGCGACTCGCTGGTACATGATCAGCAATGCGAACCCATGGGACAACCTAAAATTTGACCCCGAGGGCATTGTTGAAGTGAAGCGAAAATTCTTCGGGACACTTTACAATACGTATTCATTTTTTGCCCTGTACGCAAATATCGATGCCTTTAGCTTTTCCGAGGAAAATATACCCGTGGAGGAAAGACCGGAAATAGATAGATGGATATTGTCCGAACTCAATTCATTAATCGCTTTTGTAGATGATGCCTATGCAGATTATGAACCTACCAAGGCTACGAGGGCAATTTCAGATTTCGTACAGGAAAACCTAAGCAATTGGTACGTTCGCCTGTGCAGAAGAAGGTTCTGGAAAGGGGATTACCAAAAGGACAAGATCGCTGCCTATCAAACACTCTATACCTGTTTGGTAACGGTAGCCAAACTTTCCGCGCCCGTGGCACCTTTCTTTATGGACAGGCTCTACAAAGACCTGATCGCTACGACCAATTTGGAACCCTTTGAAAGTGTCCATTTGGCAGATTTCCCAACGTCGAATAAAAATATGATCGATTCTGCCTTGGAACAAAAGATGCAAAAGGCCCAAACGATATCGTCCTTGGTTTTATCGATTCGGCAAAAGGAAAAGATAAAGGTGAGGCAACCGCTCCAAAAAATCATGATTCCTATTTTGGACGAGCAGGACAGAATGGATATTTTGGCGGTATCGGACTTAATAAAGTCGGAGGTAAATGTTAAGGAAATAGAACTTTTGGACGATGCTTCAGGGGTTTTGGTAAAACGCATTAAACCTAATTTCAAGACCTTGGGACCAAGGTTCGGCAAAGAAATGAAGCAAATCGCAAACGCGATAAATGCTCTAAATCAGGAAGATATCCAAAAAATTGAACAAGAAGGCGAATTATCCCTTCAAATAGAAAATAAAAACATTATTTTACAGTTTCAGGATGTAGAGATAAGTTCCCAGGATATTGAGGGCTGGTTGGTGGCCTCATCCGGCAAAACAACGGTCGCATTGGATATCACCATTAATGATGACCTAAAGAAGGAAGGCATCGCTAGGGAACTGGTCAACAGGATCCAGAATTTAAGAAAGGAATCTGGTTTTGAAGTGACAGACAAAATTGACATAAAGATGCAGAAGGACGGATTTGTAGAGCAGGCCGTAACCAGTAATCTTAGTTATATAAAGGCGGAAACTTTGACAGCAGAATTGAATTTTGAGGAATATTTAGAGAATGGCACTGAAATTGCCTTCGATGAAGTGAACACTAAATTGTTTATTGCAAAACATTAACGAGATGGCAGAAGATTTAAAAGTAAGATACTCGGACAAGGATTTGGCGGAGTTCAAGGAATTGATAGAAGAGAAAATAGAAAAGGCTAAAAGTCATTTGGAGCTTCTTAAAAGCTCTTATATGAACGATGGAAATAACGGTACCGATGACACCTCCCCAACCTTCAAGGCCTTTGAGGAAGGTTCAGAAACTATGAGCAAGGAAGCGAATACCCAATTGGCCATTCGGCAGGAGAAGTTCATCAGGGACTTAAAAAATGCGCTTCTCAGAATTGAGAACAAAACTTACGGCATTTGCCGGATAACGGGCAAACTCATAAATAAGGAGCGTTTGAAATTGGTGCCGCATGCCACCTTGAGTATAGAAGCCAAGAATATGCAAAAATAATCGAAACGCCTTCCGGGGCGTTTTTTAATGGTCCGTTTTGAAATTATTTCCCTTAGTTCTTCTCCTGATCGCAGCACAGGTTACCGCTCAAAAGAAGGTGCACAAAGTTTTGTTGGGCGAATCCGTAAAGTTGATACAGGTCAACGCGGAAAACTGTTACGAGGTCATTTTGGAAACTGGCGATAACGAGGAAATAGAGGTTGATGCCCAAATGGATGGCGAATACAGTGACGATCTTCAAATGAAGGTCTCTGAAGTGGGCAATACATTGGTACTTGGCGCCGGCTTCCAACCCGTCTTTAAAAACCCCAACGATAAACTAAGTGCACACAAAGTGGTCTCCATTGCATTAAAAATTAAACTTCCTAAATACAAAAGCGTGCAAGTTTTTGGAAATAGCTCCCGGGTCATCGCCTTTGGCGATTACTTGAAACTTGATGTCACCCTTTCTGATGGAACCTGTGAATTACATAATATTTCTCAAGCGGTAAACGTAAGAACCCAAAGTGGCAACATTGTGGTATATGCCAATAGGGCAACCATATCGGCAGAAACAAAATATGGCCAATATAAAAAGGATACTATACCTAATGGCTTCAACAGTTATAAGTTAAATTCGGTCACCGGAAATATCATACTGAACAAAACCGAATAATATTTCTATTTTTGCGCCGTTGAAAAGCTCATGAACCTAAAAAAATCCATTTTATTAATAGTTTTGATTCTCCTTATAGACCAATGGAGCAAAATATACATTAAGACAAACTTCGTATTGGGTGAATCTGTTGATGTCTTCAGTTGGTTCAAAATTCTTTTTATTGAGAACGAAGGCGCGGCGTGGGGTGCCAAGCTAAGTGATGTGCTCCCTATTTCCGATGCTACGGGTAAGCTGGTCCTCACCATTTTCAGGTTGTTTGCCATTTTTGGGATCGGCTATTGGTTGTTCGATGTTGTTAAGAAAAAATCCTCAAAAACATTGATAGTTGCGGTTTCCTTAATATTCGCGGGGGCCCTGGGAAATATATTGGATTCTGTTTTTTACGGTCTCATTTTCGATGATAGCTACAATCATGTAGCGACTTTGTTTTCCGATGAACCTTATGGAAAGGTCTTTTATGGTAAAGTTGTGGATATGCTCTATTTTCCTTTAGTGGATACGACTTGGCCGGAATGTATGCCCTTTGTTGGCGGTAGTAATTTTCGTTTTTTCGAGCCCGTCTTTAACATTGCGGATACGGCCATAAGTACCGGGGTTGGGATTTTATTGGTTTTTAATAAAAGGGCATTTGGAAAGAACGAGGAGGAAGAAACTGTAGTTGAAATTTCAGAAAATACTGAAAATCCTCAAGGGTCAATAAACGAATAATTTTTTTGGGGAGTTATACAATAATCCAAAGGAACATCTCCAGGGAAGGCATCGCTTATTAAAGGTTCCGCTTCAAAAAAACTGAGCCCCACTTTTAATACATTTGGTTTACAGCTTGCCAAGAAGTTATCATAGAATCCTTTGCCATAGCCAACCCTGTGTCCATTTATATCAAAAGCCAATAGGGGAATGAATACCACATCCATTTTATCCGGTTCAACCTTTATACCATCTACGGGTTCTGGAACGCCCCAAGAATTGTTTTTGAATTTGGTGTTATCTGTGAGTAGGAAATGTTCTAATACGTTCTGCTGTACTTTTGGGACGACGATATATTTATCCTTTCCCTGCAATATGGACAGTAAATTGATGGTATCCACCTCATGTTTTGAAGGTATAGGAAGAAAAAGATGGTAATAATCTTTTGACCAAATGGGAAGTTCTAATGCCTTGTTGGATATATCAAGACTTTTGGCTGCAATCTGACTTACGGAGAGCTGTTTTCTAAGAGCTGAATATTTTAAACGCAAATCTTTCTTCAACATAATTGAAAAATGATTTGAAGTACCTTGGGCACTATTTAATCTTTTCCTGCCACAGCAAAGAAAACTTTAAAAAATAACATTAAGATGAGGTAGGTTCCGAGTGTTAAAATGTAGCTTTCCATATATTAAACAAAAAGTATTTGAGGTTCCGTTTCAGTTTAAATGTAAGTAAAAAAATTATTAAATCTCCTTGAAAAGCACATTTTTGTCGTTAAAAAGCACAATTTTATATGAAAATTAACAGATAAGAGAATATAAATTTCATCTATAATAATATAATTCCCTAATAATCAATATTTTACACAAAACCACATAGAATCAATCTTTTTTTAATTCCAATTTGACAAACTACCGTTAATTTTTTGAACAATTCCAACAATTGTTTAGCCACCATCCTTTATATCGTAATTCTTTTTTTTTGAAGTTAAAATACCTAGAAAATTTTAGCTGTTTCAAGAAAAGCATGTAAATTCAAATCCATCGATTTAAGAATTAGTTCAAAAGTAGTATGTCCCAAATTCCAATTGACGTCCAGTTAACCGCACTGCCCAATGGACCTGGCGTGTATCAGTTTTATGACAAGGACGATAAAATTTTGTACGTTGGGAAGGCGAAAAATCTAAAAAAGCGGGTTTCGTCCTATTTTAATAAAAATCATGAATACGGGAAGACAAGGGTACTTGTTAAAAAAATACGGGGCATCAAGCACATTGTTGTGCCAACGGAGTCAGACGCGCTTTTACTAGAAAACAATCTGATTAAGGAATACAAACCACGCTATAATGTTTTGCTCAAGGATGATAAGTCCTATCCGTGGTTGTGTCTAAAGAATGAGCGGTTCCCAAGACTGTTTCCCACAAGACGCGTCATAAAGGACGGTTCTGATTATTATGGCCCCTATACTAGCATGAAGACGGTTAGGACACTTTTGGACCTTATAAAAAGTGTGTATCCGCTCAGGACCTGTACGTATGATCTGTCCAATGAGAAAATTAAGGCAGGTAAGTATAAGGTCTGTTTGGAATACCATTTGGGCAATTGTAAAGGACCATGTGAAGGTCTTCAGAGTTCCGAGGAATATGATAGACAGATTGCCGATATAAAGGAAATCATAAAAGGGAATTTTAAGTCTTCTCTTCAATATTTCAAGGGTCAAATGAAATCCTTGGCAGAGGAGATGCGCTATGAGGAGGCCCAGCGTATAAAGGACAAGATCGATGTTCTTGAAAATTACCAAGTAAAGTCTACTATCGTTAACCCAAAAATTAGCGATGTGGATGTATTTACGATAATTTCCGATAGCGCCCTTGCCTATGTGAATTTTCTTCAATTGTCCCACGGATCTATTATCAGGTCCCATACCATGGAGATCAAAAAGAAATTGGATGAATCTGATGAAGACTTACTTCAATTGGCCATCGTGGAAATCAGACAGCGATTCAATTCGCAGTCCAAGGAACTTTATCTTCCTTTTGATGTTGCATTGGATGCAACCTTAAAAATAACCATACCAAAGCTTGGTGACAAAAAACGTTTGCTGGAACTATCTGAACGAAACGCCAAATTTTTCAGACAGGAACGGTTTAATCAAATAAAGATCATTGACCCTGATCGACATACCAATAGGATTATGGCCCAAATGAAGAAAGATTTGAGATTGTCCGAAGAGCCCAGGCATATAGAATGTTTCGATAACAGTAATATACAAGGCACCAATCCCGTGGCGGCCTGTGTCGTCTTTAAGGATGGCAAACCAAGTAAGAAGGACTACAGACATTTTAATATAAAGACCGTAACGGGACCGGACGATTTTGCTTCTATGGAGGAGGTTGTATTCAGAAGGTATAAAAGGCTCTTGGAGGAGGAGGAACCATTACCTCAATTGATAATAATTGATGGGGGCAAGGGTCAGCTCTCCTCGGCATTGAAAAGTTTGGATGCTTTGGGTCTTCGAGGCAAAATAGCGATTGTAGGCATTGCGAAGCGGCTTGAGGAGATATATTTTCCGGAGGATTCCATTCCGCTTTACCTGGATAAAAAATCGGAAAGTTTGAAGATTATCCAACATTTAAGAAACGAAGCTCACAGATTTGGTATAACTTTTCATAGAAATAAAAGGAGCAAAAGTGCTATCAATTCAGAATTGGAAAATATTGAAGGGGTAGGTGAAAAAACAGCACGGGATTTGTTGAAGAAATTCAAATCCGTTAAACGGATCAAGGAAGCTTCCTTAGAACATTTAACCGAAGTAGTGGGTGCTTCCAAGGCAAAAAAAATATATGGTTCGTTTCATTGAATTAGAAATATGGGCACGATGGATAGGCAAGGGTGCTGTATTGCTCCTTTTGTTTCTTTTTACCTTGAATTGCCCGGGTCAAAACCATGAATCAAAAAAACAGAAAGTTGGACTCGTACTCAGTGGGGGTGGTGCCAAAGGATTGGCGCATATTGGGGCCTTAAGGGTAATTGAGGAAGCGGGTGTAGAAATTGATTATGTTGGCGGAACCAGTATGGGTGCCATTGTGGGGGCATTGTACGCCGCAGGATACACGGCGGATCAATTGGATTCTATTTTTAGGGCGACGGATTTTGTCAATTTGATTCAGGATAATTTGCCTAGGAACGCCAAGACCTTTTATGAGAAAGAAGATTCCGAACGCTATGCATTGACATTGCCTTTTGACAATTTCAAGGTCAGTGTACCTACTGCATTTTCAGGAGGGCAGAACATTTACAACGAACTTGTCAGGTTATTGTACCATGTAAAGGACGTAAACGATTTTTCCCAGCTTCCGATCCCTTTCGTCTGCATTGCCACGGATATTGAAACAGGCGAGGAAGTTGTCCTGGATTCAGGTTACTTACCACAGGCCATAATGGCCAGCGGTACCTTGCCATCCTTGTTTGAGCCCTCCAGTATTGACGGCAGGGTCTTGATCGATGGTGGAGTCGTCAATAATTATCCAATTGATAAGGTAAGAAATATGGGTGCGGATGTAATTATTGGCATTGACGTGCAGCACGATCTTTCCAAAAGGGACGCTCTATTGTCCGCAACGGAAATATTATCACAGATCAATAATTACAGGACCGTAAGGGATATGATGGAAAAGTCCAAAAAAACGGATATTTATATAAAACCGGATATTGAAGCCTTTTCAGTAATAGAATTTGACAAAGCTGACGCGATTATTGAAAAAGGGGTAACCGCGGCCAAGGAAAAACTCGAAGATCTTAAAGAGATTTCAAGCAAAGGGACCGTGGTTAGGAACCCAATAGACTATAAAGGCCTCAACGACTCCATAACCATCAATAGATTGATCATTAATGGCAACAACCAACATACAAGGGGGTATGTGAAGGGAAAGCTTCGGTTTAATTTGGCAGAACCAATCACGTTCAAAAAACTACAGCAGGGAATTAGCAATTTGACCGCTACCGGTAATTTTACCACAAATAGGTACAAATTGGTCTCTAATGGTCCCGGGGAGGATTTGATAATGCGATTGGATGAGACCCCTAATACCTTGTTCATTAGGTTGGGCGCGCACTATGACGATCTTTATAAAAGTGCCGCGATAATTAATTTCACAAAAAGAAATTTGGCCCTACAGGATGATGTAGCCTCCTTTGACCTTATTCTTGGGGACAATGTTAGGTACAATTTTCAATATTATGTGGACAAGGGATCCTATTGGAGCTTTGGGTTGAACTCAAGGTTCAGTGCCTTTACGCAGGACATAAACTTTGATTTGATACGTCAAAATTTTGATGTACCCTTTGGAACGAACTTGAACAACTTGAACCTTGATGTCTCTGACTTTACAAGTCAACTGTACATTCAAACGGTTCTTAGGGAGGAATTTGCCTTTACGCTGGGAGCGGAATATAAATATTTGAAATACAGCACACGAACCATTGAACCCTTTTCCGGGGTAGAGGAAAATCTTACTAATACCGCTTCGGATGAACGGTTCTATTTCGAAAATGGGAGCTTTTTTAGTGTATTTGGAAATTTAAAGTTGGACACCTATGACGATAGGTACTTTCCAACTAGGGGATTGTATTTTGATGGGGATATGCATTACTATATTCTTTCATCGGACTTTAATCAGAATTTTAAGGATTTTTCAATTTCCAAGGCAAAATTAGGAGCCGCTTTCCCAATATTTAAAAATCTTTCAATGAACATAGAAACCGAAGGTGGCTTTAAATTGGGAACCTCAGGCGTAACAACCTTCGATTTTGTTTTGGGAGGATTTGGGACGGACCTGATAAATAATTTCACCCCATTTTTTGGATATGATTTTTTAAGTCTTCCCGGAAATAGTTTTGTTAAGGCCTATGGAAGGCTCGACTTTGAATTCTACCCCAAAAACCATTTACTTTTGGCGGCGAATTACGCCAATGTGGAGGATGATATATTTAGAACGGGAGAATGGTTTACCGCCCCGGATTTTTCTGGCTATGGAATTGGATATGGTTGGGAATCTTTTATTGGGCCAATCCAGGTACTCTATTCTTGGTCCCCAGAGGCAAATAATTCAAACTTTTTTTTCAGCATTGGCTATTGGTTTTGATTTGTAAAGTTAGGTATTACGGGCAATTTTCTTAAGGGATTCATAAATCTGACTCTTAAATGTGAATTACTGTTAAGTTGAAAGTTAAAGTAAGTTAAAACCTACCCTAGAAGAAGAGTATGTTTTAATTTTACCGACGTAAGGGGTGGTTCCCTTACAACTTTAAGTATTGGTTTTTCATAATTTAAAGTTTGGTTGGTTATTTAGGAAAAGCCCAGTTATACGACTGGGCTTTTTTTGTGCAATACTTTGGAATAAATTTTGTTTAAGTTATTGTAAGGATGTTTTTCATGAAAAACGGAATAGTATTTTTACATAAAATTAATGATATGAAAAAGGTGTTGGCCATACTGCTTTTTATAGGTACAAACATGCTATTCTCACAAGCACGGCAATCTGCCTTTAAATCTGGGGAATGGCTCAAGTTCAGAATGCATTATGGTTTCCTGAACGCCAGTTATGCTACCCTTCATGTAAAAAATGCGACCATCGATTCCATTCCGGTCTACCATGTTGTAGGCCATGGCGAGACCACTGGATTTGCAAGTATTTTTTTTAAGGTGGATGACACCTATGAAAGTTATTTTGACAAGGAAGATGGCAAGCCTTACAGATTTATAAGAAAGATAAATGAAGGGGGGTATACGAAAGATGTGGAAATCAACTTTGACCATACCAATGACAAAGCCATACTTAATGATAAAAAAAACAATAAAAAGTTTAATTTTGACCTTCAGGACAGTATACAGGATTTAATTTCCGCCTTTTACTATTTAAGGAACAATTATAATCCCGAAGACTTGGTAGTGGGTGAGGCCATTGACTTAAAAATGTTGTATGATGATGATGGTGTTTTCAATTTCAAATTAAAATACCTAGGGAATGAGATAGTTAACACCAAGTATGGAAAAGTGGAATGTCTGAAATTTAGGCCCTATGTGCAATCCGGCAGGGTCTTTAAGGAGCAGGAGAGCTTATCTCTTTGGGTTTCCAATGACGATAATCGTATTCCTATCAGGATTAAAGCAGATTTAGCGGTTGGTGCCATTAAGGCAGATTTGGATGGTTATAATGGTCTAAAGCATCAATTCAAGATATTAATGGATTAATTTAGAATGGAGGACAAGGAGCGGGTCAAATCTCAAATTTTAAAACTTGAGGAAAAGTATAGGGATTCTGGCCAAGATCTTAGCTCTTACTTGGATGGGTTATTATATCAACGATATTTGACCTATTGGGACTACATCCACTTGGATACCCTACTTAGCCTTCAAGTGCCAAGAACGCATTTTCCTGACGAGGAAATCTTCATTATGTACCATCAGATAACCGAGTTGTATTTTAAACTCATTTTGCACGAGCAAAAACAATTGGTGGACGACAAATCCCAGAACCTTGATTTTTTTGTAGAAAGACTTCGGCGAATAAACAGTTATTACACGGCGCTTATTTCTTCCTTTAGTATCATGATAAAGGGTATGGAACGGGAACAGTTTCTTCAATATAGAATGGCCCTTTTGCCCGCTAGTGGATTTCAGTCGGCACAATTCAGAATGATCGAGATTTATGCCACACCGCTTGAAAATTTGGTGCATGAGTCGCAAAGGGAACAGTTTTCTTCGGACAATACCGTAGAGGAACTTTACGAAAATATCTATTGGAAAAAAGGGGCAACGGATGTTTCAACGGGAGAAAAGACCCTGACCTTAAAGCAATTTGAATATAGGTATACTCCTAGATTGGTGCGTACGGCAAAGCAATTGTTAAACAACACCATCTATCATAAATACTTAGCTTTGCCGGATCAGGCTAGAAAAAACAAAGAGTTGCTCGAAGCATTAAAGACGATGGACCTTAACGCTAACGTAAATTGGCCATTGATGCACATGGGCTCCGCCCATCGATACTTAGGAAAGGAATCCGGGGATTTGAGCGCTACCGGTGGAACAAATTGGAAAGAGTATCTTCCGCCCAGTTTTCAAAAAATAGTGTTCTTTCCAGGGATACATACGAAAGAGGAATTAAACGAATGGGGCAAACAATGGGTAGACCATATATACAACCCCAATAAAATAAATACTTAGACTCATGCGAAAATATTGGGGCATAATATTTACGTTGGTTTTGTTAGGGGCATGTCAAGAAGAAAAGGTTGTCGTAAACCATGATGCATTAAAAATCAGTCCTATCGAAGATCCTATAGTTACAAGATTTGGTTTTAATTTCAAGGAATTCAACGTACATCATGACACTATCAAATACGGTGATAGCTTTGGGGAGCTGATGCTAAAAAACAAGGTGGAATATCCTAAAATAGCGACAATCTCAGAAAAATTCCGGGATACCTTTGACGTTCGAAAAATACGTGTTGGCAAACCATATTTGATACTTAAATCAAAGGATACTTCTGAACAGGCGCAAGTCTTCATATATCAAAATAATCCCATTGATTATACCGTAGTGGACTTTAGGGACAGCGTACAGGTTTATAAAGGTAAAAAGAGAGTGAAGTATGTGGAAAGGGAAGTTTCCGGTATCATAGAGACCAATTTGTCAGAGGCCATTTTGAATCAAGGTATAGATTACAGTGTTACGCACAATCTTGCCAATGTTTTTGCCTGGACAATAGACTTTTCAAGACTTCAAAAAAACGATAAGTTCAAGATTATCTATAAGGAGAAATATATCAATGATACTGTTTATGCAGGTTCTGAACCTTTGAATGCCGCCTTTTTTGAACATAATGGAATTCCTCTTTATGCGTTTGCCTATGAAGCCGACTCTTTAAAAAATCAAGTGGACTATTATGATCATGAGGCCAATAACCTTAGACGCGCCTTCCTCAAAATGCCTGTGGAATTTGGTAGATTGTCATCTAGATATAACCTAAAACGAAGAATTCGGTACTATGGTTATAAAGTAAGACCCCATAAAGGAACGGATTTTGCCGCACCTATTGGAACCCCAATACTAGCCACTGCAGATGGTACCGTAACGGAATCTACCAGGAGGGGCGGTAACGGGAAATATGTAAAAATCAGGCATAACGAGACCTATTCCACCCAATATCTGCACATGAAAAACCAGAACGTGAAAAAGGGGCAGTTCGTGCGTCAAGGCGATGTCATTGGTTGGGTCGGGATGACTGGAAATACCGGAGGACCTCACGTATGTTATCGCTTCTGGAAAAATGGCAAACAGGTAGACCCTCTAAGGGAGGAACTACCACAGGTGGAACCCCTTGCCGAGGCTTTGAGACCAGCTTTCTATGCCCACATAAATCCTATAAAGGAACAGCTGGATTGCATAGTTTTCCCAGAAAAGATCGAAGAAGATGAATTGCTAACACTTAATGAAATAGATGGCACTAAATAATATTGACCCAACGACCACCAATGCTTGGAACAATCTAAAAGAACACTATAATACTACAAAAGACCTACACATTAAGGAATTGTTCAGTAAGGATGAATTGCGGGCCGAGCGCTTTAGCATAACTTGGAACGATTTCCTCTTGGATTATTCCAAGAACAGGATAACTACAGACACTTTACAATTGCTATTGGATTTGGCCGAAGAGGTCGGTTTAAAGGGAGCCATTGCGAAGTATTTTAAGGGTGATGAAATAAATCAAACCGAAGGTAGGGCCGTATTGCACACCGCTTTGAGAGCAAAGGAAACAGACGCCATTTATGTGGATGGCATAAACGTGGTTCCGGAAATTTATGAAGTAAAAAGGCATATAAAGGAATTCTCAGAGTCCGTTATAAATGGCAATAGCAAAGGCTATACAGGAAAGAATTTTACAGACGTTGTAAATATTGGTATTGGAGGGTCTGATTTGGGGCCCGCTATGGTGACCGAAGCCTTAAAATTCTATAAGAACCATCTGAACGTTCATTTTGTCAGCAATGTGGACGGGGACCACGTTCATGAGGTCTTGAAAACCCTAAATCCTGAAACTACCTTGTTTGTAGTGGTATCTAAAACTTTCACCACACAGGAAACCTTGAGTAACGCCACCACTATCAAAAAGTGGTTCTTGCAATATGCCTCACAAGAGGATATAGCAAAACACTTTGCTGCTGTTTCTACCAATACTGAGAAAATAGCCGAATTTGGCATTTCAGATACCAATGTTTTCCCTATGTGGGATTGGGTAGGAGGAAGATTCTCATTGTGGAGTGCCGTAGGACTTTCCATAGCCCTTGCGGTTGGTTACGAAAACTTCGATTCCATGTTACAGGGAGCCAATGAAATGGATGTCCATTTTAAGGAAACGGAATTCAAGGAAAACCTACCGGTATTGATGGCACTCTTGAGCATCTGGTATAATAATTTTCATCAGGCCGAAACAGAAGCTATCATTCCGTATACCCAATATTTAAGCCGATTTTCCGCTTATTTGCAACAAGGAATCATGGAAAGCAACGGTAAGAGTGTTGGCAGAAATGGGAAACGGGTCAACTATGAAACGGGAACTATTATATGGGGAGAGCCTGGCACCAACTCACAACACGCTTTTTTCCAGTTGATACACCAGGGAACCAAACTTATACCTGTAGATTTTATCGGCTTTAAAAAATCCTTGCATGGGGATTCCGACCATCATAATAAGCTAATGGCAAATTTCTTTGCCCAAACGGAAGCTTTGATGAACGGAAAAACCCTTCAAGAAGCGATTGCAGAATTACAAGAAAAGGGCACCCCTAAAAAAGATGTCGAACAATTGGCTCCCTTCAAGGTTTTTGAAGGCAACAAGCCTACAAATACCATCATGATAGATATCTTGACACCTAAAAGCTTGGGGGCATTAATCGCCCTTTACGAGCATAAGATTTTTGTCCAGGGTATCATTTTGAACATCTTTAGTTATGATCAATGGGGGGTTGAATTGGGGAAGCAGTTGGCGGGGACTATTTTAAAGGATATAGAGGGTGATAAAATTGCGCCACATGACAGTTCTACATTACGACTATTGCAATATTTTAAGAGTTGATCTGCACTATTCTTATTTTGAAATATAAGTTTATAACTTCTTCATAATCAGTCTTTTTTTCTTATTTATTGTAGTAAATTTAACATGGTGATTTAACGTTCCCTTAACGTTGAAAGTCTAAAAATACGAGATTTTTGCACCGGTTTAAAAACTAACAAATACAAGAAAAAATGAAAAAAATCTACTTTGCAATTGCGGCATTTCTACTGACCGTAACTGCGTTTTCACAGGGGGTAACTACCTCAAGTATGCAAGGTACTGTTTCTGATGAGGCAGGTGAATCCTTATTCGGAGCGAACATTGTTGCGACCCATACTCCTTCTGGAACCGTATATGGGGCCATTTCAAATGAGGAGGGACGATTTTACCTGCCAAATATTCGTGTAGGGGGACCTTACACGGTAAAAGTAACTTATGTTGGTTTTCAGGATAAGACTTTTGAAGGGATAACCCTTGGTTTGGGCCAAAGTTACAACCTTAAGGTCAACCTATCAGAAGGTGTCGAACTAGAAGAGGTGGTTGTAACCTCGCAAAGAGGGGAAATTATCGATCCTGATAGAACGGGACCAACAACAAACCTTTCAAGAGAAAAAATTGATGCATTGCCTACTATTAGTAGAAGTATCAATGACTTTACAAGGCTTACTCCGCAATCAAATGGTACTTCGTTCGCTGGTACTTCAAGTCGTTTCAACAATTATACCATTGATGGAAATATTTACAACAACAACTTTGGACTTGGATCAGGTCAGTTTGCAGGATCTAACCCAATTTCCTTAGACGCAATTGAGGAAGTACAGGTAAACCTTGCCCCTTTTGACGTGCGTTTGGCTGGTTTTACTGGTGCATCCGTAAATGCCGTTACAAAATCAGGAACCAACGAATTTAAGGGTTCTGCATATTATTATTTAAGGAATGATCAGATGCAGGGTAATAAGTTAAGGGACTTAGAGCTAAACCGTGGAGATGCTCAAAATGATATAAAGGGTGTTAGTCTTGGAGGACCCATTGTAAAGGACAAACTTTTTTTCTTTGTAAGTTATGAAGAGGAGCAGGAAGCGGTACCAGGTTTTACAAGACAAGCTGCGAGAGGTGGATTAACTCCAGATGGTTTAACTATTTCTAGGGTTCCCGCTTCAGAATTGGATTTTATTCGTGAAAGCATGCAAAGTCTTTATGGTTATGAGACCGGTCCTTATGAAAATTATCCATTTGCTTCAGAACAGACAAGGTTCAATGCACGATTGGACTACAACTTGAATCAAAACAATAAATTCTCTTTACGCTATAATAGATATGCTTCAGCTGAAGATGTGTCCATTAATGGTAACTCAAATCGATTCTTGGCAACTCGTTATAGAAATACAGATAGGTTTGGCATAGAAGCAATTACTTTTGCCAATGCCAATTACACCAATGATCGTTTGGTAGAGTCCTTGGTAGGTGAATGGAATGCTAAGGTGGCGGACAATATGTCCAATCAATTGAATATAGGTTACACGGCTATTAGGGATCCAAAAAGAGGGATTCCCGGAGGTCAGGATTTTCCGTTTATAGAAGTGTTGGAACCGGATCCTTCTGGCAACCTATTGTACTATACTGCATTGGGTAATGAATTGTTTACGGTAGGAAACCTATTGGAAAACAATGTTTTCAACGTAACCAATAACTTCTCCATATATTCAGGAGACCACACATATACAATTGGTGCAAACTTTGAGTATATGACCTTTAAAAATGCCTTTAACCCTGTATTCAATGGTTTTTATAGGTTTACCAGTTATGACAGTTTCGTAGAGACCGTTATCAACCGTACCCCAGGAGCTTATCCAGACGCTTTCGCCAAAAGTTTTGCCTTGGATGGTTCAACAACACCTCCAGTGGATGAAACCAACTTTGGTCAGTTTGGTGTCTATTTTCAAGATGAGTATCAAGTAAATGATAATTTCAAATTGACAGGAGGTTTACGAGTTGATTTTCCTTTCTACGCAACTGATATTCCAAGGAATACACTTTTGGATGATTTGAACAAAACCTTCACTGATGGGGATGGAAATACCTTTACTCCTGATGTAAGCCAGTTCCCTAAAGTTAGACCATTGTGGTCTCCAAGAGTTGGTTTCAACTGGGATGTGAACGGGGAAGGCAAGACTCAGTTACGAGGTGGAACCGGTATTTTTTCTGGTCGTATCCCTTTCGTGTGGTTGAGCAATCAGGTCAATGGATCTGGTGTTGTACGTGGTGGTCTTGGTTTTGAAGGACAGGACGCTGTGGACTTTTTAGGCCCTAACTACCAGTTCAATCCAGACGTAACTTTTGGAAACCCAGCGAATCCAGGTCAAACTTTGTCCAATGAGTTGAATCTCACTGATCGTGATTTCAAATTGCCACAGGTTTGGCGTACGAATATTGGTGTAGATCAACAATTGCCTTGGGGCATTACGGGTACTTTGGACTTTATCTATTCCAAGGACGTTTCTACGCCTATTGTTTATAATCCTATATTAAGAGAGCCAGATGGAAATTTAGCTGGTCCTGATCAACGTCCTTATTGGGATGGAGGATATTCCAATGATGCCGATTTCCGAAATGTGTTCTTATTGACAAATGCGGAGGAGAAAGCAGACTACTATTCATTTACGGCCCAACTTCAAAAGCAATTCGATAATGGTTTTTATGCAATGATCGCATATACTGCTTCAAGGGCCAGGGATTTGGATGCATCCGGAGGGTCTCAGGCCGGTTCTCTATGGACTGCCACCGTACAGGAGGATAGAAACAAACCAAGATTGGGATTTGCTTCTTTTGACCAACCTAACCGTTTTATTGCCAATTTAAACTATCAAACAGATAACACTACCATCGGATTATTTTGGCAAGGTGGGGAAAATGGAAGGTATAGCTACACATATTCTGGAAACTTTGGAGATAATTCAAATAGGTTAATATACATTCCAAATGACGCTTCTGAGCTTAATTTTGAAGAATATACTGCTGATGGTGTATTTATTTCAGAACAAGCCCAAATCAATGCATTGAACAATTATATTGCACAGGATGAATATTTGAGTGAAAACCGTGGAACTATTGCCGAAAGAAATGGTGCAAAATTACCATGGGTCAATCGTTACGATTTAAGAATCACGGAAGATATTAATCTGACAAAGGACAATAAAAATAAGATTCAGTTGTCTTTGGACTTCTTGAATATTGGTAATATGTTCAATTCAGATTGGGGCGTTCCTCAATTCGCATTGCAAAATAATATATTAAACTATCGAGGTAGAAATGCCGCTAATGAGCCAATTTACAGATTGAATACGATATCTGGAACTTCTGAATTGCCTAGGGAGAGTTTTAGACCTTCCACTAGTTTAGGAGACACCTGGAGACTACAGGTAGGAATCCGTTATCTTTTCAACTAGTATTTAATAACTAAATTGGAACCCCGCTTTTTGCGGGGTTTTTTATGCCTAAAATTCATTATTTTTAAAATTCATTTAAAACAATAGTATGTACGAAACTATTCAAATGCTGCATTCCTATCTGGCCTATGTAGCATTGGCAATATTGATCATTGCCGTAATAAATGCCATTAGCGGATTGATTAGCAAAAGGGTTTTCACTATGAACAAGGACCTTAGATTAAGTCTCTTCACTTTGATAATCTGCCACATTCAATTATTGGTAGGCCTTATTCTGTACTTTATTTCCCCTAGCGGATTGAACGCCATCCAGGAGTTTGGTATGGGAGGACTAACCTCCGCGGCCAGATTATTGGCCGTTGAACATCCCTTTATAAACATACTGGCCATTGCCGCCATAACGATAGGATGGTCCAGGCACAAAAAATTTGTTGAGGGCGATAAAAAGTTCAAGAGTATAGCCATTTTTTATGGAATAGGTCTGATATTGATTTTAAGTAGGATTCCATGGAGTCAGTGGTTTTAAGAATTAGGGGCATGAAGAAATTATTGGCTATCGTTTTATTGATTTTTTGTGGCAGTCTCCTTAAAGCCCAAAGTATTTCCTTGTTCAACGGTGAAAATTTAGATGGCTGGGAAGTTTTTGGAACCGAAAAATGGTATGTGGAAGACGGACTTTTAATTTGTGAAAGTGGGCAAGATGCTGGCTATGGATATTTGGGCACTGAAAAGGAATACAAAAACTTCATTCTCGTTTTGGACTTTAAACAGGAAGCCGATGGGAACAGTGGAGTTTTTATTAGGTCCAGTGTTGAAGGAACTACTGTCAGTGGTTGGCAAGTGGAGGTCGCACCACCGGGCAAATTTACGGGAGGAGTTTATGAGTCTTATGGAAGGCAATGGTTGAAGAAACCAAAGCCTGAAAAGGATGGGGCCTTAAAATTTGGGGACTGGAACCACATGACCATCAAGGTGGATGGCAAACAAATAACCTCATGGCTCAACGGTACGGAAATGGTTTCCTTTAAGGACCGAATAATTGGTAAGGGGGAAGGTTCCGTTCTTCTTCAAATTCACGATGGAGGGGGTATCAAGGTGAAATGGAAAAATATTGAATTGACGCCTTTGGATTAAGGCAGACATCTCTCTACTTAACTTCCCTTATCAAATGCACAAATACAGGGAAATGGTCACTATAGCCCCCAATATAACTTCCGCCAGCGTAGGTACGTAAAGGATAGCCCTTATACATTCCTTTTGGGTCGATTAAGTATGGTGGGTTAAAAACATCTGCCTTCCAAAATCGGTATCCTTTTGGGTTGTTGACTAAATTGGCGGTTAGGTATATTTGGTCAAAAAGGTTCCATTGGTCCCTGTAGGCCAGAGAACCGATACCTTTTTTGAATAAATTTTCCATGGGCCCAAAGAGACCTAAGGAATCCAGCTGTTTCTCCTTACCCCTTACCTTCAGTATTTTCTTAAAGCTGGGACTTATGGGGTCGTCGTTAAAATCGCCCATACTAATAATCTTCGCACTTGGGTCTAGATAACGCAAAGAATCAATAATTCTCCAGTTCAATTCCGCCGCCTTCAATCTATAAGGCCTGCTTCTGAGTTCTCCGCCGCTCCTTGAGGGCCAATGGTTCACGATAACATATATCTTTTCGTTGTCCAAAAGACCCTCCACCACCAATTGGTCCCGAGTGTAATCCCTAAACCCCTCTTCATTCGTCAACAGCAATCTTCTGCTTACAAAGGAAATAGGGATAAAAGAGGACTTTGCAAAAAGGAGACCTACATCAATTCCGCGTTCATCGGGGGAGTCGAAATGCACGATTCCATATTGCCTTTTTTTAAGCAAGGGATGATTGATCAAATCCTCAAGTACGGTTCGGTTTTCTGCCTCACAGACACCAAGCAAGTCAGGACCCGATGGGTTATTATCGGAACCTATATCGGATAGGACTCTGGATAAATTTTCAATCTTTTTCCAATAGCGATCTTCGGTCCAGTTATCCTTTCCGGTAGGTGTCCTGTCATCGTCAAACACCAAACTGTCATTGGTGGTGTCGAACAGGTTTTCAAGATTATAGAAGGCGATGGTCCGTATTTGATATTCCTTTTTATCCTGACCAAAGCCGAACAGTGAGCACAATAGGATATAAAATAAGCTAACCTTCTTCAAATGACTAATTTTAAGTTTACGCATAAATAGTTGAACATAAACCTTTGGTAAAGGTAATCTGCCGCTCCACAAAAACCTCTTTATTAGCGGTCATTAGAACCGAAATATATGGTTTTTAAGCAAAAAAAACGAGTTAAACCATTGTTTTTAAATATATTAGGATACCATTAATTTTTTGCACTAACCAACCACCATGTACAAGGGCATATTCCTTATACTGATTTTTGTCTTTTTCAATACCACATTCGGGCAAACAGGTTATTCCGTCTCCGGAACTGTTTTCAATGAAACTAATGATGCGCCCATTGAAGGAGCCAAGATTAACATTGAAGGACATGGTTTGGAAACTAGCACAAATATAGAAGGGTCATTTTTGTTGCGGACAGACTTGATCGGGGAATTTATTATAAGGATTGCCTATCAAGATTATGAATCTAAAAGGATTCCGGTTCTTCTTGATGGAAAGGAACTGGATCTTGGAATAATAGTTTTAAAAAGGGATATCTCCTTTGAACAACAGGATAATCTGATCACCCTTACCGATGCAGAACTGCTGGATGATGAATCCACCTCCAACGCTTTGGGACTTTTACAGGCTACCCGAGATGTTTTTCTAAGTAGGGCCGCATTTGATTTTGGTCAGGCTTTTTTTAGGGTTCGAGGGTACGATGCCCAAGAAGGGGAGGTGCTGTTGAACGGTGTCCCCATGAACAAATTGTTCGATGGTCGCCCCCAGTGGAATAACTGGGGAGGGCTGAACGATATTACTAGGAACCAGGAATACTCGAATGGACTCGATGCTTCGGACTATACCTTTGGAGGTATATTGGGCAATACCAATATCGATTTGAGACCTTCCGGATTACGAGCGGGAACCCGTATTTCAACATCGGTATCCAATAGAACCTACAAGGGTAGGTTAATGGCTACCTATAATTCTGGTAGAAAAGAAAATGGATTGGCCTACGCACTATCCGGATCTAGAAGGTGGGCAAAGGAAGGTTTTATTGATGGAACTCTTTACGATGCATATTCTTTAAGCGGTCTGTTGGATTATGAGATTAATGACAACCACAGTTTTTTGCTATCGGGCATATTTACCACCAACAGGAGGGGGAGGTCATCGGCGATTACAGAGGAAGTATTCGATTTGGTCGGAAAAAAATACAATCCGTATTGGGGGCTACAGGATGGAAAGATCAGGAACTCAAGGGAACGATTCATTTCAGAACCCATGCTCATGTTCAATTATTTTTATACTACGAACAAATTAAACCTCACTCTTGGTATGGTCTATCAAAATGGCAATCATAAACGAAGCAGGTTGGGGTACTACAATGCCCCTAATCCAGACCCAACATACTACAGATACCTTCCCAGCTTTTATATCAACAGTCCCATTGGTGCGAATTTTATCAGTGTAGAAATGGCCAAGAATAGTTTTCTAAGAGATCCGCAGTTGAATTGGCAAAATGTGTACAATGCCAATGCCAATTCGTCCTTGGCAGGTGAAGCAGTCTATATGCTCTACAATGATGTGGCTTCGGATGCGCAGTTTACGGCCAATTTGAACGGTAATTTCCAATGGAACCCCAACATAAAAGTCGATTTTGGTATCATGAACCGTTATTTAACTTCTAAAAACTTCGCCGAAGTGGATGATTTATTGGGGGCCGAATTTCACAGGGATATCGACCCTTTTTCCGATACCAGAAATGACCTCGATTCCAATTTGGAAAAAAGGGAAGGGGATGTCTTTGGTTATAACTACACATTTAATGCATCTGAACTTAGGGCCTATTCGCAAATTCAGGTCGATTTGAACAAGTGGAAGTTCTTTTTGGCTGGCCAATTCAATCAGAAAGCATATCAAAGAACAGGTAAATTTCAGAATGAACGGTTTCTGGAAAATTCTTTGGGCGCAAGCAGGAACATAACTTTTTCAAATTTTGGGGTCAAAGGGGGTCTTACCCATGCGATAACGGGAAGGCATTGGGTCACTATGCAAGGGGCATTGATCAAAAGGGCACCGCTGCTTCAAAATGTTTTTGTGAACCCAAGGGAGTCAAATGCCCTAGTTCCCAACGTACGTACGGAAACCGTTTCCACCTTGGATGTCAATTATTTCCTTCGTTTACCCAATCTTACCGGTCGGATAACCGGTTATTATACCCGATTTCAAGACCTTACCGATATCAACTTCTTCTTTGTCGACTCCGGTGTTGGGTCGGATTTTGTCCAAGAGGTATTGACGGATTTGGACAAATTGCACCTTGGAACGGAATTGGGGCTGGAATACCAGGTATCCTCAACGGTAAAACTGTCATTGGTTTCTTCCACCGGAAAATATGTGTATGCCAGTGATCCTTCGGTGACCATTAATTTCGATACCGCATCGGCGGAGGAAGAACTGATTAATGTCCAGGGATTCCAGGATTTGGGGCCTGCAAAGCTAAAGGGATATAAATTGGGTCAGGGACCACAACAAGCCTTTGCCTTCGGCATGGAATATAGGGATCCCAAGTACTGGTGGGTAGGTGTCACCGCCAATTACCTTGCAAATAACTATGCCAATATTTCCACAATAACGAGAACGGATAGCTTTGTTTTGAACCCTGAGACGGGGCAACGTTTTCCCGAGGCAACAGAAGAAAATGTGGAAGCACTTTTGGAACAAAAACGCTTGGACAACTTTTACCTTTTGAACCTTGTAGGGGGGAAATCGTGGTTGAAAAATGGAAAGTACCTAGGTGTTTTCGCCAGTGTGACCAACTTGTTCGATGCTACTTTTAGAACCGGTGGCTACGAACAAAGCCGCAATGGCAACTTTGGTCAGTTACGACAGGACAATTTGAGCGGTACCCCTTCCTTTGCGCCAAAATACTGGTATGGTTACGGAAGGACCTTCTTTCTAAATATAGCCCTAAGTTTTTGATGACACTTCTTTCTAAAACATACTACCGGTTCATTATACATACCATATTCTTACTTATGGCATGTATGTTTTTGGCCTGTGTTAAGAGCAAGGATTTTCAGGAATTACAGCCCTCTTGTGAGACAGATTTAATAGCGAACATCAGTATCCAGGAGCTTAAGGATTATTATCAGGGTGAAACGATTCAAATTCTGGAGGATTGGGTCATCGAAGGATATGTGATTTCTTCCGATACCGAAAACAATTTTTTCAGCGTGCTGTATTTTCAGAACACGCCAAGTAACCCCACCGATGGACTTCAGATAGAAATAGACATGCGGGATTCCCATCTATTTTTTGAGGTTGGGAGCAAGATCCTGATCAAGCTAAAAGGATTGTACTTGGGACGTACCAGAAATCAGTATAAAATTGGCGGCGTATTTACCTCCTTTGGGAATATATCCGTTGGGCGATTGCCATATAACCAAGTATTTGAGCATGTCTTTGTAGCCTGTGGTGAAGGAGCTGCTTTGCAACCAGATTTAATTACAATTCCGGACTTGAGGGATATCAATGCAGGCACATTGGTCCGATTTGAAGATTTGGAGTTTTCAGCCGAAGAAATGGGTAAAACCTTTGCCGAAAAAGAGGCCGAAACGGAGCGTCTACTGGTAGATTGCGAGGATAACGAGTTGGTATTGGTAAATAGTGGTTTTGCCGATTTTCAATCCATTTTGCTACCTGAAGGTCGCGGAAATATCACCGGGGTCCTCGTTAAGGACGGAAACGACTTTAAATTGGTCATAAGGGATTTGACCGATATCGAATTTGACCAAGATAGGTGCGAGGATTTCGTGGATGAATTTACTTCCAACACTATTTTCTTTTCGGAATTGGCGGACCCAGATAATAATCCAGAAGCCAGATTTTTGGAATTGTATAATTCGGCTTTAGAGCCCTTGTCACTCAAAGGTTGGCAAATCCTTCGGTATACCAATGACAGTGAAACCGTAAGTGCTACAACGGATCTATCAGAATATACCATAAATGGGGAAAGTACTTTACTGATATCGCCCAATCCATCGGTATTTGAACAAGTTTATGGGTTTTTACCTGATATGGATGCTGGAACCAATTCACCCGCGGATTCCAATGGTGACGACAACCTAGTATTGATGGATCCATTTGGAACTATTATAGATACTTTTGGTGTACCCGGACAGGACGGAACAGGTACCAACCATGAGTTTGAGGATGGTCGTGCCCTACGAAGATTGGAAGTAACGGAAGGGCGTCCCGCTTATAAGTTTTCTGAATGGGAAATATTCAATGATTCCGGGGAGGCGGGTACGGTTAATTCACCTCAACTGGCTCCAGGGGATTTTTCACCAGGAATAAGATGATTTTACTTAATATTTTTCAAAGATTCTTCCATTAAGGGCTTCACTAAATAGGATGTTACCGAGGGAAATTGATGTGCCTTGGTCAAATTCTCCGGACTTATAAAGGAACTCACAATATAAACCTTTACATCTTCACGCTGATGCTTGGGAATGTTCTGAAACTCCTCCAAAAAGCCCCATCCATCTTTGTTGGGCATATTAAGGTCTAAAAAGATAATTTCCGGTAAGGGAATGTTTTCGATCAAAAGCCCAATAAGACTGTCTATGGCTTCCTGCCCATCTGCATACCACAGAACGTTTTCACAAAACTTAATGTCCTTCATGAGTTTTTTTATGTTAAATGCAAAAAACTCATCATCATCAATTATACAACAACTAGAAATCTTACTCATTAAAGGAATTATTTGCCCAAATGGTTTTCTTGAAATTTATATCTAAGTAAAAATTATTGATCAGATATAATAGCTACTAATTAAGGTTAAATAGTATGTTTTGGACCTCATTTAAAATTAGCTACTATAATCAATCACCTAAAATTTTGGGTAAAGCTATAAAATAATGGGTAGATCTTGACTGATAATAGTCATCTTTTAGTTTTTAAGGTTTGTACAACATTTTCCAGGTCATTGGGGGTAATGGGTTTTAGGATATACTTATTGACAACTTTGTAGTTTTTTACTTTTTCCAAATCCCTGGGGTTTACGGAAGAGCTTAAAATATAAATGAGGGTCCCATAAAGTTTATCGCCGTGTAACCTAATAAATTGGTCTAAAAACTCCCATCCGTCCATTATCGGCATATTTAGGTCCAAAAAAATGACATCCGGGATTTTTTTCCCTAATGTGCAAATTTGATCTAACCCCTCCAGTGCTTCTTGCCCATTGCTATATACGATTAGGTCCTCATAGAAATCGGTTTCTTTCATAATTCGCTTGGTTCCATATATAAATATGGGATCGTCATCTATTATACAACACCTTCCGACTTTATTCATAACTAAGATTTCACTTTTTATTCGCTTGTAAACGTTTTGTTTTTGTCTGGTCTACTTTTTTCGCAAAATGGGAACTTCCATTTTCCTTTCTTATCTCGGAAAAGGTTTATTAGTGTTGCCTATTGAATTTACATTGCTATTTCTTGAAAAATGACAACAGAATAAACTTTTGCCGAAATATCGGTCGCTTCTGATTCATATTTAAATTCAAGTGCTTGGTCAGGTTAAATCCCAATCTAAAGGATAGGGAACAAAGTAAAAAAAAGCAATTAAAACACACATGGATATACACAAATAAATATGCAAAATTATCGGAGCGAACCTTTATGGTATGCTAATTTTAATTTTTCATGGAAGTATAATGTATATCCAGTAGGATTTATTTTTAAATATTTTTTGGCCCTTATGGCATTTTTACCAATTAACCTAAGGCATTTTACTGTTTTTGTAGTTTCTATAATGGCAATTATTCTGTGATCTCTTTTCTTTAGTTTTAGTTCCGATTATCTTTGTCAAAAAGTTTTTGCAATCCGTATAGTACCAGGTGTTATTTGTTATAAATGTTATGTAATTTGAATTGAAATGCCTGTTTTTTGTACCTGAACCTATATGACAGTCAATCCGGTATTCCAAAAAGATACTTTTTAACAAGGTTTATTAGAAAATAGGAATTTTCATCGAGTATTTAGCGTTTATTAAGTATAAAATGTTTCCTTTAGCAAAAAAGGGATGATTAAATGTGCTAGGAAATGTGGACTAATTATTGAACGTTTGTCCAGAGGTATTGCCAAAAATAAAGCGTGTGAATTTAAAATAGTCCAGCATTCATTATTTTTTAAGAGATATGAAATTTACCATTTACGATCAAATTAGGAGTGGAGATTTGGAAGGAGTAAAGAAATCCTTAACCATTGAACCGGAACTTGTCAATTCCAGGGATGAAAGGGGGTCTACCCCGCTGGTATTGGCCACATACTATAACCAATTGGGAATAACGCAATTATTACTTGAATCCGGGGCGAACATAAATGCCACGGATGCCGCTGGCAATACACCTTTAATGGGTGTATGTTTTAAAGGTTATTTGGAGGCTGCAAAACTATTGATGGACAATGGTGCTAAAATGGACGTGCAAAATACAATGGGTGCAACCGCACTTATATATTCGGCAATGTTCGATAAATTTGAGCTAGCCCAACTTCTGGTTGATAATGGAGCGGACAAAACAATTAAGGACCAAAGGGGAAATACGGCCTTGGACCATGCCAAGACAAAAGGGAATCCTAAGCTAATTGAATTATTGAAATGATACTTGCAAGGACGCAACCTTTAAAAGGAATATTTGAACCACATTATTTAAAATGAAAAACGAACTTAAGCTTGCCTTGGTCCAGTCTCCAATTATTTGGGAACAGCCAGCACTAAACAGGGATTACTTTTCCTCTAAGATTGCCACCCTAAAAAATGCCGTGGACGTAATCGTGTTACCTGAAATGTTTACCACTGGCTTTACAATGTCTCCTGAAAACTTGGATGCCAAGGAGGGTGGTATTACCCTAACATGGATGCAGGAAAAAGCAAAGGAACTAAATACCGCAATTTGTGGGAGTATAGTTTTTTCAGAACGCGGTTTATATTTCAACAGATTATTTTTTGTAACCCCAAAGGGAGAGGTCCATCAATATAACAAAAGACACACATTTACCTTGGCCGGTGAAAACGAAAAATACCAAGCCGGTAAGCAGCATTTGATTTTGGATTATAAAGGATTTAAAATGAATCTTATGATTTGTTATGATCTACGATTTCCAGTTTGGAGTAGGAATACCGTTGATTATGATGTTCTGCTATATGTAGCAAACTGGCCGAAACCGCGCATTGAAGCTTGGGATACCTTATTAAAGGCAAGAGCTATCGAAAACATGAGTTATTGTATTGGGGTAAATAGGGTAGGAAGGGATGAAAAGGGTCTTGAATATGTAGGTCACTCCGCTGTATATGATTCGCTTGGTCAACAATTAGTTTTTTCGGAAAAGGAAGAAATTCTTGAAATTATTTTGGATAAAGCACATATTATCCAAACAAGGGATAATTTAAAATTTCTTTATGATAGGGACAATTTTGAACTAATTGGAATTAATTAAGGAAAAAAGTGTAACCAAGTCTTCCTCTTTTTTAAGTGATAACTTTTCTTTTTTAAGGATTTCCAAAAAGTTAGAAGGTAATACTGATTTCATGGATTTTTTATTTTTCGGTACCTGCACTGCCTCACCACCATTCTCATTAAAATAGTAATCATTTAATATTTCTACTCTATCAACGCTTTCTAAATTCAACAATTTAGCATCTGAAGGCGCTCTAATTATTTTGACATCAAAAACTTTATATAGGTTGTATTTTCCTTTGAAAAGGATTTCGGCGAAAATTGCTTTATTCCTTTTTTCTATTTTAAGGGGAACAAAACTCTTGTTATTAAGAGTAACTTCTATTCCGTCGGTAGTGAACAAGGCAGAAATTTCCTTTTCCCCTAAAATCTCGATTTCACTGTGGTATGCATTAAAACGTGCAAGAAGTTTAATCTTTTTATTGTTGGATAAATTAACAATAGTAGCTTGTTCCCATTCTTCATTTAAATATATGCTGCCAACAATCTTATTGCCGCTTGTTTCGGAAACCCGTAAAAATGGAACATCCAAATTTCCCATTTGAAGGGTACCTCCGTCTTCATTCACATAATTTGGTTGTGAAAAAAGGGAACAGTAAACAAGTAGAAAATATCCAATAAAAAAAATTCTTATCATACTAGTTCAATTTAGTATTGTAAAAGAAATATTCTCTATCCAATTGGCACGCATCTCAATTGTATTGGGGTAGTATGAAACCTTTTCCGGTTGAACTCCCTTCAGGTAGTTTCCCGTATCCCATTGGCCGTTATTGTTGGCATCGAATATAGCTCGAATTAAATATTTCCCGGGTTTTATGTGATTGAATTCAAAAACTTGGGCTTCCTTTGCAATCTGTTTTCTTTGTACCTCCCCTTTTTCATTCGTCAATTCCAAAATGACGGGATATTCTATGGAATCGCCACTTAAACTAACGGTAAGGTTCCCATAGTCAGCAAAACTCTTGGTGTTTAGGTTAAAATTTATAGAATCGTTCGTGGTTCCAAAAAAATCGGCTACTGCACCGGGAAGCATTTGTATTTTGTATTTTTCATTGGGACCTACTTCAAAATTGAAATTTACCTGATTACCCAAAGTATCTAAGGCTACCGTATGCATCATCTGTAGGGTATCCTGTTTGAAAAGCTTAAACTTGGTACTGTCAATGGAGCTAATAGGGGTATTGGCCCAAAGTGAAAAACGCTCTTCAAAATTCATGGTTCCCGTTTGGCTAGGGGTCAATTTAAGGGAATCTATTCCCACTTTTCTGCTCTTCACATTAAAAGTATCTATCAGTTTAAGACTTTCGTTTCTAACGGTAAAAAGAAGGGAATCCATGTCATAAGGTGTAAACCAGAAATTTAATGTATCCTTATCCCTTTCTTTTAAGATTTTGTAGCTTACGGTATCTGGTATAGTGGAAATGGGACTTATCTCCATCCTCTTTCCATCACCGTAATACCCAAAGATTATTTTATTTTTTGCGGCGAAAGTAGGTACGGTAATTCCGTAATCAGGTACTTCCTTAAAAAGATTGAGCAGGTAAATGGAATCCGTGGGCAAATGGATCGTATCGTTGATAAATCCTATTTTATCCGTATTCTGGTCAAAAACGTTGTTCTTTGCTTGGTCCTTTACCCCAAAAAGGGCGTAGGTTCCTTCTTTTAAGTTTTTCAAATTGAAGATGATGGCACTGTCCAAGGTATTGGTAATGTAGTTAGGTGGCCTCTTAAATATCGTAGAATCTGTGTAACTTGAATCTATACTATAAAGCATGACACTTATAAAATCGTCTGGCTCCTTGTTGAAGGCGTCCTTGACCACACCTCGCAGCTCCAAAGAGTCTATATAATTGCCCGTTGAAAACACATAGGTTAGAAATGGGTTGGGGTTTCCTTCGTTATTGTCCACAATACTTTGACCGAAGTTTATGGTATAGGTTGTATTTTCTTTTAGAGTATCCTGTATTACGATTTCGACGAACTTGTTGGCACCGCCTTGCGGACTTAACAAAGGCTGATATTTTAGCGGGGGCGATACAATCAGTTGTTCTTGTACTTTTTCCAATTTCACCAACTCGTCAAAATAGAGCCGTATTTTATCCCCCTTGAAATTAACGCTCATGTTTTCCGGTTCGGCACGTAGCAGAACGGGCGGGGTAACATCTTTGGGCCCTCCTGTGGGCGTTCCCTTTCTCGCGCATTGATAAAATGCAGTAATAGAGAGTAAAATGAATATGTAGCCTAGGATTCTACGTAACATAGGATAATATTATAGGGCAAAGAAACGATATATTCCTTAGAATCTAATCCACAATTGCAATGCTTGCCAAGAACAGGGAAGTGCCACCTATTTTTAAAAGTTCCCCAGCACAGAGTTCCATTGTGGCACCTGTAGTGATTACATCGTCGACTAGCAAAATAGTTTTATTTTCCAACAAATGGGCGTCAATCACTGTGTACAATGATTTGTTATCATACCACCTAGCCAAGCGGTTCTTTTTTGTCTGTGTTCTTGTATTGGCGGTTTTGATCAGTACATGATCTAAATATTGGGAGCCTAAATGGGTTGCCAATTGTATTGCAAAAAGGGCTGTTTGGTTATAACCCCTCTTCCTGAGTTTTATTCTGTGTAGGGGAACAGGAATGACAAAATCCACTTTTGGGAGATGGTTGTTTTCCACTAATATCTGTCCATACCAATTACCTAGAAATTCACCAATTTGCTCTTGGTTCTTATATTTTAGATGGTGAATGAGGTTCTTTACGATGCCATGATCCGTAAAATGAAGGAATGAACTCGCTTTTTTTATGTTAATTCTACCATAAAAGATACGATCTACAGGGTTTTCTTCGTTAAAGGTATAATCGGTGAGTGGCAATTGATGTCGACAAACGGTACACAAGAGCTTCTCTCCTCTAGTTAATCGATCATTACATCCAAAACATGTATGAGGAAATAGGAGGGTGTTTATATCATTTGCTATATTTGAAAGCTTGGTGAGAAACAATTCTTGCTACATATTTAACCTACTAAATGCCCATTAATTGGATGGACAACCAAGATAATAAATTCAATTATAAAATAATCCTTGCCGCTATGGCCGCTGTGATAATTGGTATCCTAATTGCCTTTTATTACAGTCATGCCCAATCCAAATCTGAAATAGGTTTCCTTGAACAGCAAAAAGAGGTTCTCGTAAAGGATTTAACACTGATGAAGGCAGATCTGGACAGGCTTTCCGCATTGAACGAAATGAACGATATTGAGCTCCAAGATGCAAAGTTTCAGGTTCAACAGCTTAAGGATTCCGTGGGAAGGTTGAACTTTACCATTGATAGGCTCAGGGAATTTAAAACCGAATTGCGAAGGTTGGAGGCCAAAAACGATAGTTTAAAGCTAAAAAATAATTTTCTCAGATATAACAATCTATTGTTGACTGACAAGTACGACGAAGCCAGAAAACAAATAGAACTTTTACAGGCCAATAGCACTAGTTTGGCAGAAGCTGAGGCCCTGCAGCGCAGAAAAATAATGGAACTCAATCAGCAGTTAAAGGTCAAGAACTATTTAAAAATGGATTATTCGGAGGGAAGCGGCTTTAGGCTAAGAGGCTCCCGTCCCGTGGGCACCAATAAAGCATCTACTATAGAAAAATTGCGTGGTTGTGTTACCGTATTGGCAGATTCTGAGGTAACAAAATCCGAAAAGGTAATCTATCTGCAATTTTTAGATCCCAACAAACAGATTGTTGAAGACAATGCAAATACCATTACAGTAAACGGTAATGTTTATAGTAAAAGGGTCGAATTTCAATATTTTGGCGAAGAAACTTCTATCTGTGATTATGTGACCGTACCGGAGGGATCCTTGAAGGAAGGAACGTACACTTTGAACGTGTTTGAGGACGAACGCCTGATTACTTCTTCGGAATTTCAATTAAAATAAATTCCCTTCTTTTTGGCTAATATTCTATTTTTGCCGCATGGCAAATCAAGAAGATAATTTTAAGAAGGTAATTTCCCATGCAAAGGAATATGGTTACGTATTCCAATCCAGTGAAATTTATGATGGTCTAAGCGCCGTTTACGACTATGGTCATAACGGTGTTGAGCTAAAAAATAATATTCGGGCCTATTGGTGGAAAGCCATGGTTCAATTAAACGAGAATATTGTGGGTATCGATGCCGCCATATTCATGCACCCCACCACATGGAAGGCTTCCGGACACGTTGATGCCTTTAACGACCCATTGATCGACAATAAGGATTCCAAGAAACGATATAGGGCAGATGTCCTCATCGAGGATTATGTAGGTAAAATCGATGCCAAAATAGAAAAGGAGGTCGCTAAAGCTGAAAAGCGTTTTGGGGAAAATTTCAATAAGCAGAAATTTTTGGAGACCAACCCTAGGGTAGTCGAATACCTGGAACAGGGCAAGAGCATTCTGAGCCGGATGGCAAAGTCTTTGGAAAAGGAAGACCTTGCGGATGTTAAAGCCTTGATCGAGGAATTGGATATTGCATGCCCCATGTCCGGTTCCAAAAATTGGACCGATGTCAAACAGTTCAATTTAATGTTCGGGACCAAGTTGGGCGCCAGTGCCGAAAACACTATGGACCTTTATTTACGTCCCGAGACCGCACAAGGGATTTTTGTGAACTTTTTGAACGTTCAAAAAGCCGGAAGGATGAAAATCCCGTTCGGGATAGCCCAAACAGGTAAGGCCTTCAGGAACGAAATCGTTGCAAGACAGTTCATCTTCCGTATGCGGGAGTTCGAACAAATGGAGATGCAATTTTTTATACAGCCCGGGACTCAACAGGAATGGTACGAGCATTGGAAGGAAAACAGGATGAAATGGCACCTTTCCCTTGGCATGGGAGAGGATAACTATAGGTTCCATGACCACGAGAAATTGGCCCACTATGCCGATGCCGCGGCGGACATTGAATTCCGTTTCCCATTTGGATTCAAGGAACTGGAAGGAATCCATTCCAGAACCAATTTCGATTTGGGTAGCCATGAAAAATACTCCGGAAAAAAACTCCAGTACTTTGACCATGAGACGAATCGAAACTATGTTCCTTACGTACTTGAAACATCTATAGGCCTAGATCGAATGTTTTTGGCCGTTTTCTCCAATTCATTACAGGAAGAGGAATTGGAAAATGGAACTTTTAGAACTGTCCTTAAGCTTCCGGCCGTATTGGCACCTACCAAAGCGGCTATTTTACCTTTGGTCAAAAAGGATGGATTGCCGGAGGTGGCCCAACAAATTTTGGATGACCTTAAATGGGATTTCAATGTCACCTATGATGAAAAGGATGCCGTTGGCAGACGCTATAGAAGGCAGGATGCGAATGGTACCCCATTCTGTATCACCGTGGACCATCAGACCTTGGAAGATCAAACGGTCACCATACGGCATAGGGATTCCATGGAGCAGGAACGGGTAGCTATTTCAGCATTAAAAGGTATCATTCATGAGGCCGTGGACATGCGTACTTGGTTACAGAAAATGGAGGCCTAAAGAGCGTAGGCTAAATTAATTGCACCATAGTAATTACGTCCATCACCAGGATAATAGTAACGCGGTTCCGCCCCGCCAAAGCCCTGGGTGTTTATGAGCACGGAACGGGCATACGAAATATCAAATACATTGTTGACGCCAAAGTCCACGCCCAACGTGAATTTTGGCGTTAGTTTTTTGCGATATCCGGCACGAAAATTCATCAAATTGAACGCATCACTGTACACATCGTTGGCATCCGTTAAGGGAATACTACCTACGTGTTGGTAGATAAAGTTGAGGTAAAAATGGGTAAAGAAGCGATTTTGGAGGCCCATGGTCAACCGATGTTTTGGTACGCCGGTCAACTCGTTACCGGAATAATCTACCCCGTTATCCACAAAGTCCGTGAATTGATGGCGGTTGAGATTGTAATTTATAAATGGGTTCACTTGAACTTTTGAGCTTGGTGAAGAAAGTGAGTAATCCATTCCAAGCTCCAAACCTTGGTGTTTGGATGAACCGGCATTTTTTTCAATAAATTGGTCATCCCCTACCTGTTCCCTGATCAATAAATTATTGATATTCATTTGATATAGGGTCAGGTCGATACGTAATCGGTTTTGATCCAGTAGTAGGTTGGTTCCAATTTCGTAATTCGTGCCGGTCTCTTGTTTGATATCCGGATTGATGATACCTTCCGGGGTCAAAGTTCGTTCAAGACTGGGATTTGTGAAACCCCTACTGATGTTGGCAAATAATTCCTGATTATTAGCGAACGTATAATTTAGGGTGAGACTGGGTAGGAGGATAGGGTCAAAATCCCTGCTTCCGCTATTATTTGCGTCACCAACATTGAATCGGTCCTGTAAATCAAAGTCCGTTTTATTAAGGTTCAACCCCAATTGAGCCGTAAACGAATTTGAAAAGGGATATTGCAAGGTTGTAAATACGTTCCATTGCCCCCTAAATTCCATGTTTTGGGCAAACTGGTCGCCCTTTAAACTACCATTACCATCATTTTCCTGATACAGATTTTCAAACTCGTCCCAATCATATTCATCCTTGTAAAGTTCCGCACCAAGGGTGAAATCGGTATTTTTTTCAAAGAGTTTTAATTCCCCAGAAAACAGGGTCCTAAATCCAAAACCATTGGTGATTTCTTCCAAGATACCAAAGGGGCGCGCTTCGGTCTTATCCAAATAACTATAAAAGATGCTAGTAGTGTTCTGAAAGCGGGTAGAAAATTCATGGGAAAAGGACGCACCTAAAAGTGTTTGATTGTTCGTTTCGTACCCACGGGAAGCCCTCCATGTAAATGTGGCCTGCGTAGGGTCTTCATTAAAGGCGGTAATTCCTAGAGAGCTAGGTATTTGTGCCGTATAATCGATATGGTTCACCAATAGGGAAAGTTTGTTTTTGGAATTCAGCTGATAGGATGTATTCAGCAGGAATCCATCGCGCTCAAAGTTGTTGTTTTCCCGGTATCCGTCGGTTTCCAAATGCCCATATTGCAAATTCAACCGAAGTTTCCCATCGTAATGGTTAAAGGCCAGGTTATTCTTTATAAGGTTAAAGGAACCTAAGGTAAAATTGTTGCTAAAATTGGTAGATTTTCCCAAGGCCTCTTTTGGGGTGAGGATAATGGCTCCTCCAAGGTTCGCTCCAAATTCCGTTCCTTTAGGTCCTTTCACCACTTCGATCTGACCTAAATTTTCCAAATCGTATGCCTCTATGGTAGAGGAGCCCGTTCCATTGGTCACGGGAATCTGGTTGTAATAAAGTCTTAGCTTGTCCGTACCGAATAGCGTTCTGGCACCTATGCCCCGTATGGTAATTCGATTGGTGTTAAGGGCTCCGGATAATACGTAGACCCCGGGGATTTGGTTCATGGAGGATACAATGTCTACCGGACTGTAATTTTGAAAGGTCTTGGCCGAAATTACTTCAGAAGGGGTAATGCCTATTACTTTTTTGTCTTTAAGAGCATCAATGAGGATCACTTCCTCGAGTTGGGTTATACTATCCCTATTTATGGGGTCTTGGGCACTTGCCGATACTATAGTAAATAGGAATAAGAAGGGTAAGTATTTCATCAATCTTCGCATAAAATGCGAAGTTAGGGTTTAAAATCTAAAACCGATGGAGAGTCCGCCCCGAAACATAAATGCATTTTGAAAATCCTCCGGATTTATATTTCGGCCTATACCGCCATGAATTTCCAAGGTAAAACGGTCGCTTCGGGTGACCCATTTATTACCTATTCCCAATCCAAGGGCCGTAGTGCCGTAGTCATTGTTTCTTGTTCCCAAGGTTGTGGTGTTCACATCATTTTCACCGGCATAATAGAGTCCAAATACTTCGGCAAAAAACCCGCTTCGGGGTATGAAGCCAAAATAGGCGCGAAGGTTAGGACCAATGCCAAAGTTACCGTTGTAATCGGTCGCATCGCCATTAAAATATAGGGTTCCCCCAATACTTGTATCCTCAGTAAAAAAATATTCATAGGAACCTTCCACAGTGGAGGTAGCCAGAAATTGGCCAATATTGAATTTTATTTCGTGATTGTTTTCAAATCTTGGATAAGCCTGTCCCATAATAGAGATGGTAAAACCTAGACTAATAATCAGGAATAAAAAATATTTCATGACGTATGTTTTCTAATTCTTAAAGTGGTAATCAAAGGTTGTTCCAAAGTGTGCAAAGTTAGGATTTAGGTGGCCATACGTGTGAGTATTTGGACAGGCTTTTCTATTTTTGATCCAAAGGCACTTGGAATGAAGATAGTTTCCTACAATGTAAACGGAATTAGGGCAGCCTTGCGAAAGGATTTTTTACCGTGGTTGAACGCCGTAGATCCAGATGTGGTTTGTCTACAGGAAATTAAGGCAAACAAAGAGCAGTTGGATTTATCGCTTTTTGAAGCGGCCGGATACCCCTATCATTATTGGTTCAGTGCCCAAAAAAAAGGCTATAGCGGAGTTGCCATCCTTTCCAAACAAAAACCGGATGAAGTGGTCTATGGTACGGGTATAGACTATATGGACTTTGAAGGCCGAAATATGACCGCCCATTTTGGGGATGTTGCCGTAATGAGCATGTACCTGCCATCGGGTACCAATCTGGCCCGTTTGGAACACAAGCTTACCTATATGGCCGATTTTCAAAGGTTTGCGGACGAGTTTCGGAAAAAGCATCCCAACTTCATTGTTTTGGGCGACTATAACATTTGCCATAAGGCCATCGATATCCACAATCCTGTGGGCCTGCAGAACGTGTCGGGTTTCTTGCCGGTAGAACGGGAATGGATTGGCAATTTTATCAAGAGCGGTTTTACGGACAGTTTTAGACATTTCAATCAGGAACCTGAGAATTATACCTGGTGGAGCTACAGGGCCAATGCCCGAAACAATAATAAGGGTTGGCGTTTGGACTATGGAATGGTCTCGGAACCCTTGAGGGATAAACTTAAACGCTCCGTTATTTTGTCCGAAGCCAAACACAGCGATCATTGCCCCATTTTACTGGAACTTAACGTTTGATTTAAACAACTTCAAAGTGAGAACCGTTCCTATTTTGTAATTTTAGGATTTTTAATCGATAACCTACCTTATCCAACATGAAATACACCCACCTTCCCCACACCGATATTGAAGTAAGTAAAATCTGTTTAGGAACGATGACCTGGGGGAACCAGAATACCGAAGAAGAGGGGCACGAGCAAATGGATTATGCCCTTGATCAAGGAATCAATTTTTTTGATACTGCAGAATTGTACCCCATTCCAGCCCATCCGGACAGACACTCCCTGACCGAAAAAATAATCGGCACCTGGTTTAAGAAAAATGGCAACAGGGATAAGGTCGTTTTGGCCAGTAAGATTGCCGGAAAGGCGGATTTCACTAAATTCATCCGTACAACCGGATTTACCCGTGCATCCATAATCGAAGCCTTGGAAGCGAGTTTAAAGCGCTTACAAACGGATTACATAGACCTATACCAATTGCATTGGCCAGAGCGCAATACCAACTATTTTGGGCAGCGAGGGTACCAACATCAGGTTACGGATTATTGGGAGGACAACATCCACCAAGTTTTGGAAACCTTACGGGATTTGATGCGCGAGGGAAAAATACGCCATGTGGGCATTTCCAACGAAACACCCTGGGGCACCATGCGTTTTTTGGAAGAAAGCAAGGTACATGCCTCATTACCTAGAATGATTACCATTCAAAATCCCTATAGTTTGCTTAACCGTTTGTTCGAAGTTGGCTTGGCCGAAATTTCCATGCGGGAGAACATTGGCCTACTGTCTTATTCCCCATTGGGCTTTGGGGTGCTGAGTGGAAAGTATCTAGGCGATAGGTTGCCGGAAGGCTCCCGTATCGCCTTGTTTCCCAACTACAAAAGATACAGCTCAGAAACTGCCGTAAAAGCTACCCAGAAATATTATGAACTGGCACAGGAACACAATATTTCCTTGGCCCAAATGGCTCTGGCCTATGTGAACTCCAGACCTTTCCTCACCAGTAATATCATTGGCGCCACCAGTATGAAACAGTTGAAGGAAAATATTGGAAGCGTTGACATTACCCTGACTTCAGAAATTTTGGAGGGCATCGAAAAAATTCACAACGAACACCCTAATCCTGCTCCTTGATGATGGATTTATTGGTTTTTTTAAAGGTAGGTTTTTGGCAAGTCGTATTGATCATATTGGTCATCATCATCATTTTGACGATTTCCAGAATTATGAGGGATAGGAGGTAGTATTTTTGAAAATAGAAATATAGTAACTTGTTACTATATACAACCGTTGTGCATTATTTAAAAAAATGAAATCCTTACTTAAATTTATTCTTGTAATTCTCTTTGTCTCATGTTCGGATAAACAAATCTCTTTGGAACAGTATTCTAAATATCCTGTGAAATTTGCACGGAAAAAAATCACTCACCCTACCAATGATTTTTCCGTTTTTATTCCCAAAGATTGGAACTGGGAAATCCAAGAGAACGAATATATGGACGAGTTAATTTTAGGACTCGGTGCCGAGTCAAATCAACATACAAATGGATTCTCCGACATGATTTTAATTGAAAAATTAAAAAGTGATAAAGAGAACGGATTCTTAAAATATGAATATGGAAATTGGCTAAATGGAATGAAAGAAAATCTAGGGGCAAAAGGCATAGTTGAATCAGGATTATCCAACTTTATGAATCAAAATACATATTTCATTCACTCAAAATATAATAATGAAGATGTTGGACAAGTTGAAACTGTACATTTGTTCATTGAAAGTGGAGAAAAAGGAATTTTTTATATGTTGACTGCAAGCGCATCACAGAAAAAAGAATTGGACAAGAAAATGGCTAGTTTGGTACAATGTCTAAAAACGTTCGAAAGCTTGAGAGGAAATAAAAACAATGCACAACAAAACCTATAAACAATGCGGGCTTAGGGCTTAATCCCGGGGTTTGTGTATTTTTATGAAGTCCGCAAAATCTTATGCCCCGATAGCTATCGGGGTAGCTCTGGACAAGAAAAAATAAATCAAAACAAAAAGATTTCGCTATGTGCGTGGCGGAAAGCAAAAGCCAGTTTGCTCCCGTACTGTTCATAGCTAAACCGTTATCAACAAGCTGAATCACTCAAATGGAGACAAAAACTGAATTTACTATTGAACCTTGCGAAATGGAAAACGTAAAGAAAATAGTTAACGGAATTAATGAATATAATTTGAGTAAAGTTCCAGCAAGTACGGATGTTTGGACGCGTTTGGAATTTGTGGCAAAAGATGAAAATGGAATCGAAATTGGCGGAATATTAGCCGGACTTGGATATTGGAATGGCCTTGAAATTAAAATTCTGTGGGTTAAAGAAGAGTACCGAAAAAAAGGAGTTGGAACTAAAATTTTAAAACACACCGAAAAATTGGCTATTGAAAAAGGAGCGGAAATTTCAATGCTAGACACGTTTGATTTCCAAGCAGAGGAATTTTACTTAAAAAATGGATATAAACCAATTGGGGAAATAAAAGGCTTCCCAAAAGGACATAGGCGAATATATTTCTCGAAACACTTGACGGAATAAATAAAAGACTGTTGCTAAGCGGTTTATAATAAATTGCGATCGGAATTTCTACATGGAAATTCCTGCAATCAATTATCTTTAGAGACGGGCGGACATTTTACAGGCTTCGGCTACGCTCAGCCTAAATGAAAAAGTCCGTTTCTAATCATGCGCAAACCGTTCCAATAATCACCCAAACAAACTACGTACCACATCCTCGATTTTGGCTACCAGCTGAACCTTGATTTTGGTATTCTTTAACCCAATCTTATTGTTTTTGGAAACGTAAATGGTGGTGTAGCCCAATTTTTCGGCTTCCAAAATGCGCTGCTCTACCCGCTGAACGGGCCGTATTTCGCCTGCCAATCCTACTTCCGCGGCAAAACAAATGCCCTTTTCAATGGGAATGTCCTCGTTACTGGATAAAATAGCGGCAATTACCGCCAAGTCAATCGCGGGATCGTCTACGGAGATTCCCCCGGTAATGTTCAGGAAGACATCCTTGGCACCCAGTTTAAAGCCTGCCCTTTTTTCCAATACGGCCAAAAGCATGTTCAAGCGTTTGGCGTTATACCCTGTGGTGGAACGTTGGGGCGTGCCGTAAACTGCCGTACTTACCAAAGCCTGGATTTCTATCAACAAAGGCCGCATACCTTCTACCGTGGAGGCAATGGCAGTGCCGCTCAACCCTTCATCGTTCTTGGAGACTAAAACCTCGGAGGGGTTGTTCACTTCCCGAAGCCCACTGCCCTGCATTTCATAAATGCCCAATTCCGCCGTAGAGCCAAATCGGTTTTTAAGGGAACGAAGGATTCGGTAGACGTAGTTTCGGTCCCCTTCAAACTGTAGGACGGTATCTACCATGTGTTCCAAAATTTTGGGTCCCGCAATGGAACCGTCCTTGGTAATATGACCGATCAAAATAACGGGCGTATTGGTTTCCTTGGCAAATTTGATAAGCTCCGCAGTACATTCCCTAATCTGAGAAATACTCCCCGCGGCGGACTCAATATAATCCGAATGTAAGGTCTGTATGGAATCGATGACCACGATATCGGGTTCCGTAGCCTCGATTTGTTTAAAAATGTTTTGGGTCTTTGTTTCCGTTAGGATATAACAGGTTTCGCTATTGGGATGGATGCGGTCTGCCCGCATCTTTATCTGTTTCTGGCTTTCCTCACCGGAAACGTATAAGGTCTTGTAAGGTAGTTTCAACGCAATCTGTAAAAGGAGCGTACTTTTTCCAACTCCGGGTTCACCGCCCAAAAGGACCAAGGCTCCGGGTACGAGACCACCCCCAAGCACCCTATTGAATTCTAGGTCGAACGTATTGAGCCGCATTTCTTTCTCAACACTTATTTCATGCACCAACAAGGGTTTGGAAATACGTTTGGCAGCGGTAGGAGAAGGTTTCCAGCTGGTTTTCTCCTCTTTTTGAACCACTTCCTCAACGACCGTATTCCATTCCTTGCAAGCGGAACACTGTCCAACCCATTTGGCATATTGCGTACCGCAATTCTGACAAAAGAAAGCGGTTTTAGTTTTGGCCATTCGTAGCGTTTCTAGTTTACGCCAAAGGTACTAAGAAGTTAAAAAAGGAAAATTCCTTATTCCTCTTCCGATCGATTTTTCTTGAATTCCCAGATGGCCATAAAAAAGGAGGCCCATGCCAAGAATAAGGAAAGTATGCTCAATGCCAATAGTTTATCGCCTTTGAGGCCATAGTAGGTAAAATACACGCCAGCACAGGCGTAGTATTTAAAGATGCCTTTAAACATAATTGTAGGTTGTAGGTTAGATTTGGGATCTAAGTTTATATTTGGGTTTGCGGGGTTTGGTGTAGGTTAGAAGCCAAAATCCGCTTTTAATGCGTCCATTTTTTCCAATGCCATTTCTTTAGTTAAAAAATCAATTTCATCCATCTGAAAAGCCTTTTCAAAGGTTTTCAATGCTTTTTTGGGCTCTCCCATCTGCTCGTAATATTCTCCTTCAAAATAAAAGCCCATCATGGTATCCGGATATTCCTTTTTGCATAATTCCGATAGGGATTTTAGGGATTCATAATCCTCTTTCTTTCTTACAGCGGCATAAATGGCCATAATATCGTTAAGCTCCACAGGTTTGCTGAACCCGAACAAATCCACAATACCTTGATATTTATTTTCTAGATATTTATATACGGGTTCCTCTGAAGTCAAAATTTGGGTTTTATACTCCTTGGGACTTATGGGTTTGAACATGCCAAACACATTATCGAACGCCTTTCCAATGCCGTAGGTAGCAACGGAAATATGGTCCGCTTTATCGTATTTATCGAAAAAATAATGTAGGGTTTCCTTGTTCAGGGCCTTGATTCCGGAATCCAACGCCATTATTTGAGGGGTGTCATCGGTTTGTTCCCCTTCAACGATCAATTGGTAGAATATCTGTTTGTCAAAAGTGTTCAATCGCATGGGAACCCTACTTTCCATTTCCGGGGCCAAGGTTGGGGAAATGCTAACGTAGGCATCAAAAACCGAGTTGTCCTTGAACAACCAGTAATTTTGGAAGTTTGCCGTCATATCGTATCCGAAAATCATTTTAAAAGGTGCGGTGCTGTAATTTAAATCTAAGTATGGAATCAGCTCCATCCCGATAAATTCATAGAATTGCTTCCCTTTTTCAATGGGGAGACCACTTTCAGGATCAAAGGCACAATCTTCCAACCGGATGCCATTCTTACTTTGGTTTACTCCAACAACAATACTTTCTGGCATGCCGTGAAATTGACTGTAATATTTTGAAGTGGCCACAACCTGATCAAAAAGATAATTGGCATCCAGTACCACGATCAAAGGATATTTTTTGTCCTCGTCCATGTTGGGAGGGAAGTAATATTGTACATCCCTTCGCTCCTGAAGTTTAAAGGACTCGAATATCTCTTGTGTAGTTTGGGCGCTTCCAAGGCAAACTAATAGAAGGGCCAAAAGGGTAAGTATATGACGCATAGGTATTAATTAAACAGAAAACGCTTTTTACTTGTTTCTGTTCAATAACGGTAATAGGAGAAAAGATATTGCACCAAATATAATGTTCATTAGGGTTTGGGCGATCCACATGATCCATCCAAAGGCGTCCCCAGATACGGAACTTATACCAAAGAGACCCAAGGCCTTGCTCACCAATATGGGGAAAAGGCCCACACCGCCATTGGTAGTAGCCATAGCAAAGGCGCCAAAAACAAAAGCTACCATGATTTCATTTAGGGATAGTTGCGTGGTTTCTGGAACAGTGAACTTTATAACCCACATCATGCCAATGTAGCAAGCCCAAATCAGGAGTGTATGAAATGCGAATGCCCACTTTTTCTTCATTTTAAATATGCTGAAAACACCATCCAATAAACCTTTTACAAAGGACTTGATTTTCAATGCTACTGGATTATCTGATTTTTTGATGAACAAAAAGAAAATGAGGGCCGCCGCCAATCCGGCAATTCCCAAGATGATCAGTCCGCTGGCATTGAATCCACGTTGTTCAAAAAAGGTGATGATAATATCGGTCTGTAAAAAGAGCGTGATTATGACCACGATCAACAGCATGATCAAATCAATGACCCTTTCTGTGACTATGGTTCCAAAGCCTTTTTCAAAAGGCACCCCTTCATACGTTGACAAGGCTGTTGCCCTTAAAATCTCACCAGTTCGCGGTATCCCCAAATTGGCCAGATAGGCCATGAAAATCATTAGAACGTTGTTGATGAGTTTTGGACGGTATCCCAAGGGTTCCAACAAATAGTTCCATCGAACCGCCCTGGATATATGTCCTATGATACCCAATAACAATGAAATAGAAACCCAGAATGGATCGGCCTCCTTGATATAAAAAAGGATTTGCTCCCTATTCTCCGGAGAGGTCTTCAAATACCAATACAACACTAAAAACACTCCAATAAGAATGGGAATGACTAATTTTAGGGTCTTTTTCAAGGATTTGTTCACACTACTGGAATACGTTGCAATTCGCTAAGGTAAGTAAGTATTTTTCAAAAGCATATGGAGCATATAAGCAATCTAATAAAGTAGAAAGCAAACCTATTTCAATAGATTGGTTTTCTCATCTGGGAAAACGAGGCTTGGATTGAAGGTTTTTGCTTCCTCTAAAGGCATCCAGGCATAAGTAATCAAAATAAGAACATCCCCTACGGCTACTTTTCTGGCTGCCGCCCCATTTAGGGTGATCTCTCCGCTATTTCTAGGACCGGGTATTACATAGGTTTCAAGTCGTTCGCCATTGTCATTGTTCACGATCTGGACCTTTTCTCCTTGTATAATATTGGCAGCATCCATCAAGTCCTCGTCAATGGTAATGCTTCCTATATAGTTCAGGTCTGCTCCTGTTACTTTTACACGATGAATCTTGGACTTTACTACTTGTACTTGCATGGGACAAAATTAATCAATTGAGTGCTATGTTGTCAATTAGCCTTACATCTTCGGCATAAACGGCAATAAACGCCCTATATTTTTTGTTCTTTACTTTTCTTTTCAATGGGCTTAACGTTTCCACATCGGCAATTTCAAAATATTCCACCTCAAAATCCCCCTCTTTAAGAAATTGGTTTTTTACCCATTCCTTCACCTTTAAAGCACTTTTCGTGCCAAATTTTTCCTTGGCAGATTGCAAGGTCTTAAAGATAAACCCCGCCTTTAGTCGCATTTTTTCGCTCAACCTTTCATTTCTGGAACTCATTGCCAATCCGTGGGCTTCCCTAATAATAGGGCAGGGAATAATATTCACGGGAATTTTCTGTATTTCCACCAGTTTTTTTATAATACGTAGTTGTTGAAAATCCTTTTCTCCAAAATAGGCGTTATCCGGTTTAATTAGTTTGAAAAGTTGCTCCACTATCGTACCTACCCCATTAAAATGGTCGTCCCTGAATTCTCCTTCCATCACGTTGTCCAAACCCTGGAAATCATATGTTTTTGAGTGGACGGAGTGCTCGTAAATCTCAGAAACGGATGGTGCAAAAACAAGAATGTCTGAATCAATGCTTTCAATGAGGGCAAGGTCCTTGGACAGGTCTCTAGGGTATTTCTTAAGGTCTTCCGGATTGTCGAATTGCGTAGGATTTACAAAAATGCTTACTACGACAAGATCATTCTCCTGAACCGCTTTTTTAACCAGTTCCAAATGCCCTTTATGCAATGCCCCCATGGTTGGAACAAGACCTAGCACTTTTGAATTGGACTTACTTTTTAATAGTTTATCAAGTTCATTTTTAGTCTTGATGGGGAGCATGTGAAAACGTAATTAGCGAGCAAACTTACTATAAATACTGGTAATCTCTATATTTTTTGTAATTTTGCACCTGCGTTTCCACGAAAAATAAAAGAAAGTTTTTATGAATGGTAAAAAGGTATTGTTTGTATCTTCTGAATTAGTTCCATACCTCCCCGAAAATGAAGTTTCACATATGTCCTATGAGGCTCCTAGAATGGTCAATAGCAATGGAGGCCAGATCAGGATCTTTATGCCGAGGTACGGTAACATCAACGAAAGAAGACATCAATTACATGAAGTGATCCGGTTGTCTGGTATGAATCTTGTCATAAACGATATGGACATGCCGTTGATCATTAAGGTAGCTTCCATTCCAAGGGAACGTATACAGGTTTATTTTATAGACAACGAAGAATATTTTAAGCGTAAAGCAACTTTTGCAGATAAAAAAGGGGAGTTGTTTCCTGATAATGACCAAAGGGCCATTTTTTTTGCCAAAGGTGTCATGGAAACCGTCAAGAAATTAAATTGGTCGCCTGATATCATACATGTGCATGGATGGATGGCCAGTTTGTTGCCGCTATATCTTAAGAAGTATTACGCAGACGAACCACTTTTTGCCGATAGTAAAATAGTCCTTTCCGTCTATGGTAAGACTTTTGAGGGAGAGCTTGATAAGGATATGATCAAAAGGATCGCTTTTGATGGTATTCCCGAAGAAGAAATTGCCTCTTTGGAAAACCCCTCCTATAATAATTTGTTAAAAGTGGCCGTCGATTATTCCGATGCCATTATTTTAGCCTCGGAAGAAATTCCGGAAGATTTAACAACACATATTTCCAACCAAGAAAAACCTGTGTTAGGATATGTTCCTATCCAAGAATTTGAGGAAGCATATGCTAATTTTTATAATACGCAAGTTTTAAAATAATCTGAATGAACATTTTTCAAAAGCGGGCTATACCCATACTATGTGGGGCATTTTTAATATCTGCGATATTTTTATCCTGCGAGCAAGACCTGACGACTATAGGTGCGGGAGTAACGGGCGAAAATCCGTTTTCAACGGGAAAGGAGGTATACGATGTGTTCGCGTACAACCGTAATATTGAAGCGGTTAGGACCAATAAGTTGCCGGTTTACCAACTAGGCATCTTTGATGATCCTGTCTATGGAAGGACTACTGCTTCTATTACAACACAATTAAGATTGCCAACCAGCAATCCAACTTTTGGGGTTCTTTCCCAAAGTATAGAAGATAATGCCGCAAGCGATGATTCTGAAACCACCATTGATGAAGATGAAACTGTCAAGGAGGTTTACCTGTATATTCCCTACTTAACCAAAGCGATATTAAGGGATACGGACAACGATGGTGTAGCCGATGAATTTGATGACCTTCCTGAAGACGCAACGAATGACAGCGACGGGGATGGAGCAACAAATGGGGAGGAAAGAACGGCCAATACGGATCCCTTGGATGACCAAAGTGTCGATTTGAACCTTGATGGACTCAATGATACGGATGATTCCCGAATATTTGCAAATAATTTTGCCAATACAATAGATTTGGACAGCATTTACGTAAATGCTAGAAATTTTGATGACGTGGACGGACCTGTAGTTATTGGACTGAAAGTACAACGATCCACTTATTTTCTTAGGGATCTAGACCCTAACTCTAATTTTCAGGAGGCTCAACAGTACTATTCTAATCAACAATTTGCGCCTACATTTGTATCAGAAGTTTTGTTTGATTCTGATGTGGATGGTAGTATTACTGTCGATAATAAAGAAATCTTACTGCCTGGCGAAGATGATGAAACTACAGAAGATGTTGATGAATCCCTGATTTTTTCCAAGCTAGATCCGGGAATAAGAGTCCCATTGAACAAACAATTTTTTCAGGATAATATACTTAATAAGGAAGGTTCGCCAGAATTATTGAGTCAGGCAAATTTTTCAGAATTTTTAAGGGGTATCCATCTATCTCTTTTGGAATCCATTGGAGAGCCTACAATGCTATTGCTTGATTTGACACAGGCCAATATTTCCATTATTTACACGTATAATGCCTTCAACTCTGAGGAAGGAGGGCTTGAAGAGCGTGAAAACACGTTTACGTTAGGTCTATTGTCAGGTTCTGCCGCATCTGGATTTTCAGGGAACGCTGTAAACACATATATAAATGACAGTTATCCGCAGGATGTCATAGATGCTTTGAATACCCAGCAAAACGCCTCCCGTATCTTCTTAAAAGGAGCAGCCGGTTTAACTACGGAAATTGAGCTCTTTGAACCGGATAACGCTGAGAATATTTTGGAGGAGATTAGGGCCAATAATTGGATTATCAATGAAGCGAATTTGGTGTTCTATGTGGATAGAAGTTATCCAGGTATGGCTATGGAGCCTGCAGAGCCACCTCGTCTCTATTTGTACAATTCTGAAACCAAAAACCCCTTATACAATGCCGCCACGGAACGTAATTCAACGGTTGGAGGGTTATTCGGCACCTATTTGAATTATGATGGTATTCTTGTAGAGGAAAATGGCCTTGGGTTAAAATATACGGTTAGAATAACGGATCATATTAATAATTTGGTTGTGCGGGATTCGGTAAATAGTACGTTGGGCCTTACACTTACGACAAGCATTCAAAACTCCAATGTCCTAAATGCCATATTTGCCAATGGTGAAGAGGAAAATATTCCAATAACTTCCAATCTTACCCCACTAGGTACTGTTTTGTTCGGGAGTAATATCCCTGAAACAGATCCTAACTACAATAAAAGGTTAAAGTTGGAAATAAGCTATACCAAAACAGAATAAAATTTTCAAAGTTGTTTTGTCAGATTTTTTTCATACAACGTATACACTTTACAGGATTTATTCGTTCAATAAACAGATAACTTATTGAACTTTTGTTCATTGGATTATTTTTGAACTACTTTTTCTAATTCTAATTAAATAATATGTGCGGAATAGTTGGCTACATTGGACATAGGGATGCCTATCCAATAATCATGAAAGGATTGCAACGATTGGAATATCGTGGGTATGATAGTGCCGGAATTGCTTTGTATGATGGCAGCCAGATCAATTTGGTCAAAACGAAGGGTAAGGTTGAAGATTTAAGGCATAAGGCCAACGGCATTTCCCAAAACGGCTCCATAGGAATTGGCCACACAAGGTGGGCCACCCATGGCGTTCCAAATGATGTGAATTCCCACCCACACTATTCCAATTCAGGCGATTTGGTTATCATCCATAATGGAATCATAGAGAACTATGAATCCATTAAAAAGGAGTTGACCAAACGGGGCTATACTTTTACATCGGACACAGATACTGAGGTTTTGGTCAATCTTATTGAAGAGGTTAAAAAAACGGAGGACGTTAAATTGGGCCAAGCAGTGCAAATAGCTTTAAATCAAGTTGTAGGTGCCTATGCCATAGCTGTTTTTGATCGTAAAAAACCAGATGAAATCGTTGTGGCGAAATTGGGTAGTCCTTTGGCTATTGGAATTGGGGAAAACGAATTTTTTATAGCATCGGATGCTTCACCATTTATTGAGTTTACCAATAACGCCGTATATCTTGAAGACGAGGAAATGGCTATTGTAAGACTTGGGAAGGAGATTAAACTTAGAAAGATTAAGAATGATGCCGTAGCCTATCCAAGAATACTGGAGCTCCAAATGAACTTGGAGGAAATAGAAAAAGGAGGTTATGACCACTTTATGCTAAAGGAAATATACGAACAACCTAGGGCCATAAAGGACACTTATAGAGGACGGCTACTTGCGGACCAAGGAATAATTCGAATGGCGGGAATAGACCAAAATTTGGAAAAATTCATGAATGCCAATAGGATTATCATTGTTGCCTGTGGTACATCTTGGCATGCGGGTCTTGTAGCAGAATATATATTTGAGGATTTGGCCAGAATTCCCGTTGAGGTAGAATATGCATCGGAATTTCGATATCGAAACCCCGTAATTACCGAAAAGGATGTGCTTATTGCCATTTCACAATCCGGGGAAACGGCTGACACCTTGGCGGCAATAAAGTTGGCAAAGGAGAAAGGGGCTTTTGTATTTGGTGTTTGTAACGTAGTGGGTTCTTCCATTGCTCGGGAATCCGATGCCGGAGCATATACACATGCCGGACCGGAAATAGGTGTGGCTTCTACAAAAGCCTTCACCACCCAGATAACCGTATTGACGTTGTTGGCGCTAAAGTTGGCCAAGGAGAAGGGTACTTTTTCTGAAACAAAATTCCACGAATTCCTTACCGAGTTGGAGACGATACCCAATAAGGTTGAAAAGGCACTGGAAGCCAACCCATTGATAGAGATTATCGCCGATGTATATAAGGATTCGCCCAACTGCCTTTATTTGGGCAGGGGATATAATTTCCCCGTGGCACTGGAAGGTGCTTTAAAGCTAAAGGAAATCAGCTATATACATGCAGAAGGTTACCCTGCGGCCGAAATGAAACATGGACCTATTGCTTTGATAGACGAGCATATGCCCGTTTTTGTAATTGCCACCAAAAAGGGGCATTATGAAAAAGTGGTCAGTAACATCCAGGAAATAAAATCCAGAAAGGGAAAGATTATTGCCATCGTTACGGAAGGTGATGAACAGGTAAAGGAATTGGCAGATCACGTCATAGAAGTTCCAGAGACCTTGGAAAGTCTTTCACCGTTGCTTACAACAATTCCGCTGCAATTACTTTCCTATCACATTGCCGTGATGCGCGGGTGTAATGTAGACCAGCCCAGAAACTTGGCAAAATCGGTGACGGTAGAGTAAAATCGAAAAACTTAGAAGAAAAGGGACGCAATTTTGCGTCCTTTTTTGTTTTTGGATTGTGATTACCTATAAAATATAGGGGCAATTTTATTAAAATAATACTATGCATGCATAATTTTTTTCAAATTCCTATTTTTCGTATGAAATTATCTGTATCTTCATCTGCGAAAAATTTTAACTCAAATTTAGAATGAGAACAATACTACTGTTAGCATTGATTTTGTTTGGATCGGCAAGTTTTGCGCAGACTACAATCAATGGAAACGTCGTTGACCAAAACGGCGAGCCAATTCCTGGAGCCAACATTGTCATTGTAGGCAAGGCCATTGGGACTACTACCGATTTTGACGGTAATTTTGTGTTACAGACTTCTGAAGTTCCCCCATTTCAGTTAAGTATTACGAGCATTGGGTATACCGATGGACTCCAAAACATTACCTCTGATAACCAGACTGTACGGGTTGTTTTATCCGAAGCCCAAACGTTCTTGGACGAGGTGGTGATTTCCGCATCCAGAACTCCTGAAAGGATATTTGAATCTCCGGTCACTGTCGAAAGAATGGGTATCGAAACGATAAAAAATACGGCATCGGCCGATTTTTATAGTGGGCTCGAAAACCTAAAGGGCGTTGATGTGAACACCAATAGTTTAACCTTTAAGTCGGTCAATACCAGAGGATTTGCAACTTTCGCAAATACCAGATTCATGCAGTTGGTGGATGGGATGGACAACTCCACTCCGGCCTTGAACTTCCCTATTGGGAACTTGGTAGGTATGATAGAACCGGATGTTCTTAGTGTAGAATTGTTACCAGGGGCGGCATCCGCATTATATGGAGCCAATGCTTTTAATGGTATCCTATTTATGAGAAGTAAAAGTCCATTTGATTATCAAGGCATTAGTGTTTCGGTTAAACAAGGTGTTACTTCCCAGGAAGCTGCGGGTACCAATTCGTATACAGATGTGGGTGTGCGAGCTGCCCATAAGTTCAGTGATAAGTTTGCTATAAAATGGAATTTTGGTTATCTGGATGGTACCGATTGGGCCGCTAACAGCACTGTTGATAAATTTGTACCTGGGCGCACAAGGGATGCCTTAAATTATGATGGTATAAATGTCTACGGGGACGAAGTATCTACGGATATAAAAGATGTGGCCGTAACCTTAGAAGGCTTGGGAATCCTTCCAAATGGAGCAAATGCCTTGGTCCCTTCGGTTGAAGTTAGCCGTACTGGCTACAACGAGGGCGATTTGACAAACTATACCGCCCGAAGTATTAAATCAGACTGGGGCCTTTACTATAGGCCGATAGAGGGCAACAACCTAGAGATTTCCTATGTAGGTAAAATAGGTACAGGAAATACCATTTACCAAGGTACCAACCGCTATAACATAGCGAACTTTTTTCAAGAACAACATAAATTGGAACTTAGGAACGACAATTTTTTCCTAAGAGGTTATGTAGTATCCGATAAGGCCGGGGACTCCTATGATATGGTTTTTACGGGAATCAATATCAACAGGGCATGGAAAGACGATAATACTTGGTTCGGAGAGTATACGGGTACTTTTGTGCAGGCATCATTGGCTGGTGCCACGGAAGAGCAGGCCCATGCTGCCGCTAGGGCCCAGGCGGAATCAGGAAGGTTTTTGCCCGGCACTCCAGAATTTCAGGCGGCCTTTGATAGAGTAATCAAGAACCCAGACCTCTCTAGGGGATCGCAGTTCAGGGATGCCTCTAAATACTATCACGCAGATGCCAATTATAATTTTGGTCATTTATGGGACTGGGCAGAAGTACAAATAGGGGGTTCATTCAGGCAGTACAGTCTAAATTCCTTCGGAACTATTTATACGGATGCGGATGGACCGATTGATTACTCTGAATATGGTTTATATACACAGGTACAAAAAAAGATTGAAATGGCGGATGAAAGAAGCCTAAAATTGACTGCTTCCGTACGATACGATAAAAATGAATTTTTTGATGGCTTTTTCTCGCCTAGATTTTCGGCAGGGTATACCTTAAATAGAGACCATAACATTAGGGCGTCCATACAAACTGGTTTTAGAAACCCTACCACGCAGGATCTTTTTATTGGCTTGGATGCAGGTAGGGCCATTTTGGTCGGTGCCGCACCAGATAACCTGGATAGGTATCAAAGGACATTTGATGTTAGTGGAGGAGGACAGCTATTGGGACAACCAAGTACTATCGTTCAAACGGGTAGAGCTGCTTACGAGAATTCTTATACTGCAGAATCTGTTTTGAGGTTATCGGAAACAGGAAACCCGGCAGTCCTTGAGATTGCTAATCCAGATGTGGTACAGCCAGAGCAGGTTACATCGGCGGAGGTAGGCTATCGTGGGAAGGTCAAAAAATTAGTTATAGACTTAAGTGCCTATTACAATAGCTATAGCAATTTCTTGGCCCCTGAAAATGTTATTGCACCCTATTACGGTACAGTCGGTGATGGGTCCTTGTCTGTGGCGGCTATATCAAATCGTGATTTTCAGACTTATCAAGCCTATACCAATTCAGATGTAAACATTAATTCCTATGGAGCTTCTTTAGGGCTTACCGCAAAGGTTTTAGGTGATTTTGACTTAAGTGGAAGCTATACGTATGCGAAGTTGGATTTTGACAGGGTTGCCAATCCTGATTTCCAAGTGGGATTTAATACACCGGAACACCAGTTTAAGGCTTCTTTTGGTAATGCAGAGCTGTTCAAGAATTTTGGTTTCAATGTCAACTACAGGTTCAGCGATGATTACTACTGGGAGGCTACTTTTGGTAATGGGGTCGTTCCGGAATTCCATGTGGTAGATGCACAGATCAATTACACTGTACCTAGCATAAAATCTACCTTTAAGATTGGTGGTAACAACTTGTTGGGCGATGAATACTTTACGGCCTTCGGAACCGGATTTATTGGGTCTATGTATTATCTGTCATGGACAATCAACAACTAAAAATGAAATTTAAATTCCGTTTAGAAATGAAAAGAATAACCTATATATTTTTATCCTCCCTTCTATTGGTCTTTACTAATTGTAACGACCCGGAGGATGTAGATTTGGACCCAAGTATTGAACCTGAAGCCAAACCAGAACTTACGTCAGGCTCAGCTGATTTTTCCAATTATATTTCTTTGGGAAATTCCCTAACGGCCGGTTTTACGGATGGTGCATTGTTTCAAGCTGGGCAAAATTTTTCCTTGCCAAATATACTTTCCCAAAAATTTGCGATAGCAGGAGGTGGCGCGTTCGTACAACCGCTAACCAGCGATAATTTTGGCGGTCTGGCCGCTGGTGGTAACCGAATTCAAGGGCCAAGATTGGTATTTGGAGGGGCAGGTCCTGTGTCACTTGAATCCATAATTGGACCCGTAACAGTAGGTACGGATATTGCACTAAATAATCCTACGGGACCTTTTAACAATTTGGGAGTACCTGGGGCCAAAAGCTTTCATCTGTTAGCTCCTGGTTACGGTAATTTGGGCAATGTGTCCTTAGGGTTGGCCAATCCTTATTTTGTTCGAATGACGGGTTCCACGCCAAATATCAGTGTTCTGGAAATGGCCGTAAGCCAATCCCCAACGTTCTTTTCTTTATGGATCGGAAACAATGATGTACTTGGTTATGCCACTACAGGAGGTGATGGAACCAACCCAATAACTCCAATTGATGGTCCTCCGGGTGTTGGATTTGAAAATACCTACGGCGCTTTGATACAAACACTTACATCTGGTGGGGCTCAAGGGGTGGTTGCCAATATCCCGGATGTTACGAGTATACCTCATTTTACGACCGTGCCACATAATCCATTGGACCCCACCAACGAGTCGTTTGGGCCGTTGATTCCTACCTTGAATGGAATATTTGGGCAGCTGAATCAGGTCTTTGCCTTTTTGGGCGTACCTGAGCGATCTATTGAATTTTCCACCACGGCGGCCAGTGAGGTCATTATCCAAGATGAAACTTTAACGGACCTCTCCGCCCAAATTGCGGGAGTGCTGAATGCCAGTCCTACGTTCCCCGCATTTGTACAATCCTTTGGGTTGCCGGCGCAAGCGGCTCCCTTAGTGGCCAATTTGTTGGGGACAACCTATGGGCAGGCACGTGAGGCTACTGAAGACGATTTGTTTGTCTTGCCCTCTTCTGCCGTTATTGGTCAGCCAAATTTAGAGGTGGCCGGTGCTTTAATGGCCCAGGGACTTTCCCAAGAATTGGCGGGCCAATTTTCAGTGGAGGGCATTACCTTGCCCTTGGCGGATAAATGGGTTCTAATTCCTGAGGAACAAATGGAAATTGCGAATGCCACAGATGCATTTAATGCAATTATTTCCGCGGCTGCCAGTCAGGCAGGTTTGGCATTCGTTGACGCCAATGCTCTTTTGAACCAATTGGCGAATGGAGGAATAACAAGTGGTCAATACACCCTAACGGCTAGTCTGGTAACTGGTGGGGCTTTTTCATTGGATGGTATCCATCCAACGGCTAGGGGATATGCGCTATTGGCCAATGAATTCATGAAGGCTATCGATGCTACATATGGTTCCAATTTTGAGGATTCAGGCAATTTGGTTAATGTAGGGGATTATCCTACCAACTTTTCACCAACCCTGCAATAGCTCTAAAATGATAAGAACTAACAAAAAAGATGCATTTTAGTGCATCTTTTTTGTTTTGGAAAAAACCCAAAAAAACAATTTTTGTTTAAAAGGGAAAGGCATATCTTTGCAGCCTGAAAATCAGAGCATTTTTTAAGATATTTTTAAAGTAATATATAAACAGATTAGTAATGTCAAAAGTTACAGGTAAAGTTTCGCAAATCATTGGACCCGTGGTTGATGTAGAATTTCAGTCGGGAGATGACCTTCCTAAAATCTATGACTCCTTGGAGATAACCAATAAGGACAATTCAAAATTGGTTTTGGAAGTTCAGTCGCATGTTGGAGAGAATACAGTTAGGACCATCTCAATGGATTCTACCGACGGATTGAGCAGGGGAACTGAAGTCGTTGCTACAGGTGCTGCGATTCAGATGCCTATAGGGGATGATGTATACGGACGTCTGTTTAATGTTATTGGTGATGCTATTGATGGATTGGGCAATTTGCCCAAATCCGGTAAGGATGGTTTGCCTATTCACAGGGAAGCTCCAAAGTTTGAGGACCTTTCCACTTCTACAGAGGTACTGTTTACCGGTATTAAGGTAATCGATTTGATCGAACCTTATGCGAAAGGTGGTAAGATTGGTCTTTTTGGTGGTGCTGGTGTTGGAAAAACGGTTTTGATCCAAGAATTGATCAATAACATTGCCAAAGGACACGGTGGACTTTCCGTGTTTGCCGGTGTTGGAGAAAGAACCCGTGAGGGGAACGATTTACTTCGTGAGATGTTGGAGTCCGGTATTATTAAATACGGTGATGATTTTATGCACTCCATGGAAGAAGGTGGATGGGATTTGTCCAAAGTGGATAAAAAGGCCATGAAGGATTCCAAAGCGACATTCGTTTTTGGACAGATGAACGAACCACCGGGAGCACGTGCCCGTGTAGCCCTTTCTGGTTTGACCATTGCCGAGTATTTCCGTGACGGTTCAGGGGAAGGACAAGGAAAAGACGTTCTTTTCTTCGTTGATAATATTTTCCGATTTACGCAAGCCGGTTCAGAAGTATCTGCATTGTTAGGTCGTATGCCTTCTGCGGTAGGTTACCAACCAACATTGGCTACTGAGATGGGTGCTATGCAGGAACGAATTACTTCGACCAAAAGAGGTTCCATTACTTCGGTACAGGCGGTTTACGTACCTGCGGATGACTTAACTGACCCGGCTCCCGCAACTACTTTTGCCCATTTGGACGCTACAACGGTACTTTCCAGAAAGATTGCCGAATTGGGTATCTACCCAGCGGTAGATCCCTTGGATTCCACTTCTAGGATCTTAACACCGGAGATTTTAGGAAAAAACCATTATGCTTGTGCACAACGTGTTAAAGAGTTGTTGCAACGTTATAAAGAGTTACAGGACATTATCGCGATTTTGGGTATGGAAGAATTGTCCGAAGAGGATAAACTGGCTGTAGGTCGTGCAAGACGTGTACAGCGTTTTCTATCCCAACCCTTCCACGTTGCCGAGCAGTTTACGGGTATCCCAGGAGTCCTTGTAGATATTAAGGAGACCATAAAAGGGTTTAATATGATTATGGACGGTGAGTTGGATCACTTGCCAGAATCTGCCTTCAACCTAAAAGGTACTATCGAAGAGGCTATTGAAGCAGGAGAAAAAATGCTTGCCGAAGCGTAAACAGTTAATAGTTTAAAGTTATTAGTTCATAGTTTTAGTTACTTGTACTCTTAACTTTTAACTTAAAACTCATAACTAGAGAAGTATGTATTTAGAAATTGTATCGCCCGAGGCAACTTTATTTTCAGGAGAGGTGGCTTCAGTAACCGTTCCCGGTATAAATGGGGAATTTCAAATGTTGCAAAACCACGCACCCATTGTTTCCCTTTTGCAGGAAGGAAAGGTAAAGGTTCAAGGTAATGTCTCTCTGGATGAGGAATTTGCTTCCAAATTCACCAAAGATCAAAATGGAAATACGGTTTTGGAGATTTCCAGTGGTACCGTGGAACTGAAAGATAATAAAGTGATTGTTTTGGCGGATTAAAAAGGCCTCCCCTAACCCCTCCAAAAGACGGGGACTAAAATAATAATGACCCAATTCGAATGAATTGGGTTTTTTATTGCCCCTTTAGTGGACTATAAGGGTGTTAATTCCGTATTTTTTGTCTTTTGATTTCTGCTCTGTTTTTAACTCTCAAACTCCAATAAATCCCCGGGCTGACATTCTAAGACCTTGCAAATTGCTTCAAGTGTTGAAAATCGAATCGCCTTTGCCTTACCCGATTTCAAAATGGAAAGGTTGGCTTCTGTTATACCAATGGCTTCAGCAAGTTCCTTGCTCTTCATTTTCCGTTTTGCCAACATGACATCTAAGTTTACGACGATTCCCATACTAAATCGTTAAATCGTTTTCATTTTGAACTTTAAGTCCTCTTTTGAAAATTGCAGCAATAAAGAGCAAAAACACACCGAATATTAAACTGAGAATCAAATTATGGATCCCATTCATTATTGAAATATTCAGTATTATCAGCCGTAACGATAAATATACTATTGGGAAAACCAATATATTGATCATTGCCAATATTTTTAAATGACGAATGGCCGCTGGACTAAAAAGAACTGCCGACTTGAATGATTTCAAAATCATTGACAAACTGTAAAGAAATCCACCACCGTAAATTAAAACTAGTGTGATGCTTATTATGATGGAAGTTTTATAATCACCCTTGACGTCAAAGTAGGGGAACAGTGGAAAAGGAATGGTAAAACGACCATCTTTTAGTTCATAATTGCCTATAACAAAGGAAAGTAAAATAAAAAGTGCCAAAACTAAGGAGCCAATGGCCCCTAAGCGGAAAACATAGAACAAATAACTTGAGACTGATTTTGGACCAAACATTTTCATAACAAAATTATTGTTTAACAATAACAAATATAAAATAATTATTGAAAAACAATAATAAAATATTGTAAAAAGAAACAATTAGTTCCAATCCCAATAGACCAATTCCCAGGAAATACCCTCGGATACCTGGGTTTGCAGGATTTTAAATCCTACACTCAAATGGGCGTTTAAGGAACGTTTGTTGCTTGCGGCCACTTCGGTAATTAGTCCGTCAAAATCTTGTTGAAGTTGTCGTTTATAAAAGGAATACAACCCCCTAAATACCCCTTGACCCCTAAATTCCTTGGCAACACAGATTTGTCCCATGGCCAAGTACTTTTTTCCGGCCAAGAAAATATCCGACATTTTGAACATGGGGGACAGAAGAGGAATTTCGGAACCGAATTTCCGTGTCATGCATAAGGCATAGCCTATAACTTCATCATTAACCTTTGCGATGATATGTGGACAATCCGTATTCATCAGCTTCAACAAATCAAAAGTGTGGATGACCGTTAAAAAGCCCTCCTTTGACTTTTCTTCATCGGAAAGGAAACTTGGTGTATTGTTTTGTTGAAGCTCCAGGATGTCATGTAGATCCTCGTCCGAGGTGGCGCGACAGTAGTGTATATCCATCTATTTCAGCTTTAACCAGTCCTTCCTGGCATCGCGTTGCTTTTTTGTCAATTCATCCCCTTCTTTCTCCGAAGGATAAATAACATATATGGGACTGGGAACCAATTTTGCTTGGGTTGTTTTTGGCTTTCCAAATCTTTCAAATTCAATTTTTAGGACATCTCCTGGGTTAAATTGAGATAGGAAGTCATCAAATTGTTGCCCATTAGGAAATGCGCTCCCATTAATGGAGGTAATAATATCCCCTTTATCCAAACCTGCTATGTATGCAGGACTTCCCATTTTTGGATTCGTGGTTATTTCGCCATGGCCGTCTCCATTCAAACGAGCGGAAATTCCTAAATAAGCCGACTCAGCCTTTGTTTCAAGTGCTACACCTACTATTTCAAAAAGGCTTTTGTAATTGGGCATTTCGCTTTTATAGATATAGGAATTAAAGAAAGTATCGGCAAACTTCTTTCCGGCATATTCGCCCAATGTGTTTTGTAAGTCCTTTATTTTATAGGGAATTTGGGTCTTACCAAATTTTTCCCAAACAAGTTTCATGTACCCATCCAAGTTCAATCCTTTTTCCCTTAAAGCAAGGTCTAGGGCCAAGCCCAAAACACTACCATACGAATAATAGGAAATGAACGTATTCTCCCTGTTGACAGGATCGACCGAAGTGGCGGCATCTACAAAAGGTGCCTGGTAGCTCATCTCTATGGGGTTGAAAAATTGTCTGGCCGGTGAGTTCCATACATAATTGAACGTTCCCGTTAGACCTTCTATATATTCCTCAGGTGTCATTAATCCCGCCCTACAGAGTATTAGGTTTGTGTAATAACTCGTAAAACCTTCAGCAAACCAAAGGGCCCCGCTCATATTGGCTTTTTCAAAGTCGAAGGGCTCCAAACTTTTTGGACGTATCCTTTCTACGTTCCAAGCGTGAAAAAACTCGTGGGAAACGGTTCCAATATTTCGCTCCATACCTCCGTCGGCCAAACTTCTAGTACTTGTTAAAATGGTCGAATTTCGATGCTCCATACCGTCGCCCGATGCATTGGGGATATAACAGGCTAGAAACGTATATCGGCCATAATCAAAATTGGGCAATTCTCCATAAACCTCCTTTTCTGTCAAGACCGTTTTCTTTACCTTTTCAAAATAAGTATTCAGTTCCTCATCCGTTCCGTTGTGGTGGAGAACAAACTGGATTTTTTGTCCGTCCACATCAAATTCCCTCATGTCAAAATCACTAATTTCTACGGGACTATCCATAAAATACTGCAAGTTGGGTGCCGTATAGGTGGTACCTGAAACCAAGGGTAGTTGCGTGGCAACCTTCCAATTCAAATCTTCTCTTGTATCAAAAGTGACTTCGATGGGTCTTTCCTCCAAACTTGGTGCAAACATAAAAGTAGCCGGTATATTTAAATGGGCATGGGTTTCGTCTATTTGTGAATATGTACCGCCCCCACGGTTTGCAAATAGGATATACTCGATTTTTACGGTACCGTCATGACCAAGTATTTCCCATTGGTATGGGTCTGGCCTATTCACTTTCAAGGGACTTCCATTACCGTCGTAGGCTTTAAGCCCATAGACATTCTTTGCAAATTCGTGAAGGGCATACCTCCCTGGGGAAGTCCTGCTCATACGTACCGATAGGGTATCTGTGGTAACGGCCGGAAAAGTCGCCGTAATTATCGCTTCGTGGTGGACCGCATTCGGAAAGGAAATGGTGTAGGTGTTGGTTTGTGCCCACGAAAACGAAATTGCACAGAATAGTATAAATAGAGGACGTATGGATTTCATAATAAAAGAATTTGAAACATCGGTTTTAAATATACAGATTTACGGATTGAATTTTTGAGTTTAGGTCGTAAATGACAATATAAATACGCACTTGGTAGTAGTTTGCGAATTACCTGCCGGTACCATAAAAAATAGCATCAAAAAATATTTTTCTCTTTGGGTTTTTTGATAGATTGTGCTTTAAATTTGATGGAATGGTAGACCTTCCCAAAAAACTTCAAAAAAAACTTGATGAGAGAGCAAGTGATGGATCTTTAAGACAGTTGAGCTTTCCTTCTGGATTGGTTGATTTCTCCTCGAACGATTACTTGGGTTTTGCCAAGAACGAAACCCTTTTCTCCAAGACTTTCCAATTATTGTTAAAACATAATATAAGCCAAAACGGGGCTACAGGTTCTCGATTACTGACTGGAAACCATTTCCTGTTTCAGGATTTGGAATCCAAATTGGCACAGATCCATAATACTGAGAATGCCCTAGTTTTTAATTCAGGGTACGATGCCAATATCGGATTTTTTGGGTGTATTCCGCAACGGGGGGATTTTGTCTTTTATGATGAACTTGTACATGCCAGTATCCGCGATGGATTGCAATTGAGCCATGCCAAGAGCTATAAATTCGGGCATAACGACCTATCGGATTTAAAGGAGAAAATCAAAAATACGTTATTGGATGAAGCGGATGTGGAAGTGTACATCGTTACGGAATCCGTTTTTTCCATGGATGGTGACTCCCCGGATTTAAAACAGTTCGCGTCCTTTTGTGAATCCGAAGGGTATAGACTGGTAGTAGATGAGGCACATGCCTTTGGCGTTATTGGAAAACAAGGTCTTGGGTTGGTACAGGACTCGGGATTGGAAAAGGCCATCTTTGCAAGGATCGTTACTTTTGGAAAGGCCCTAGGCGTTCATGGAGCGGCAGTACTTGGTAGCAATGCCCTTAGAGATTATCTCATAAATTTTTCCCGAAGCTTTATATATACAACGGCACTGCCTCCACATGATATCATCGGTATTTTATCCTCCCATGAATTTTTGGCCGCTGAAGGAAAGGCCCAACGCAGCCTTCTTATGGATAATATAGCATATTTTAAGAGCCAGGCGAAGAAAATGAAGTTGGCGGCCAATCTAGTCGATAGTGATTCTGCGATTCAATCCGTAATTATATCGGGCAACGAAAAAACCAGAAAGATTTCAGCTAAATTGAACGATGACGGTTTTGATGTAAAGGCCATCCTTTCCCCTACGGTTCCAGAGGGGAAGGAACGATTACGGTTTTGTCTTCATAGTTACAATTCGAAGGAGGAAATTGGGTTGGTCCTACAATTATTGGCGAAGTATATTTAGAATATGGACGGGAAATTTTATCAATTGGCTTCTTTTGAATATGTGGCCGATGTCCAAATAATGAAAGGAAAATTGGAGTCCGAAGGTATTCCCGTATTTCTGCGTGATGAAAACACCTTGAATTCAGACCCACTGATAAGTAATGCCATTGGAGGTGTAAAATTACTGGTCTATACCCAAGACAAGGATAGGGCCTTGGAGATTTACAACGAGATAAGAGCGTACGCTTTGGATGAAAAAGGGAACCCAATTACGTGTCCAAACTGCAAAGCATCTAAATCTGAAGTATATTATAACAGGAAGGAGATTTTTTATAAACTTTTTCCTTTTTTTGAGAAAAGAAAATATAAGTGCCTAAATTGTGGCATGATAACTCGATAATCGAGATTGGATTAGTGAAGAGGTTTAAGGCTTTACTTAAAATAAAAGCTATATTGTAATACATGTCCCTTGTGCTTGTGCGGGAAGTGATCAAATTAATTAAACATGCAAAAGATTTTTGTTACTGGTATTTCTACGGGAGTAGGTAAAACGGTGGCTTCTGCAATTATAACAGAAGCCCTTCAGGCAGATTATTGGAAGCCCATACAGTCTGGGGATCTAGACCAAACGGATAGTGATACCGTAAAAAATCTTATTTCAAACGATAGAACTAATATATTGCCCAGTAGTTATGAGCTTACGGCTGCCATGAGTCCCCATGCCGCAGCGGAGATTGACGGGGTGAAAATAGACCGTTTCCATATTAACGAACCTACTACGGATAAGAATTTGGTGATCGAAGGGGCTGGAGGCCTCTTGGTTCCGCTAAATGATGAGGATACCATGTTCGACATCATTATGCCGGAATATAAAGTAGTAGTGGTTTCCAAGCACTATTTGGGAAGTATCAACCATACCTTGCTGACCATTGGTTGGTTACAAAACAAGGGCTATGATGTCTCGGTATTGTTTAACGGAAAGGAAAATCCCCAAACGGAAAGGATCATATTACATAAAACAGGGGTTCCCCTAATTGGAAGAATTGATGAGGAGCCAAGGTTGGACAAAACCGTTGTGGCACGCTATGCCGGGGAGTTCAAGCATCTATTGGAGAGCCTATAAGATTGTTCATAGTTTTTGGTTTTTGGTTGTTCGTTAATGGTTCTAGTTCAACAACTATCCCACTAACTCATTATTCCACTATCTCACTTTTTCACCAGTCCACCAATTCCTTTTTTGTTGCTGGTTTTTTGTTGTCAGTTTCTAATTTTGCTAATTGCTAACCGCTAATTGTACTCTTTTCTCTGAAGTATCTCGGCCTTTTCTACCGTGGCCGAAACTCTATAGTGCATGGCTAAATAAGCGTCAATATATTCGTTTTCCTCTTTCTCATCCCTGTCAAATATTAGCCTGCCCTTTCTTACCACCACGGTTTTGGGTTTGATTACTTCCATAATATACCGCAGTTCCTCCAGTGAGTTTTTCCTAGGGTTATCAAAAAACGGATAAAGTTCGTCCCTGCATATATTACTAGGGTGTGTAGCGGCTAAAGTTGGGGGCAATACTCCTAGGTTCCAATATCCTATGTGGTACCCTAAAAACAATATGTTATCGGTTTTTAATTTTTGTTCCGTAATGTATTTTGGAACCGAAAACCCTTCTCCATTATAAAATGTGCCCCTTTCAAACTTGTTTTTGATAATATTGAAATATTCCAAATAACTTTCCGTTGGAATCAGAAATAGCAATAGGAGAAAAAACCTGGGTATTTTTACTTTAAACCGATAGTATAATTGGTGAAGGAACATACTAAGGAATATTACTAACATGGGATGTATTTGAATCAAATAATGTCCATTTATCCTACCTCCCTTAAAAAAAGATGCAAGAACACCACAAATGGCCACAAACAATAGGATGGAAGTTCTGTCCTTAAACGAGATGACATCCCTTTTCCAACAATAAAATAGGAAGGCGCCAATTACAATAAAAGTGGGTGCCAATTTAAAAAAGGAAAACCTTCTTGCCTCGCTATATTCCAAAGGCGCTAGAACCACGGACTTCCACCAAACTTCAAATTGGTTGTTAAGGTAATAGGGAAGAATCGTCAAAATAACTATGAGTATAGTTCCAAGACCAAAAGCAAGAACCCCCCAAAAGGTGACAGTTTTTTGTTTGCTAAAAAGTTCAAGGACCAAATAAATACCCAAAAAGAGCACCGGATAGGCCATATTCAATTTTACCATAATCGCAATCCCCATACTTAGACCTGCCAAGAGTAACCAAAAGGGACCTTTATTTGAAAGAATCAAGTATAGCGAGGGTACAAAAAAAGCCATACATAGATGCTCTGACATGACCCCTTGTAAACTTCCAAATAAACTGAGCAGTACAACACAGAATATCCCGCTCCAAAGGGCAACCTGAAAGGAGGTTATTCTGGATGCAATTTTATAGGTAAAAAAAGCCGTAGAGGCAATAAGTAGGGCCCCAAAAAGCCTTATAGCGATAAAACTCTTTCCAAATACATAGATTATGGATGCAAAGAAGGCAAATGTTAAAGGGGGCTTAAGATCCCACAATTGAGTATACGGTAAATGTCCGTCCACCCATGATTGTCCTAAAAGAATAAAAGTACTTTCGTCCCGATCTATATAATCTCTAAAGAAAAAAGGAAACCGGATAAAGAATGTAATACCGGTAAGTAAAAGAAAAACGGCCCTATTATTTAATCGTGATTCTCCAAAAAGGCATTCCTTTAAGATACTAAGTTTCATCAACAGGTTTAACTTTATTTCCCATCTTTGCAAGATAGATAAATTGTGGATTCTTGAATTCTATGAAAGGGAAAAATCTATCGGAACGCGATCAAAAACACCTTTGGCATCCATTAACGCAACACAAAACGGCCGCTACTCCCGTGGGTATTGTCAAGGCTGAAGGCGCCTTGTTCTGGGACGAAGCCGGAAATTCCTATATTGACGGTATCGCCTCTTGGTACACGGCCATGTATGGTCACGGGAACGAAGCTATTACTAGGGCCCTCACTGAACAAATGAAGCAGTTGGACTTTGTCATGTTCAGTGGGTTTACCCATGAGCCTGCCGTAAAGCTTTCCGAGGAGCTGATGGCTTTATTACCTCGAAACCAAGCCAAGATTTTTTTCAACGATAATGGTTCCACAGCGGTGGAGGCCGCCATAAAAATGGCCTTACAATACCATTATAATCAACATGACAAAAGGGATACATTGATTGCTTTCGAGGATGGCTTTCATGGCGACACCTTTGGGGCGATGAGTGCCTCCGGACTGTCGGTCTACAATGGTCCTTTTGAAGATTTTTTACTAAAAGTAGAAAGGATTCCCGTTCCTCAAAGGGAAAATATGGAGGAAGTGCTTTCCCAACTGAATTCCATCCTATCGGGCAATAAATGTGCTGCCTTTGTATTCGAACCTTTGGTACAGGGTGCCGCAGGTATGAAGTTCCATTCCGCCGAAGGCCTGGACCTGCTCATCCAAAAGTGCCAGGAAAACGGTGTTCTTTGTATAGCCGATGAGGTCATGACAGGTTTTGGAAAGACCGGTAAGAACTTCGCCTCGGAAAACCTACTACATCAACCCGATATCCTCTGCCTAAGCAAGGCCTTGACTGCCGGGATGTTTCCCCTGAGTATTACAAGTTGTACCCAAGAGGTCTTCAATGCCTTTTTGAGCGAGGAAGTCTCCAAAGGCTTTTTCCATGCCCATACCTATAGTGCTCATCCCTTAGGTTGTGCCGCTGCCCTTGCGGGACTCCAACTGCTGAATTCGCCAGAAATTTTGGAACGAAGGAGCTACATTGCTTCGGCACATAAAACGTTTGTTTCCAAGATTTCGAACCATCCAAAAGTTAGTAATGCCCGTTCCATTGGGGTGATTTTGGCCATCGATTTGAAGGTTGAAACGGAACGATATGGCAATCTACGTGACCGATTATATAATTTTTTCATGGTCCGTGGCGTCCTTTTAAGGCCATTAGGAAATACAATCTATGCGTTACCGCCCTATATAATTTCCAATGCGCAGCTACAGCGGATACATGACGCGATTAACGAACTTTTGGATAGTTTATAGTATGGAATTGCCAACCGACAAAATATCCATTACCGCAATAGCCTCTATCTCTCCGTTGGGTGTGACTTTGGAGGAAATCTGGGAGAATTATCAAAACACTGATCATTGTTTAACGCTCCAAGAGATAGATAAAGAATCTGTATGGACAGGTAGGTTAAGCCAAAATCTTCAACAGAAAATAACGGATTTAAAGGAATCTGATTCTAAATACCAACATTTGGACCATAGTGTCCTATATGCTTTGTTCACGGCAAGGAATGCCGTTCACAGGGCGGGTTGGAAGTCATTGGAAAGGAGCGATAAAAATTTCGGTATCAACATTGGATCTTCTAGGGGAGCCACCGGTCTCTTCGAGCACTTCCATGAAGACTATTTAAAGCATAATAGAACACCTTCCCTTACTTCGCCCACCACCACTTTGGGGAATATATCCTCTTGGGTGGCCCATGACCTAGGTACTGACGGACCCGAGTTTTCACATTCCATTACCTGTTCCACTGCTTTACATGCCTTGTTAAATGGTGTTGCTTGGATTCGAAGTGGTATGGCCGATAAGTTTTTGGTAGGAGGTAGTGAAGCTCCTTTGACACCCTTCACCATCTCACAGATGAAAGCTTTGAAAATTTATGCGTCTTCGGTCGATTCTGAAAATTCCTTCGTAGCTGAGCGTAGTCGAAGTTATCCTTGTAGGGCGCTCGATTTGGACAAAAAAAGGAATACCATGGTATTGGGAGAAGGAGCCTCCGTGGCCTGTTTGGAAAAGGGTATTCCACATGGGGCTTTGGCGGTTATCGAAGGAATTGGCTATGCAACGGAGCTTTTGGAACACAACGTATCCATTTCTGCCGATGCACGGTGTTTTCAAAAATCCATGGCTATGGCCTTGGAAAATACTCCCAAAGAAGAGGTCGATGTCATAGTAATGCATGCCCCGGGAACCCTAAAAGGGGATATTTCTGAATGTAACGCGATTAAAAAGATATTTTATAACGATCTTCCTTTTCTAACTACCAATAAATGGAAAATAGGACACACTTTTGGGGCTTCGGGAATGTTGAATATTGAGATGGCCATTTTAATGTTGAGGTATCAAAAGGCTATTCAAGTTCCTTTTTATAAAAATACCGCAGAACCCAAAAATATTAAAAAGGTTTTGGTCAATGCCGTTGGCTTTGGGGGTAATGCGGTGAGTGTCTTACTTGCCAAAGTTTAGAACGGCCAATTATATTTTCTGAACTTATTCCGCTATTTTTGAAATCTACAAACAACTTTGAATTTATGAGCAGAGTACGACACGACTGGACCAAACAAGAAATCCTGGATATTTATAATAAGCCTATGATGGAACTGCTGTACGAGGCAGCTTCGATTCATAGGGAGCATCACGATCCAAACACAGTTCAAGTCTCTACGTTACTTTCTATAAAGACCGGAGGTTGCCCGGAAGATTGTGGATATTGTCCGCAGGCGGCAAGATACCATACAGATATTGAAGGCAACGACTTGATGTCCGTTTCCCATGTAAAGGCACAGGCCTTGCGAGCCAAAGCTTCTGGTAGTTCCCGGGTTTGTATGGGTGCGGCATGGCGCAATGTGAAGGACGGTCCTGAATTCGATCAGGTTTTGGAAATGGTTCGCACCATCAATAAACTGGACATGGAAGTTTGCTGTACTTTGGGGATGCTTACGGAAAATCAGGCACAACGTTTGGCGGAGGCCGGTCTTTATGCGTACAACCATAATTTGGACACTTCAGAGGATTATTACAAAGATATCATCTCAACCCGTGCGTTTCAGGACCGTCTGGACACTATAGACAATGTCCGCAAGAGCAATGTTACCGTATGTAGTGGTGGTATTATTGGTATGGGTGAAAAACTGGAAGATAGGGCCGGTATGCTCGTCGCATTGGCTTCCCTGAACCCCCAACCGGAATCGGTACCCATCAATGCCTTGGTAGCTGTGGAAGGAACCCCTATGGAGGATATTGAACCTATTGCCATCTGGGATATGATCCGTATGGTGGCTACGACCAGGATCGTAATGCCCGAAACCCAGGTTCGTCTATCGGCAGGCAGAACACAAATGAGTAGGGAAGGACAGGCCATGTGCTTTTTTGCCGGAGCCAATTCCATCTTTGCCGGTGATAAACTTCTAACAACTCCTAACCCTGATGTAAACGAGGATATGGAAATGTTCAGGCTATTGGGACTGAACCCACAAAAACCTTTCACGAAGATATCCCAGCCCAAGACGGTCGAGGCTTCCGAATCAAAATTCCAATCTTTGAACGAAAAGCCAAAATGGTCCAGACCGGGGCACACCATAGAACGAAATGAACTGGCCAAACAGAAGGCAAAATTGACAGACTAACCCTACATTATCCCAATTTTAATAAGCTATTTTCCCTGTGTTGACTAAATTTGCGGCTTACTAAAAACCCAAATTGATTTGAAGTTAGCAGAAATTCCAAGGGTAGAAACGATTACTAAGGAAGACTTTATAACCTATTATTTTAGGCCCCAAAAACCTGTTGTCATTCAAAGGGGCATAGAGGATTGGCCCGCTTTTAGGAAATGGAATCTGGACTATATGAAAGAGGTGGTTGGGGACAGGGAAGTGCCGCTGTACGACGATAGGCCCGTTCATCATAAAGATGGTTTTAACCAGCCCCATGCAAAGATGAAGATGTCCGAGTATATTGAGCTACTACAGACCAAGCCCACAAAATACCGTATTTTTCTTTGGAACATATTAAAGGAGGTGCCAGAATTGCAGAACGATTTCTCCTATCCGGATTTTGGAATAAAACTTATGAAAGGACTTCCAATGTTATTTTTTGGGGGTAAGGATTCACATACTTTTATGCATTACGATATTGACTTGGGAAATATTTTTCACTTTCATTTTCAAGGGGAAAAGGAGTGTATTCTCTTTCCGCAATCAGAAACAAAGTACTTATATAAAGTACCTCACTCTTTGATTACCCATGAGCGAATCGACTTTTCAAACCCCGATTATGAAAATTGGCCAGTTTTAAAACAGGCCAACGGGTATAAGACTGTATTAAGGCATGGTGAGGTATTGTATATGCCAGAAGGATATTGGCATTATATGAAGTATAATACCCCCGGTTTTTCCATGAGCTTGAGGGCCATTGCCAGAAACCCGAAGAACCTTGCCAAGGCACTATATAACGTATTGGTAATGCGCCATTTTGATGTTTTGATGCGTAAGTTTAAGGGACAAAAGTGGATCGATCAAAAAAATGAAAGGGCCATTTATAGGACAAATAAATTGAAAAATATTAGTACCTAGAAATTTGTAATTATAGTCAATAGCCAATTAAAAATAAGCTTGTCCAATGCGCTCAACCTACTAGCTCATTTACCTTATCGTACACTAAATGACTTTCCCAACCACGGTATAGCAGGTAATCAGCAAGTTTTTTCTTTTTCTTCTGAATGTCCGTCTCCTTGATCTGCTGCAGTCTTTTTTTTGCGAGGGCATCAAAAGTAATCTGGTACTGGGTCCCTTCGATTTCCTTTAGTGCCGTTTGAATATTGAACCTTGAAATTTCCCTATGCCTCAACTCCGCTATAATGCGCTGTTTGCCCCACTTTTTTATGTTGAACTTGCCCCTGGCAAAACTTTTGGCGAAACGTTCTTCGTTCAAAAAGTTTTCCTTGATCAAATGGGATATAATGGTATCAACGGCAATTGGGATCATGCCCATGTCCTGTAGTTTTTTAATGACCTCTTTATGGCATCGGTCCTGATATGCGCAGTACCCTTCCAATTTTCGGGTGGCTTCCTCCAATGTAAAGGATTCTTTGGCCATTAGGAACTTTTTGCTATTCTTTTCATTCTTTTGGGCCCATACCAAAGCCAAAATCCTGTAATCGTGAAAACCAATAGGGCCAAGCCCATAATGGACGTGTAGATTAGTTTTATTTGATCGCTCGATGTTCCTATGTATCGGTCCAAAATGGAGCCATCATGTACTTGTTCTATAAAGTCGGACCGCCTTCGTTCAATTTTCAACAATTCGCCTGTGGCTCCATCCAGTTGGATTCCGTAGAAATTGTCCACGAACTTGAACTTTAAGATTCCTTTATCCGGCCGTACATCAATTCTATCGATTTCGGGTGAAAGTTCCCCAGAGATGGAATCCCTAAAAATTGTTTGGGCATTGGATTTTAAAATTTCCAAAGGAAGCCATTCCGATAATTCCGTGGAGGTACCTTTTTCCGTTTTTGCAAGGATGAGTCCATTACTGTTTTTTTTCCAACCTAAAAGAAGTCCGGTAATGGAAATAAATAAAAAAAAGAAGAATAGAAGGGCTCCTGTGGTACGATGTATCTTTCTGAAAATACGAATGACTTTTGCCTGGTGCTGTCTTCTGTTATTTTTTGGCATTAAAGGGATTATTTTTTGCAATTCCTAAAGGTAAGATACTCATAAGTGTCTTAAAACACTTTAAGAATTATTTAGATAATCCACTTGCATGAATGAACGTCCAAAATTTATGGAAAGATGTTATCAGGTCCAATAAAAATAAATTACAGACCTTATAAAAATTTGATTTTAAAATGGGAAACAAAAAAAGCGACCTCTTTTGGAAGTCGCTTTTAACGCTTAATATATTGTTTTACCGTCCTTATTCTTAAAACGGTATTCGAGATACGTATACGCATCCCTTGGTTGAATCTTTATCCATCGCTTGTGTTCAAGGAACCACTTGGTGCGAATGGACGGGAATCCTTTTGAAATGTAGGCCGCTATGAAAGGATGTATGTTTAACGTTATGCTGCTGTCTTTTGCAGGTCCTTTCAAGAGCCGTTCCAGATCCACATTGATTTTGTTGATCAAAACGATGGGAGCTTCAATCTCCTGTCCGCCTTTGTTTGGATTCTCTTCGGTTGTTTTAATATTCATTTCGGGCCTTACACGCTGTCTTGTTATCTGTATAAGCCCAAATTTACTGGGAGGTAAAATTTTGTGCTTAGCCCGGTCGTCTTTCATCTCATCCCTAAGATGGTCAAAAAGTTTCTTTCTATGTTGTGATTTTACCATATCGATAAAATCCACTACGATGATACCCCCCATATCCCTTAGGCGAAGTTGTCTCGCAATTTCCGAGGCCGCCAAAAGGTTTACTTCCAATGCAGTGTCTTCTTGGTTCTTGGCCTTGTTGGAACGGTTACCGCTGTTGACATCAATTACATGTAACGCCTCGGTATGTTCAATGATAAGGTAAGCACCTTTGCTCATGGTCGCAGTGCGGCCAAAGGAAGTCTTGATCTGTCTGTCTATTCCAAATTTTTCGAAAATAGGGACATTGGTATTGTAGTGTTTAACTATGGATTCCTTCTCCGGGGCTATCTCGGCAACATAGTCCTTGATTTCTCCGTATAATGTGGGATCGTCAACATAAATTCCGGTAAAGCTATCGTTAAAGACATCCCTAAGGATGGAGGAAGCCCTATTGAGCTCCACTAATACTTTTGAAGGCGTCTGGGCCTTATATAATTTTTTGCACATTGCTGACCATTTATTCAGCAAGTTTGCTAGGTCTTTGTCCAGTTCCGCAACTTTTTTGCCTTCTGCAACCGTTCTGATAATAACCCCGAAACCTTTTGGTTTTATACTTTTTACAAGTCTTTTCAATCGGTCTTTCTCCTCTTTGCTTTCAATTTTCTGCGATACGGAGACACGATCGGAAAAGGGCACCATGACCAGGTAACGTCCGGCAATGGATAGCTCGGAACTTATTCTGGGTCCTTTGGTCGAAATCGGTTCTTTTACAATTTGCACTAAAAGAGATTGATTGGCCTTAATGGCATCCGTAATGACACCATTTTTGTCAATATCTTTTTCGAATGGAAAGTTTTTTAAGGAATAATCCTTTAGTTTTCCGGTACTCACCTGTTTAACGAACTTCAACATAGAAGACAGTTGTGGTCCCAAATCATGATAATGAAGGAACGCGTCTTTTTCGTAACCCACATTAACGAATGCGGCATTTAGACCTGTTACGGGTTTACGAATTTTGGCAAGGAATATATCCCCTACCGAAAAGTCGTTATTGTCTTCCTCTTTGTGGAGTTCAGTGAGTTTTCCGTCTTTTAGCATGGCAAATTCAACGGCATTGGAACTAGATCTTACGATTAATTCTCTATTCACCTGAATGTATTTGTATCTATCCCTAGTTAGTGTAGGATAGATGGATTAAACAATGCTTGAAACAGATTAAAAAAATCTGCCGAGAGTCTCTTTGGAATCTCTATGTCAAGGAACGTAGGTATTAAAATGAAAAAGTAGTTTCTAAAACTACTTTTTCTTGTGTCGGTTAGCTCTTCTGCGCTTCTTACGCTTATGGGTAGCTACCTTATGTCTTTTTCTTTTCTTACCGCTCGGCATAAAGTTCTTCTTTTAGATTATTATTTTACTTGTACGTTGCTTTTTACACCTTCTACAAAAACCTTTGCCGGCTTAAATGCAGGAATGTTGTGGGCGGGGATTTTGATGGTTGTATTCTTAGAGATGTTCCTGCCGGTTTTCTCTGCCCTGGTCTTGATGATAAAACTACCAAAACCTCTCAGGTACACATTATCTCCACTTTCCAAAGAAGTCTTTACTTCTTCCATAAAGGATTCAACTGTTGCTTGTACATCTCCTTTTTCAATTCCCAGCTTGTCTGAGATCTTCGATACAATTTCCGCTTTCGTCATCTTACAATATTAGATTTTCTGTATTTTTTTCGGGTTGCAAATATATAAATTAAATTCAATCTTTCTTTCTAATAATCTAATTTTAAGTATTTAAACTGATACTTTTGCTGCTTATTATTTTTGCGAATGTCTTTTTCCGATAAAATTTTGACATGGTACCTTGAAAACAAGCGCGATTTGCCCTGGCGCGACACCTTGGACCCCTATAAAATTTGGTTGTCGGAAATCATTTTGCAACAGACCCGTGTTGCCCAGGGCATACCGTATTACCATAGGTTTATCGAAGCCTTTCCCAAGGTTGAAGATTTGGCCATAGCCAATGAGGAAAAGGTCCTTAAACTTTGGCAAGGACTGGGCTATTATTCAAGGGCCCGAAATCTGCACGCTTCCGCAAAAATGGTCGTTGAGGAATTCAATGGGACCTTCCCCAAAACCTATACAGGTTTGATAAAACTAAAGGGTGTTGGGGACTATACGGCGAGTGCCATTTCCTCCATTTGTTTTAACGAACGGCAGGCGGTCGTCGATGGAAACGTATACCGAGTATTGTCCAGATATTTTGGTGTGAACATACCGATCAATAGCACGGAAGGGATTAAATCCTTTAAAAAGTTGGCCATTGAGGTCTTGCATCCCACCAATATTAGGGATTACAACCAGGGCATCATGGAATTTGGTGCGGTCCAATGTACGCCCCAAAGCCCCAATTGTTCTTCCTGTCCGCTGGCCGGTGGTTGTGTGGCCTTGGAAATGGGCACCGTAAAGGATTTGCCCGTCAAAATTGGAAAGACGAAAATTAAAAAGCGCTTCTTTAACTACTTGGTACCCTTGGAGCATAGGAAAAGCGATGAGACCCTCACTCAATTGAGACAGCGTAAAGGAAAGGGTATTTGGCAAAATCTCTGGGAATTCCCCTTATTGGAAACGGAACGGGAAATCGGTTTGGAGGACATTGAAATTCGGCATTCCGAGGTGCTAAAGTTCAAAAGACCACCGGAAATCAGCCTATTTAATTCGGATTTTATCGTCCATAAACTTTCACATCAGCATTTGTATACCCAATTTTGGATCTTGGAAGGGCCCTTTTATCGAACCAATGCCATACCCATATCCAATCTTGAAAATTATCCGGTCCCCGTATTGATAGCGGAATTCATGAAAACATTTAAATTTTAGTACTTTTGAACTATGGATTTCCTTAGTATGGGAATCAGCAGGTAGAACTACCTGATTATTGTAAAGGGCAACCTTTAATTTCAGGCAGTTTGTATACAAATAAAGGTGAAAAAATATGAGCGGTACATTAAATAAGGTAATGCTGATCGGGCATTTGGGAGACGAAGTGAAGATGCACTATTTTGAAGGCGGAGGATGCATCGGGCGCTTTCCTTTGGCCACGAACGAGACGTATACAAACAAGCAGACGGGCGAACGCGTTACCAATACGGATTGGCATAATATCGTGGTGCGGAACAAGGCCGCCGAAATCTGTGAAAAATACTTGAGCAAAGGCGATAAGGTATATGTTGAAGGTCGTTTAAAGAACCGGCAATGGCAGGGAGAGGACGGGAACACCCGTTATACTACGGAGGTACACGTACAGGACTTCACCTTTTTGACCACAAAACAGGAAAGTATGGAAAATAGCTCCGGCCAATCTTCCCAGCCGCAACCAATGCAGCATGATGAAAGGACACCTGCAAAAACACCTGCACCTTTGAGTCAGGACGAGGATGATGACCTACCTTTCTAATTTGGATATTAAATTATAGAAAGTGGATCCCGACCGTTTACCACTGGCATCGTTTTTTATGGCAATGGATAGTGCATTCGCACTAAATATTGCCGTCTTGATACTTCTTCTTTTATGCTCTGCCCTCATTTCAGGGGCAGAGGTAGCCATGTTTGGACTTTCGGTGACTGAAATCAACGAAATAAAGGACCAAAAAACGGACAGGGGAACTATCCTTATAAGATTGTTGGAACGGCCTAAAAAATTATTGGCTACCATACTTATTGCCAATAACGCCATCAACATTGGCGTGGTATTGATTTTTAATTTGATAGGTGATACCCTTTTCTCCGAAATAAATACGGTTCTTTTCAATATTGTATCGGTCAGGTTTCTTTTGGAAGTGGTCGTAGCTACATTTTTGATTCTAATGTTCGGTGAAATATTGCCCAAGGTCTACGCCAATAGAAACCGATTGAGTTTCTCCAACTTCATGGCCTATCCCTTAAAGGTCTTGGACTTTATCTTTTCCCCTTTGAGCCTGCCCATGCGCTCCGGCACCCTCTTTTTATACAATAAGCTGGGGAAGGAAAAATCCAATTTAAGTGTGGACCATCTGTCCCAAGCCCTGGAACTTACCTCAGACGGCGATACCACCAAGGAAGAACAAAAGATTTTACAGGGCATCGTTACTTTTGGGAATACCGATACCAAACAGGTCATGAGGCCCAGGATAGATATTTTCGCATTGAACGATCAAATGAAGTTTCCCGAAGTGTTGGAGGAAATTAAAAAGAACGGATATTCAAGGATTCCCGTTTTTTCGGAAAATTTGGACAATGTCCTGGGAGTTTTGTATGTAAAGGACCTTCTGCCATACCTTGACAGGAAATCCCTTAATTGGATGTCATTGATACGGGAACCCTACTTTGTCCCGGAGAATAAGAAATTGGATGATCTCCTGGCCGATTTTCAGACCAAGAAAAATCATTTGGCCGTCGTCGTGGACGAATACGGGGGTACTTCCGGTATTGTGACCTTGGAGGATATAATTGAGGAAATAGTTGGGGACATAAGCGATGAGTTTGATGATGAGGACCTGGTTTTTTCCAAATTGGACGATTACAACTATGTCTTTGAAGGAAAGACCACCCTAAAGGATTTCTATAGGGTCATCAAGCTTACCGATGAGGATATTTTTGAGGAAAACAAAGGAGAATCTGAAACCATCGCCGGTTTTGTGCTGGAAATGGCAGGAAGTTTTCCAAAAAGAGGCGAGGAAGTTGTTTTTCAGGATTATAAATTTGTCGTGGAGAGTTTTGATAAAAAGAGGTTAAAACAAATTAAAGTAACATTGCCCCATGAGATGTAGGATTTTGGTACTCCTTTTTGTCTTTATTGTTCTTTTAGGCTCGTGTGAAGACCAACCCATTCCCAAGCCAAAGGCCCAAATGCGCTTGGAATATCCACAGGGAGCCTCTTCACCCTTGGAAACCGAAAATTTTAGATTCAATTACAATGAATTGGCAACGCCCAATCTGGATTCGGAAACTGCATTTTCCTTGGAGTACCCAGACATGAAGGGCGCTATTTTCTTAAGTTATAAAAAGATAGATGGCAATCTGGAAAAACTGATTGTTGACGCCAAGCGGCTTAGTTACGAGCACGCCGTAAAGGCCGATAATATTGTGGAGCAACCCTATGTAAACCCCGATAAACAAGTTTATGGTTCCTTGTTCGAAGTGCAGGGGAACGCTGCCTCCCAATCACAATTCTTTGTGACCGATAGTACGGAACATTTTTTGACGGGTTCCGTCTATTTTTACGTAAAACCCAATTATGATTCCATATTGCCCGCTGCAGCCTATCTTCAAAATGATATTAGAAGGATCATAGAAACATTGGAATGGAAGTAATTCAAAAATGGGATGAACAAGACTGTACTAACGGATTGCCACAAGAGAATCATTCCTTTCATACATAATACCCCTGTGCTTACATCGACCTTGATCAATGAACGTTTGGGATGTAAGGTGTTTTTCAAGTGTGAAAACTTTCAAAGGGGGGGGGCTTACAAAATAAGGGGCGCTACCAATGCCATTTTGAATCTGCGCGAGGCTCAACGAAGAAACGGTGTGGTTACCCACTCTTCGGGCAACTTTGCGCAGGCCGTTTCCTTGGCCGCCAGGAGTTTGGGGGTTCCTGCACATATTGTTATGCCCACTACGGCACCAAAAGTTAAGAAGGAAGGGGTTGTTGCCTACGGCGGACAAATCTACGAATGTGAACCCACCGTTGAGGCTAGGCAGGCCAAGGCCGATAAAATTGCATCCGAAACAGGTGCGGTGTTTTTGCATCCTTCCAATGATCTGAACGTGATCATTGGACAGGGAACCGCTGCTCTGGAATTGCTTGCTGAGCAAACTGATTTGAACTTTATTTTCTGTCCCGTAGGCGGGGGAGGCCTCATTGCCGGTTCCTCCTTGTCCGCCAAATATTTTGGACAGGATTGTAAAGTTGTAGGGGGCGAGCCTTTTGAAGCAGATGATGCCTACCGTTCCTTGATTTCTGGGAAGATTGAAGGAAATGAGACGGTCAATACCATCGCCGATGGTTTACGAACCACTTTGGGAGATATCAACTTCCCGATAATCAGGGAAAATGTCTCAAAAATCGTTCGGGTTACGGAGGAGGAAATAGTTTTGGCGATGCGCCTGGTCTGGGAGCGAATGAAGATTATCATTGAACCTTCAAGTGCCGTTACATTGGCGGCCCTTTTTAGGGATTGCAAAGAAAATCCATCGGACTATCAGAATAAAAAAGTAGGTATAATTATCTCCGGGGGTAATGTAGATTTGAATCAGTTGCCTTTTTAAATGCGAACACTAAAGCGGATACTAAAACGAATGTTCATATCGATTCTTTCCATCATCATTGTACTTATTATCCTGGGGGCACTGTTCATAAATTTGAGTCCGGAGTTTGGCGGTACCATCTCGGATTCGCAAAAGGAACAATTTTCAAAATCGGAACACTACGAGAACGGTGTTTTTGAGAACTTGGGCGGTGTGACCATGTCCATGGGCTTCAACGATTATCTCAAAGGATTGCGTGGATTCTTTGGTCCGCAGCCAAATGCAAGACCAAAAGGTGCCGTTCCCGTTGTATCGGTGGATTCTATGGAGCTTGCAAAATATAAGGGTCCCGCAAGGATGGTTTGGTTTGGGCATTCCACTTTTTTATTTCAGGCCGATAGTAGGAATATTTTGATAGACCCCATGTTGGGACCGGTTCCCGCCCCCCATCCATTTTTAGGGGGCAAAAGATTTAGCGAAGAACTGCCTATTTCAATTCAAGAATTGCCATCCATTGATTTTGTGCTTTTGTCACATGACCATTACGACCATTTGGATTATGGATCTATCTTAAAATTGAAGGACAAGGTACAGATGTTCTTTACACCCTTGGGAGTGGGGGCACACCTAGTGGAATGGGGCGTAGCCGAAGATAGAATCAAGGAAATGGATTGGTGGGACGAAACTTCTTTTGGAGGCTTTTCCATAAAATGCGTTCCTGCGCAACACTTTTCTGGCCGTGGCCTAACAGATCGGGGCAAGACCTTATGGAGTGGGTGGGTAATCCAGAAGGATGGTGCCAATGTCTTTTTTAGTGGCGACAGTGGTTATGGAAGTCATTTTTCCAAAATTGGAGACAAATACGGTCCTTTTGACTTTGCCATGCTGGAATGCGGACAGTATAACAAACTATGGCATGAAATCCATATGATGCCGGAGGAGACCGCCCAAGCAGGAGTAGATGTGAAGGCAAAGGTAATTATGCCCATTCATTGGGGCGCCTTTAAATTGGCCATGCACCCATGGACCGATCCCGTCGTACGGGTAAGCGATAAAGCAAAGGAATTAAACCTACCGATTGTTACACCTAAAATTGGTGAATTCATTTATTTGGCAGAACCTACTTCCGATGATGAAGCTTGGTGGACGAGGGTAGATTAGTTGTTGCCCAAGAGCGCTTCGGCATTGGCAATACTGGAATTAATTTTTTCCTTAACTTCCTTGACCTTCTCTTCCTCCTCCTTCAACCATTGCTTTTTTTCCTCGCTCAGTTCCTTGCCATCCATGATTTCTTCGGGCTCGAACCTGTCTCCAAAACCTTGCATCCAATCCATCATGGATTTGTTGGCATCCTGTAAATCGCGCATCGCTTTGGCCTGGGGAGAATCCGTTCCTAAGGAATCCGCCATCGGTTTTAACTGACCCACCAGTTTTCCCAATTTTCCCATTTTGGGCATAACCTCGTCATGTATTGCCATAACTTGTTCCATTTGGGAAGGCAAAGTTTCTTTTTTTTCTTCCTTGCATGAGATAAAAAGCAAGAAGCAACTTAAGATTGGGATAAAATATTTTTTCATGAAGATATTCGTATTAAAGGGTAAAGTCATTCTAAGTTGCAAAGATACCAAATAGGGTTATTATCTATAACTACAAAAACTCCAGTTGTAAAATTTAAAATAATAAAAGCCCGCTCCTTTAGGGAGCGAGCTTTTTAATTATTTGTAAAGGTTACTCAAAATCAGCTGGAGTGACCCCTTCGTTGACCTTAATTTCTGACACTATGAACTCTATATTCTGCGGCCCCATACTCTGTATAAGCTTGTACGGGAAAAGGATGCCCGATACTTCCCTATAATCTTCAAGCATCGTAATCTGTTGCATGCTCTGTCCTTGCATGTCGATCACATTTACTTCCTGCAATTTTAGTCCGGTTTCAGTGTCGTAAAAAGCCGTTTTATTATCTGTAATCTTGACTTTGTAGGCCTTCTTGTCTCCTACCATATCGGTTCCTTCCAAGGAAATACCACCAGCTGCCAAATAGTTCAATTCTGGGAACGGGGCGGATTCCTCCTTCATCTTGGTTATTTCTTCTTCTGAAAAATCCTTTCGTTGACCTTGTGCAACCATATAACCTTTGTCTCCATCAAAAACTTGTTTGCTAAGCGAGTTGCCCATCATTTGAAGGTCCTGCATAAACTGGTCCTTGGATGTTTTCTTTAGTTCCAAATTCAGCTTCATCCCCTGCATTTCCGCTTCTGCGGTCATCGAATAGGAATCTACACTTTCCAAAGTTTCCTTACCGCCTATGGCCTTTAGGTAGTTTTCAATCACGGTTTCCGCTGTCAAACCTTCCGGAGTTGCGGCATTGTAATCCGGTTTTTCAGTACGTTCCGCCGTTTTTGTGTAAAATAGAACGGGTAGATTCTTTCCTTTGAATTCCACTTTTTCAAGATTCTCCAATACCTCGCTTCCCTTGCCCGTCACAACCACGCGCGCATTGGAAGAGCTAAAGTATTTTTGGGCTGCCTTTTGAACATCTTCAACGGTTATTTTTTCCAGTCTTTCCAAATAGGTCTTGTAAAAATCTTTGGGAAGTCCTTCTTTTTCTATGTTCAAGGCGTAATTGGCAATGGTCTGTGGTTGTTCCAAGGCCATAACGAACCTACCAGCATATTTGGCTTTGGTGTTTTTCAATTCTTTTTCAGATACGGGTTCGGTTATTATTCTATCAATTTCCTTTAGAATTTCCACTACCGAGCTATCCGTTACCGCATTCCTTACACTTGCCACGGCCCTAAATCTTGATGGTTCATACTTGTCGTCGCCTATGGCAGAATAGGAACCATAGGTATATCCTTTGTCTTCACGCAGGTTCAGGAACAATCTGGCTTCACCGCCGCCTCCCAAAATTTGGTTGGCTATTAAGGCCGGCAGATAATCGGGATCTTTCATTTTCAAGTTTACGATGTTCTGAACGGTAATTTCTGATTGTACCGCGTTAGGCATATCCACAAAACTGATCTGTGTATTGAAAACATCCTTTGGATTGGTGTAAGTAAACGATGGGGGAACCGCTTTGGTCCAGGAAGTAAAGTGCCTTTCCGTTAATTCCTTTACCTCGTCAAAATTTACATCGCCAACCACCACCAGGTAGGCGTTCGCAGGTACAAAATAATCCCGGTAGAAGGTTTTCACATCTTCTAACTTTACATTATTTACCGTTTCAATGGTGGTGAATTCGCCGTAAGGGTGGTCCTTTCCATAGGCCAAGGCCCTTTGAACCCTTTCGCTTATCGCCGAAACATCTTTTTCCTCCGCCTTTAGGGCAGTTATCAAAATGTCCTTTTCCTTGTCGAATTCCTCCTGTGTGAAATTTGGGTTTATGGCGGCATCGGCTATCAATTCCATCATTCTTGGAAAATACTTTGAAAGTGAACTCGCAAAGGCGCTTTGTGCCCCAAAACTCAGTCGGGCCCCAAGAAAATCGACCTCCTCATTGAATTCGTCTTTGGGAATGTTCTTTGTACCCTGCCCCATCAAGGACCCGGTTAAACTGGACACCCCAGCTTTATCGCCCTCCAAAATGGGCGGGTTGTCTATGGACAGTTGAATCGAAACCGTTGGAAGCTTATGGTTTTCAACTACCATAACCTTTAACCCATTGTTTAGGCTAAAACTTTGGGGTTCTTCCAGGTTTATCTCCGGAGCGGGTCCGGGTTTTGGCATCGTAGATCTGTCCACTTGCCCCTGTGTGGCAGTTGCCACTAATATGCTGAATAATAGGGTATATAGCTTTTTCATTTTCTTAGTTTGAAGGTTTTTCTTCAGGTAAATAGTCGATGATCACGCGTTGATTAGGCTTTAAATATTTATTGGCCACTTCCATGATTTCATCTCGGGTTACGGAACGATATATCTCGATTTCCTTATTGATCAATTCCGTATCACCGTAGAGCATGTAGTTTCTGGCCAAGGAATTGGCGATGCCCTCCACACTGGAATTTGAGTTTACATATTGATTTTCAAACTTGTTCTGAAGTTTTTGGTAATCCCTTTCTGTAATGGGTTCTGTACGGACCTTGGCAATTTCTTCTTCCATCTCAGAAATTAAGGTATCCAAGGAAGTCTCTCCAACGGGTAGGGCAAAGACAAAATACATGCTATAATCCTCTTGTGGAATATTGAAAGCCCCCACCTGCAAGGCCTGTTTTTGGTCATCCACCATTTTCTTGTAAAGTTTGGAAGTAGGGCCATCACTTAAATAGGTCGATATCATATCCAATACATAGGCATCCCTTTCTTTAAAGCCCGACGTTCTATAGGCCAATCCGGCAGCGGGTATCTGAATATTGGGGTCATAGAATTGCACTCTTCTTTCCGTGGTGATTGGGGTTTCTTTTGGATAGTTTCGCGAAACATCGGCACCTTTTGGAATCGGCCCAAAGTAATCCTGTACCAGACCTTTTGTTTTTTCTATATCGATGTCCCCTGCAACTACCAGGACTGCATTGTTGGGTACGTAGTATTTTTCATTGTACGCCTTTACGTCTTCCAAGGTAGCGGCTTCCAAATCTTTCATATACCCAATATTTGGGTCTTTGTATGGATGCTTTTCAAAAAGGTTTTCCCCTAAGACCGGAAGCAATTGACCGTAGGGAGAATTATCATATCGCAGCCTCTTTTCTTCTTTTACGACTTCGATTTGGGTATCCACTCCATCCTGATTGATAACGGGATGCAGCATTCTTTCCGACTCCAACCAAAGTCCCAATTTTAGGTTATTTGATGGAAAGACCTCATAATAATAGGTCCTGTCCTGGGTCGTGTTCGCGTTATTGGTACCCCCGTTGGAAGAAACGATTTCAAACCATTTTCCCTTTTCTATGTTTTTGGTGCCTTCAAATAACAAATGCTCAAAAAGATGTGCAAAGCCTGTCCTGCCTTCCGTTCTGTCTTTACCGCCAACATGGTACATGACCGAAGTTGTTACCACAGGCGCCGAATTGTCCTGATGAAGGATGACGTGCAGGCCATTGTCCAGATCATATTCCTCATATTTGACCTCTTGGGCAAGTAGTACTGTGCTAGAAAGCAAAATGGTGTAAACCACAAGTAGCTTTTTTTTCATTTTTTAATGTTTAGTGTTTTTCTATACCATAAGTATAGATTTCTGAGATTTGTTACGCTAAAATAGGTTTTTGTAGGGCTAATCTTGGTAAAGTTCATTGTTTTAGTCGGTTTTGAGTTACGATTTATGGAAAGATTCACTAACTTATAGGGAAAAACAAGTCATGAAAAATTATACGCTCCCTATTAGATTTGGAATTGTAACTAGCGCCTGTCTTATCGCCTATTTTTTGATTTTGGCGCTTATGGGCCTACACACCAATGTTTTTTATAGTCTATTTAATGTGCTCATTACTGGATTTGGTATTTATGAAACTATAAAATACCTAAAAATCAAAGGCCCTGATACTTTTGAATATGGTACCGGTTTTGTAGCAGGGCTCGTAACGGGTGGCATAGCCACATTTATTTTCACCCTGTTTTTTGCTTTCTATTCCACGGAATTGGCACCTGGGTTTTTGGAAGAACTTTCCACAAAATGGGCTAAGGAATACGAGAACTTTGAGGCCATTGTTTTTTTGGTGGTCGCCACAATGGGATTCGTTACCTCCTTGGTACTAACGCTATCGTTTATGCAACTTTTCAAACCTTCCAATAATTTAAAAAGCGGAAGGGGGTAAAATCCTTAAAAAACCCTTGTAGGTTACGTAATAAGCAGTATATTTGCACCCGCCTTTGGAAAAAATCCAATAGGTATTAACAATACATTTTTAACGATATGTACGCAATTGTAGAGATGGCAGGGCAGCAATTTAAGGTTGCGAAAGACCAGAAAGTGTACGTTCACCGTTTACAGACTGAAGAAGGTAAAAAGGTAACTTTTGACAATGTACTTCTTTTGGATGACGGAAAGAGCGTAACTGTTGGCGCCCCAGCTATAGACGGAGCCGCTGTTGAGGCCAAAGTCATTAAGCACCTTAGAGGTGATAAAGTAATCGTTTTTCACAAGAAAAGACGTAAGGGTTACAGAAAGAAAAATGGGCACAGACAATCCTTGACTGAGATTGTAATCGAGTCCATCGTAGCTAAAGGTGCGAAAAAAGCCGAACCGGCCAAAAAAGAGGAGAAGCCAGCTGCCAAGAAGGAAACTCCTGTAGAGAAGTCGGTTGCCTCAAAACCTAAGGCCGCCAAAGCAAAAGCAGCAGCCGATGACCTTAAAAAAGTAGAAGGAATTGGACCAAAAATTGCAGAAACCTTGAATGCTGCCGGCATTACAACCTTTGCAGAATTGGCAAAGTCCACTCCGGAGAAAATCTCTGAAATTATCACAGACGTTCGTGGTAATCACGTAACCGATACTTGGCCAGCGCAAGCTAAATTGGCCGCTGAGGGTAAATGGGATGAGTTGAAGAAGTGGCAAGACGAATTAGACGGAGGTAAAGAATCATAATTCCTTTATTTTCTAAGTATAACAGTATAAAACCTTAAAATTATGGCACATAAGAAAGGTGTAGGTAGTTCAAAAAACGGTAGGGAATCAGAATCGAAACGTTTGGGCGTTAAGATTTTTGGTGGTCAGGCCGCTATTGCCGGTAACATCATCGTAAGACAGCGAGGTACAAAGCACAATCCAGGTGAGAATGTGTACGCCGGTAAAGATCATACATTGCATGCCCGTGTTGACGGACTTGTAAAATTCGAGAAAAAAGCAGGAGGTAAATCCTATGTTTCCATTGAGCCATTCGAGGCTTAATATGTTATTCTCGTAAAAAAAAAGCCCTCACACTGTGAGGGCTTTTTTTATTCAGTTGTCACAGTAGTTTTTCTGCCACCTCTTTCCAAGAATTCACCCGTTCTATTCCCGTGGTATGGATATTATGGGGCGAGGTAAATAGTAATGGCCGACCATCAAATTGTGTAAGGTTATAGCTTCGGTCATCGATCAAAACATCGCCTTTAAGAATGTGTTTATGGCCGCAAAGGATTCGGTTCTGCCACGGGATAAAAGGGAAATGTTCGTCCAACCAATCACTTTTTTCCTCCAAGGAATTGGGAAATTGCATGGCCGCCGAGGCGATATAAACTTCATATTTTTTTGCCAGTTCGTTCAGGACCTGTATACTGTCAGCTATCGGTTTTAAATTTCTAAAGAAACCGCGCCGTCGGGCATGGTTTCGTACACTGTCCTGATGGGCTTCGGGAACCTTATGCCAGACTTCGCTACCCATACATTGCTCCTCGGTGAGCATGGCATTGAATTCTTCATTGTAAATATCTTTATGGGCGCGGTAGGTATCTGCCAACACCTCGTCCATATCCACATGTATCGTCATAAAAATGGAAATTTAATTATTTGTCCAATCCTGCTTGTGCCAATGTAATCAAGAGGGCTAGCTTAATGGATTCCTCTGCGGATTCATCATTTACATACCATTCATGCAATGAATGCGCCCCGCCCCCAGAACCGCCCCGGCCAATGCAAACGGCAGGGATACCTTTTGAAACTGGAATGTTTATATTTGTAGAGCCCGTGCCCAATGAAGGGGTTCCACCAAAATATTCGGTAGCGGCTATGCTCCTTTGAACCAAGGGGATATCCGAAGACAGTTCACCCGAAGGCCTGTCACCGATTTTAATGAGTTCATAAGTTACTTCGCCCTCAACACCACTGGAATTGTATTCGTTTATTGCCTTTTCTACTGATGACTTAAAGATTTCTTCGATCTCATCCAAGTTCTTAGGGCTGATGGCCCTCATGTCAACCTCCATCCAAGACTCGAACGGAATTGAATTAACGGAAGTGCCACCTCCAATGCGGCCAACATTGAAACTTGTTTTGGAGATATCGCCAGAGGTATATTCCCAAGCCGACTTAGAAAAAACATCAATAGCCTTACCTAGGGCATGATGTGGATTGGCAAGTCCGAAAGCACCCCAAGAGTGCCCTCCTTTTCCTTTGACCAACAATTTGTATCGTTTGGAGCCCAAACCTGCATTGCTGATCCTTCCCATACTACCACCGTCAATGGCAATCCAAGAGTCAATGTCCATGCCGGACTCGTTGAAAATGTACTTCATCCCCCTCAAATCGCCCAATCCTTCCTCACCCACCGAGCCAACGATAAGAATATCCTTATCGGTTTTGATTCCTGCTTTGTTCATACCCTTAAGCATGGAAATTAAATTTGCCAACGCTCTTGTGTCATCCCCAATTCCCGGGGCTTTCAAGGTGTCGCCAACCTTTTTGACGGTAACGTCCGTACCTTCAGGGAAAACAACGTCCAGGTGGGCATCGATTCCTACATAGCCAGATTCCCCACTTGTACCTTTTTTAAGACCTATGACATTTCCAACTTTGTCCGTCCATAGACTGTCCACGCCTGCTTCTTCGAGCAGCTTGGCAAAGGCGATACCCCTTTTGTCTTCCTTAAAAGGTGCTGCGAGAATTTCGGTGAGGGCAATGTGGTCTTGAGTGGTTTGTTCCTTTTGTTGCTCAATGTATTTAAATGCCGTTGCCACTTTTTTATCCTTTGCCAAGCGCTCGATTTCCTTTGTGAATTTTTTATCGATGGAGATCGCATCCTGTGCTCCTGAAATATGGACAACCAACAGGCTGGCCAAGGCTATCAAATGTATTTTGCTCATAAACATTTATTTTTTAAATGGGATTAAATTCCAAGGTTACATTTTCATTGTTAATTTAACGGATAATCCAATAAAGAAAAACCACTGGACCAAAAAATAAAGCCCTTACTTTTTGGTAAGGGCTTTTATGGGTCAAATTAGGAATTAATATCTGTAATAATCCGGTTTGTAAGGACCTTCCACAGTAACCCCAATGTATTCTGCTTGCTCCTCATTAAGCTCGGTTAATTCGGCACCTAGTCTTTCCAAATGCAGCTTGGCCACTTTTTCGTCCAAATGCTTGGGCAGCATGTATACTTGGTTTTCATAATTTTCACTGTTTTTCCAAAGTTCAATTTGGGCCAGTGTTTGGTTTGTAAAAGAATTGCTCATTACAAAACTTGGATGGCCTGTAGCGCAACCTAAGTTTACCAATCTACCTTCGGCTAGTACTATGACATCCTTACCATTTATGGTATATTTATCTACTTGGGGCTTTATTTCATCCTTGGTGTCGCCGTAGTTTTTGTTCAACCATGCCATATCGATTTCATTGTCGAAATGGCCAATATTGCAGACGATGGCCTTATCCTTTAGGGCTACAAAATGCTCCGCCCTAATAATATCCTTGTTTCCTGTGGTGGTAATTACAATATCCGCATTTCCAATAACTGTTTCCAATTTTTTGACTTCAAAACCGTCCATACAGGCTTGTAATGCACAAATAGGATCAATTTCCGTAACCGTAACGATAGAGCCGGCTCCTTTGAAAGAAGCAGCGGTACCTTTACCTACGTCACCGTAGCCTGCTACGACCACCCTTTTTCCCGCAAGCATAGTATCCGTTGCCCTTCTGACGGCATCCACGGCACTTTCCTTACAGCCATATTTGTTGTCGAACTTTGATTTGGTCACTGAATCGTTTACATTGATTGCAGGCATGGGCAAAGTTCCTTTTTTGACACGCTCGTATAAACGGTGAACCCCGGTAGTGGTTTCCTCTGACAATCCTTTTATACCAGCTGCCAGTTCAGGATATTTATCCAAAACCATGTTGGTTAAGTCACCGCCATCGTCCAGTATCATATTCAAGGGCTTTCTGTCCTCGCCAAAGAATAAAGTTTGTTCAATACACCAATCAAACTCTTTTTCGTTCATTCCTTTCCATGCATATACTGGAATGCCTGCTTCTGCGATAGCCGCTGCGGCCTGGTCTTGAGTGGAAAAAATATTACAGGAGCTCCAAGTAACTTCCGCTCCTAAGGCCACCAAGGTCTCGATCAATACGGCTGTTTGAATGGTCATGTGCAAACAACCTGCAATGCGTGCCCCTTTCAATGGTTGTTCATCCTTGTATTCTTCACGTAGGGACATTAAACCGGGCATTTCGGCCTCTGCCAATTCAATTTCTTTTCTCCCCCATGCTGCAAGACTCATGTCTTTTACCTTAAAAGGAATGTAGGGAATGGTTGTAGTGCTCATATGTTATTTTCTTTTTACTTTCGTTTTACTACGACTAGCTATTTTATTAGTCCCAAAGGTACAAAATACGTGAAAAATCAATGCCCCTTTACAAAACTATAACAGTAAACTTGAATACTTCCATAGCCATTTGGAAGGTAGAAGAGACGGAAACTTTTTTGGGAAAGGGGATTCTGTTAACGGATCATTGTCAAAACCGATACAATGGCATGAAGTCCGAATTGCACCGAAGGGCATTTTTAAGTATCAGGCACTTATTGGTACTCTATGGTTATGAAGACAAGGATTTGGTTTACGATGAATTTGGGAAACCCCATTTAAAGGATGGTAACTTTATTTCCATAACTCACTCGCATCATTTTACTGCAATAATTATTAGTCGGACAGAACAGGTAGGCATTGATATTGAAAAGAACAGGGAAAAAATTCTCAGGATAGCCCATAAGTTTACCCCTTTCGAAGAGTACAGGACCTTGGCGAATACAGAGGCCATTATTAGGAAACTGACCATTGTTTGGGGTGCCAAGGAATCGCTTTACAAAATTTACGGCCAACAGGGTATCAGTTTTCTGCACCATATCCATGTGGCCGACTTCTCCTTTGCCCAGAACCAAACTACCGCCAAGATCATTTATCAGGGGGATATATCCTTATATGAAGTTCATTTTATGGAGTTCGAAGGTTTTACCCTCGTATATGCCATTAAGGGGTAAATGAAGTAGTTTTTGCACTAATAATCAAATATATTTACCAAAACAATTTTCATGGACATATCCGTAGAACTTACTTTTTCCCCATTACAGGACGATTTTGAGGAACATATCATCAATTTTATTAAAAAACTAAGACACTCCGGACTTGTCGTTTTGGAAAATCCTTTAAGTACCCAAGTTTTTGGACCTTATGACACCGTTATGGATGTGTTGAAGACCGAAATCAAAATCGCTTTTGAACTCATGGACAAAGGCCTTATGTATATGAAGTTGGTCAAGTCCGACAGAAGCGAATATGAGCCCCATTTTTGATTTTTTCCTTGGGCCCTACCGGGATAAAGAGACCTTCATCATAATCATTGAAGCCATTGTCTTTGTAACCGGTATATTAAGTGTTTGGTACGCGAAGAAGGAGAATATTTGGGTGTACCCAACGGGTTTGGTAGCAACTATCCTTACCGTGTATCTTTTATTTAGGGACCGATTGCTGGGTGACATGATGATGAACTTCTATTTTTCGGTCATGAGTGTTTACGGCTGGTGGAATTGGGCCAGGACCAAGAACAATGAAAAGGTCGTACAGATTTCAAGGACCAATACCAGGGAAAAGAGCATCGGTTTTGGACTTTTTATGCTGACAATGGTCGTTACCTATGTTGTATACCGAATTTTTGATGTGGAAGTAGGTCCATCAAACTATATCGATATTTTTACCTCGGGTATCTTCTTTACAGGTATGTGGTACATGGCGCTCAAAAAGTTGGAAAATTGGACCCTCTGGATTTTGGCCGATATTATTACGGTACCCTTATATGCCTACAGGGGTTGGGGAATGCTTTCCTTGCAATATCTTATATTTACCATCTTGGCAATCCAAGGCTATATTGAATGGAAGAAAAGTATAGACAACGACCATCGAACATCCTAAAAGTGGTCCTTTTTGGTCCTGAATCTACAGGAAAAACCACCTTATCGGAACAATTGGCCAGACATTATAACACCGTTTGGGTTCCTGAGTACGCCAGGGAATATCTTCAAAGCAAATGGAACAACGAACGAAAGACTTGTGAGCCGGAAGACCTCTTGCCCATTGCCGAAGGTCAAATGAGATTGGAAAACGAACTCACCAAAAAAGCTACGGATATTCTCATTTGTGATACCGATCTATTGGAAACTAAAGTATATTCAGAAGCATATTATGTTGGGGATTGTGACCCTATATTGGAAAAGTATGCTCTTGAAAATTCTTATGACCTTTATTTACTTACCTATATAGACATTCCTTGGGAGGCGGACGACCTTAGGGACAAACCAGACGAAAGAGAGCAAATGTTCGAATATTTCAAGGCAACTTTGGAAAAGTATCATCGCAATTTTAGTATCTTAAAAGGGAATAAAAAAGAGCGCCTAAAGCGTGCAGTTGAACTTATAGATAATTTACGCAGAAAATGATAGCACTATCGGAACAGGATATGAAACAGATGGCGAACAAGGGGATTGCCAAGGAAAGAGTAGAGGATCAAATCAATACCTTCAAGGAAGGAATTCCCTTTGTGGATCTGCAAAGTGCCGCTGTTGTTGGCAACGGTATTCTTCGTTTTACGGAGGGGGAAGAAAGGGAGTTGATCAACTATTATGAATCCAACGTTAGTAACTTGGATATTCTAAAGTTTGTGCCAGCATCGGGGGCCGCTTCAAGGATGTTCAAGGCACTTTTTTCTTTTTTGGATTCCTATGATCCTTCCAATGAATCCCTTGAAGCTTATTTTGAACGAACGGGTGATAAGGATATTAAAAAGCTTGCCACAGGTTTGGAACAAATGCCATTTTATAAAAAAGTCATGGACAGGCTTCCTTCTAAATTTAATTCTCAAGGGGAAAAGGTATTTAAATTCGTAAAGGAACTTTTAGTCGAAGAGGCATTGAACTACGGCTTTTATCCAAAGGGTTTATTGCCATTTCATAAATATGGCGAAAATACGGCGACCCCTTTTGAGGAGCACCTAAAGGAAGGTGCCCTCTATGCAAGTTCCTCAAACGGCAGCCAATTACACTTTACGATATCTGAACAACATGAAGAAATGTTCAAGGCCGAATTGGATGCCGTTGGGGAGCGTGTTTCCAAAGATACAGGGATAGACTATTCGGTTAGCTACTCCTTTCAAAAACCATCCACGGATACCATTGCGGTGGATATGAACAATGAACCCTTCCGGAATCCGGATGGGACCGTATTGTTCCGCCCGGGGGGTCATGGTGCTTTGATAGAGAACCTGAACGAACAGGATGCCGATATTATTTTCATCAAAAACATTGATAATGTGGCCGTAATGCAGGATGCAAAAGCGGTCGCGGACAGCAAAAAGACCTTGGCAGGTGTCCTGCTGAAAGTCCAGAAAAAAGCTTTTGAATATGCTAAAATGCTTGATGAGGGAAGTGTCTCCGAAAAAGAACTGGATATAATAAGGGTTTTCTTATCCGAAGAAATGAACGTAAAATTTTCCAAGGATTTCGATAGTCTATCCAATAAGGAAAAGACGGACGTTTTAAAATCCAAAATCAATAGGCCCATCCGCATTTGTGGTATGGTGAAAAACGAAGGCGAACCGGGTGGCGGTCCGTTTTGGATAAAAAATGCTGATGGTGAGATTTCATTACAGATTATAGAATCCGCCCAAATCGATATGGATAACCCAAAGCAAGTGGACATTCTACAAAATTCGACCCACTTCAATCCGGTCGATTTGGTCTGTGGTATTCGCGACTACAAAGGAAACAAATTCAACCTTTTGGATTTTATCGACCCCAAACAGGGTTTTATCACCGAGAAAACTATGAATGGAAAGGAATTAAAGGCACTAGAGCTTCCTGGTCTATGGAACGGTGCCATGGCACATTGGAATACCATTTTTGTTGAAGTTCCCTTGGTAACCTTTAATCCGGTAAAGACGGTTCTAGATCTTTTAAAGGATTCGCACCAAGCTTAAAATTTAATCATAGGCAATAAAAAAAGTGTGTACTTGTTACGCAATATTTTTATCTCAAAGATTATAAGTCTTAACATAATGAATAGTGCCCATGCTTTTTTGAGACATACTGGGTATGATCTCTTTATGCGTTAAAAAAAAGTAAAGTTTTATAGTCAAACATCCAACTTGGCAATGACCCCGTAAATAAAGGTAAGTACGAATCATTAACATAAAATATCTAATGAAAAAGTATATCCTATTTAGCATAGTGGTTTTTGCAACGATAATGAGCGGCCATGCAAATTCTTACCAAATGGAAAAAGTTTCAAAAATTGAAATGGTAAATGACGATTATGAAAGAATTCCGTCCAGTGAGTTGACCCCCGCCGTAGTGGAAGAAATTTTAAAGGAATATCCAACATCAAAGTTGGGAGCGGCCTATAGAAATTCTAAAGGAATATTTAAGTTGGTCATGGTATTGAAAAGTGGTACAAGAAGAACGGTCTATATTGATCCTTATGGAAATTGGATTACCAATAAGAAAAGATGACGAATACTGTATTCATTAATCTAAAAAAGGCTGCCTCGGCAGCCTTTTTTTATTTTTCAAATGCGTATTAAAGATTTTCTTTTCAATGATTATTGACAAAAAAAAATATACTTCGTAAATCATTGATTTTCAAATAACAAAAATAAACGTATCAGTTTTTATTTTTAGAAAGGTGACCTTAGCGCTCAAACTGTGTCCTATAAGATGTAAAGAAATTTAAGAACCCTCGAAAGTCAAACACTAACCGTTAACTGTAAAGGGACCATTAAGTTTCAGGACAATTCGACAAAAACGGGCTATTACAATTTGTGGTAGTTGTGTTATGGGAGTTTTCATAAGGTTTTGGTTGTTGTACCCTAGTTTTGGTCCTGAAATTAATCTTGATGGTGGTAAAGGGAGCTGGTCAGTCGGCTCCCTTTTTTTATCAATTTTTTGTCGATCAATATCAATTTATTCAAACAAGCGGTGTATTTTTGCGCCATCTCAAAGGGGTGCCTAATCCTATAAAGGAGGAAGCTGAGATTATACCCAATGAACCTGGGCAGGTAATGCTGCCAAGGGATGGCAATCGCCACATTAGGATTATCAAGGTCCTTAGTTGGACAAAAATTCATGTTTAATTTAGAATAATAGCCCCTTTTATTCGTAACACTTTTACGAATGAAACAATCTATGTTCGCAACATTGGCCTTACTAGGCCTTACCATGGGCTCGTACGCCCAACAACAACCAACGGAAACGGATTCCCTAGAAGGGAAGAAAGTGGTACTGGACGAAGTCTTTGTCTCCGCGGTACGTGTTACCAAGGAGTCCCCGGTAACCTTTTCCAATTTAACAAAGGAAGAAATCAAACCAAGAAATTTAGGTCAGGACATTCCTATTTTAATGAATTTTTTGCCTTCTGTGGTTACCACCTCCGATGCTGGGGCCGGAGTAGGGTATACTGGTATTCGGGTACGCGGTAGCGATGCCACAAGGGTAAATGTTACTATTAATGGTATCCCGTACAACGATGCGGAATCGCAAGGAACGTTTTGGGTGAACATGCCCGATTTTGCCTCCTCTACCGAGAGTCTGCAGCTACAGCGCGGTGTGGGAACCTCTACCAATGGAGCAGGAGCCTTTGGTGCCAGTCTCAATTTGTTGACCGATGGTTTTTCCGAAGATGCCTATGCCCAGATATCTTCTTCCTACGGCAGTTTCAATACGTTTAGGCGGAATATCAAGTTCAGCACGGGTCTCCTAAACGATATGGTGGAAATTTCCGGGAGGCTTTCACGAATAAATTCCGACGGGTATATCGACAGGGCTACATCAGATTTGGATTCCTATTTTCTGCAAGGCGCCTACAAGGACGATAATACCCTGATCAAGGCCCTACTTTTTGGGGGGCATGAAATCACCTACCAAGCTTGGTACGGTATCGATGCGGAGACTCTACGGACGGACCGCACCTTTAATCCGTCAGGAATTTATACCGATGAAAATGGCAACATTCAATTCTATGAGAACGAGGTGGACGACTACAAACAGGACCATGCCCAGCTTTTATGGAACGAACGGCTATCCGATTCCTGGAGTACCAACATCGCTCTGCATTATACCAAAGGTAGGGGATTTTTTGAGCAGTTTAGGGAGGACGATGCTTTTGAAACCTACGGTTTTGAACCCCTTAACGTGAACGGGGAAGAAGTGAACACCACTGACCTGATCCGGCGACGTTGGTTGGACAATGATTTTTACGGTACCGTTTTTTCCGCAACGTATGATAGGGAAAACCTGAACCTGATTTTTGGGGGCGGATGGAACAACTACGAAGGAGACCACTTTGGCGAAGTCATCTGGGCAAGGTTTGCCAGCAATGGTGAATACAAGGACCGATATTATGATGACACCTCAAAAAAATCCGATTTTAATATCTATTCCAAGGCAAATTATAAGCTGAACGACCATTGGTCGCTCTACGGTGATTTACAATATAGAACGGTAGGGTATCAGGCCAATGGCGAGGATACGGGTATGGTAGATGATACCTTCAACTTTTTTAATCCCAAAGCGGGGGTTACTTATGATTTAAACCGAAATAATAATTTCTACTTCTCCTATGCCCGGGCTAACCGGGAACCCAATAGGAACGATTATGAAAATGGTAGTCCAAGACCCGAAAAATTGGACGATTGGGAATTGGGATGGCGCTACATTTCTCCAGACGTTCAAGTGAACACGAACCTTTACTATATGAAGTATCAGGATCAATTGGTATTGACCGGGGAACTGAACGATGTGGGTGCCCCGTTAAGGGCCAATGTGGGGGATAGTTATCGGTTTGGACTGGAAGTTGACGCACAAGTGCGAATAGGCACTAAGTTTACTTGGGGACCTAACATCACATTGAGTACCAATAAAAACAGGGATTTCCTTTTCCAAAGGGACGGAGTGTTGCAAAATTTGGGAAATACCAATATCGCCTATTCCCCAGATATTATAGCCGGAAACTTGATAACCTACAAGCCGGTGGAAGCATTTCAAATTTCCTTGTTGTCCAAATATGTGGGCAAACAGTTTATGGGGAATATAGATGCCGAGAGTTCCGTACTCGATGCCTATACCCAAACCGACCTGAATTTTCAGTATGAACTCCCATTCAAGGGTTTTTTGAAGAGCATTGTATTTTCAGGTTTGGTAAATAACCTGTTTGATGCGGATATCGTATCGAATGGATATTTCTTTACGTTTGATGATGATTTTTCAAACCCCGGAGTGATTACCACTGTGGAAGGTGCGGGATATTATCCGCAGGCGGGCATCAACTTTTTGTTAGGGGCGACGGTTAATTTTTAAACCTATTGCTTGTACCTGAAAAGGTAACAGTTTAAAAATCAAGACCCCAAAGGTTTTAGTCTTTGGGGTCTTTTTTATGTGATATAATTAGTTAGTTTGTTACGGTAACGCTATTTCCGCCAAAGCTTGTTCTGTATTCCAACATGTCATAGTAGCGATTGCCATCGTCCGGTCTGTTGAGCATCTGTCCCGTAAAAAGACTGTATTCATAGTCCTCGCAGGAGCAGGTCGCTACCTGACCGTTCAAGGTCATGGTGGAACAATCGTTGGGCGCGTGGTTGGGACAACTGGCTTCAAAGGCTCGAAACTGGTTAAATCCGGCATTAATTATAAAAACCCCACGGGTACCCACGCCATCAAGTATAATTCGAACTGCACTTCCCGTATTGGTTAAAGGATTATACTCTGGTAAGTTGAGGTTGGCATCGAACCTAAAATTGATTTCCTGCAGATAGGGATTGCGGTTTGTGGTGTTATTGTCGCAGGCCAGAAAAAACAGAAAAAGAATAAGAGCGGATATGCGTTTCATGCTGTAAGAATGTTTGGGGATTCGATACTTAAATTTGTACAAAATTATATATATTTGTGGGAAATCCTCTCTAAAAAAGTCATGGGTATATGGCTGTTATAGAGGATTTTGCTATTTATAAAACGATGAACTAATGAGTAACGTATCATATTACACTGCTGAGGGACTTAAAAAGTTAAAGGAGGAATTGAATTACTTGAGGGATGTGGAGCGGCCAAAGGCTTCCCAGGCCATCGCGGATGCCCGGGATAAGGGAGACTTGTCCGAAAACGCGGAATATGATGCCGCCAAGGAGGCCCAGGGACTGCTGGAAATGAAGATTTCCAAAATGGAGGCCACCTTGGCAAATGCCCGATTGATTGACGAATCCCAATTGGATACGTCCAAGGTACTTGTACTGTCTACCGTAAAGTTAAAGAACCAGACCAACGGTATGGAGATGAAATATAAACTGGTCGCGGAAAGCGAAGCCGATTTAAAATCCGGGAAAATATCCGTGAACTCACCCATCGGAAAAGGATTGTTGGGGAAAAGCGTGGGCGAAGTGGCGGAAATATCCGTACCAAACGGCACCATGAGATTCGATATTCTTGAAATCACAAGGGAATAATAGATTCGAATTGCTTAATTTTAATCCCACCATATTTCTACTATGGTGGGATTTTTATTTACTAAAACCTGAACCATGGCAACCCTATTCACTAAAATCATAAATAGAGAAATACCCTGCTACAAAATTGCTGAAGATGAAAACTATTTGGCATTTTTGGATATCAATCCCAATGCTAAAGGCCATACCCTATGTATCCCCAAGGTTGAGGTAGATAAAATATTGGACTTGGACGAGGCTACCTATATGGGGCTTATGGCATTTTCCAGAAAGGTTGGAAAGGCCCTTGAACAGGCCGTGGAATGTAAACGGGTGGGGATAACGGTGATTGGCCTGGAAGTGCCGCACGTACATGTACATTTGATTCCTTTGAACTCCATGCAGGACGCTACTTTTCAAATTAAGGTAAAACTATCGGAAGAGGAATTTAAGCAGGTAGCTGAGGCGATCGCTTCTAAACTTTGATCGTTCCTCCCAAAAAGAAGTAGACCCCAATACCCACAATCGCGATCATCAGCAAAAGAATAATAAAAAATAGGAAGGTAGGTTTTGCGGATTTTTTTTCCGGTACGACGGTTTTCTGATAATAGTCGAACATACGTTCAATATCATCGGTCCATTTGACGGGATAGATCATGGAGTTACACTTTCTGCAAACAATTTGATTGGTAATCTCATTCGTAGTCTTATGGAAGAAGGCACCGTAGGTGTGCTTTTGGTAAAAAGTGAGCTTTAAATCCTGATTAAAACACTCGGGACAATTATTGTTCAAGTCTGCCTCCTTAATTACTTTCAGTTTTTCCTTTGCCATGATTATTGATGTACTTTAAGTGTGATTTGCATGATGGTTCCTTCTTTTCCTGAGGAGAGCACTTTTATCTTACCGTTATGATATTCCTCAATAATTCTTTTTACAAGGGATAAGCCAAGTCCCCATCCTCGTTTTTTAGTGGTTACGCCGGGGTTAAAAATAGTATTAAAACTACTTTTGGGGATTCCGTGACCGGTATCGGCCACAAGGATGTTCACATGTTTCCCATTGGGAACGATCTCAATGGCGATGCTTCCCTTGCCTTTCATTGCATCGATGCCATTCTTTACCAAATTTTCAATGGTCCAATTATAGAGCGATCGGTTCAATAAAACCTGTGCATTGTCGACCTTTGAATTAAAGGAAAAATGAATCAGTTTGGAACTCCTTCTTTTAAGATAATCATAGGCGTTCCTGGTTTCAATAACAATGTCGCTTGCATCCAGTTTTGGGAGGGAGCCAATTTTTGAAAACCGTTCCGTTATGGTCTGTAACCTCGCAATGTCCTTTTCTATTTCCTTCGTGATGTCCGTACTTATATTCTCGGTTTTCAAAAGCTCGTTCCATCCTAAAAGGGAGGAAAGTGGGGTGCCAATTTGGTGTGCCGTTTCCTTGGCCATTCCGGCCCACAGTTTGTTCTGTTCCGATGCCTTGTTCGTTTTAAAAAGAAAGTAAATAACGGCCCCAAACAACAGAATAATCAATAACAGGGCGATGGGGTAAAACTTCAATTTGTTCAATACTTCAGAATTACCATAGTAGAGTGTTGCCAAATGTTCTCCCTGCTGATCTATGGAGATGGGAACGTTCTCATCCTGGAACTGTTGTAACTTTTTGGAAATGTATAAAGAATCGGTAGCCAACTCAGAAGGAATATTGTTGGTCCTTATGGAACTATCCTTGTTTATAAGGATCATGGGCGTTGAGGTATTGTTTTGGAAAACCTTTAAATGAAGACTTCCTAAATCAACGTCTTCCGCAGATTGTAAAAATTCTGATTGGGCCGTGGCCCAAATCTCCATCTTTAAACGCTCTTCCTCCTTGAAGGTCTTAAAAAAGCTATTGGTATTCCAAAGAATCAAACTCACCACGATAAAGGAGCCAATAACAAGGAATATGTTCGTAGTCTTGTTTTTAGGACTAAAATTCATCCAGAAATTTTATACTATTAAAGATAACCTAAAATGTAATTATTTGTTGTGCTCGGGAGTTTATCTAGATCATTTCATGATGCGCTGTATCAGGGTTTTCGGATTAACCTTTCCTTCGGAGTGGTCGAATCGCAAATTTTCGGGATTCGGGTTAGGCAAAATACAGTCCCGAAAGCTTTCGGGATCTATTTTAGATTTTTGGGCAGAAATGAAACCGGTGATATGCCATAATGAGTTGCCTAGAGGATAGTTGGTTCCAAGAAATTCTTTATTTCCCCATTCATTTTGTTTATTTTTGGTTTCTGTTTATTAAAAGAGCATTAAGATGGAAATAGAAGGAAAGGTAAAATTGATTGGGGATACCCAAACATTTGGTAATAACGGTTTTAGGAAGCGTGAAGTTGTTGTAACCACAGATGAACAGTACCCCCAACATATTATGGTAGAGTTTGTACAGGACAAATGTGATTTGTTGAACAACTACAAGGTTGGGCAGGATGTAAAGATCAGCATCAATCTAAGAGGTAGGGAATGGGTAAATCCACAAGGCGAAACCAAGTATTTCAATTCCATACAAGGGTGGAGAATTGAAAGTTTGGCAGCTTCTCAACCAGAGGGAATGCCACCTGTACCTCCAATGGAGGCCTTTGAACCTGCCGACAATTTGAATGAGGAGGACCATGATGATTTGCCTTTTTAAATAGATTGACGAAAGCTATTTTTTATAATTACTTCGATATTCGAAAACTTGTTCGATCTGAAAAGGTTAAACAAGTTTTCGATTTTTTGGACTATTGTGTAATTTGAAAGAAAAGAATTTACCTTGCAGCGAGGACAAAATGCTATTTATTTTTTGGACCAGGAACTGTATTTTCCGCCAGTAGAAAGGGCAAATTCAGAAGGGTTATTGGCCGTTGGCGGCGACCTTTCCCCAGAAAGACTGCTACTGGCCTATAGAAGTGGAATTTTTCCTTGGTTCAATGATGACTCCCTGATTTTGTGGTGGAGCCCCGATCCAAGAATGGTGCTTTACCCAGAAGAAATATGTATTTCGAAAAGCATGCGCAAAGTGATCAAGTCCGATAAATTCAGTGTTACCGTAAACACCTGTTTTGAAAGCGTTGTGGAAAACTGCTCCGCTATAAAGCGGGATGGGCAAAAGGGCACATGGATTACTCAGGAAATGAAGTCTGCCTATATCAAACTACACGAAATAGGAATTGCAAAATCCTACGAAGTCTGGGAGGAGGGCAGTTTAGTGGGCGGTCTTTATGGTGTGGATCTTGGCCATGTTTTTTGTGGCGAGAGCATGTTCAGTAAAAAATCAAATACATCAAAGTTAGCCTTTATAAGGCTTGCCCATGATTTGCTTGAAAAAGGGTATCGTTTTGTAGATTGCCAATTGTACACGGACCATTTATCAAGTCTGGGTGCCAGGGAAATTTCCAGGGAATCTTTTATGGAACAATTAAAGGCTTAGGACAAGTTCTGTTAAAAAGAACAATACATTTTCTGTCGTATGTAAGTAATTTTCCGCCCTGTATTCCCCTCCAATCTGAAATTTGGTCGTTGGGCTAAGGATCCAACCTAGTTTGGGCGTTATCCTCTGGTCATATTCTGGATTCATGGATTTACCTACGCTTAAAAGGGCCTCTGTGGAGAGTACCAGGTATGGTTCGCCAACATCAAGTTCTTCGCCCTTCAATGGAAAATCTATCGCGAAACGATACCGAAACCTATGAACCGTATTTTCGTTGGTAATCCTTTGTTCTGCCCTAAATCGGTTTCCGTACCGGATACTTCCATTTTTAAAGGTGACGTTGAACTGTTGGGTGAGTCGGAGTTCGTTATTGGCGTTGTTGTCAAAGGAATTTCGGATCCTATATTTTATGCCAAAACCAACACTTTGGTTGTCCCTTGTTTTAAGATTGGAAAAATGGTTGATGTCAATTTGCCTGACAGTAAGTTGAACATCGGAGTCCCTATAAAGAAAGGACCGGTTTTCAATTGAAAAGTTGTGGGAATAATTGGGCGTTACATCATAATTCAAGGCCACCTGTGGATTCCAATAGCCCGTAAGGTTGTCTTGGGCCAAGTTCACGGATGGGGCCATAAAAACAATCAGAAAAAGTAGTACGGAAATACGTTTAATACAGGACATGGTCGTAATTGGGGGGTAGGGACTTACGCATTTTCTTAAAACTACCATCGGACCCAAAAAGCAGTTCGTAGTCAAAGTATTCCTTGTCCTTTTTTCCCGCCACGACGAATTCATAGTTTATGCCGGGTAGAATGAGGTTTTGAAATGCGTTACTTATCGTTTTCTCCTTCGTCTCTTTCTTGGAAACTGGATATTGTTGTTGAATTCTTTTGATACGGTATTTGCGAAAGGATTTATCTAGATACTTTCTTATTTCCTGCATGGGCTCAGAAGGGATATCCACTTCTTTGATTAGGATTTCAACATCCTCCAAGGTTCCCTCTTTATCAAACTCAATACTATACCATAGCCTATCTTTTTTAAACTTGGCCTCATAACTGATTTTGGTGCTATCCGTTTCCTTGTAGTATTTGATTCTTTTGGAGTCTTCCAGTCTATCTTTAATAAGACCAATGGCTGCTGGTGGAAACTGTGATTTCCGTATTCTAAATTCCCGCTCATATTTGTTTTGGGCGTTTACAAAACATCCTATAAGGAGTAAAAAAATTAGAACTGGGCTATATCTCTTCATATCTAAAACAACTTGTTTCGTGGTCATTAACCATTCCGGTCGCCTGCATCATGGCATAGACCACGGTGCTCCCCACAAACTTGAAGCCTCTTTTTTTTAAATCCTTGCTTATGGTATCTGAAAGAGGCGTCGTGCTAGGGGCTTCCTTATAATTGGAAACTTTATTTTTTATCGGTTTGTTGTCTACGAATGACCAATAATACGTGCTAAAACTTCCAAATTCATTTTGGATTTCCATAAAGGCAATGGCATTGGAAACCGTTGCATGTACCTTTAACTTGTTTCTAATGATACCTTCGTTTTCTAAAACTTCGTTTATTTCATTTTGATCGTACAGGGCTATTTTTTTGTAGTCGAATTGATCAAATGCTTTTCTAAAATTCTCTCGTTTCCTTAAGATAGTAATCCAACTAAGTCCCGCTTGAAAGGTTTCCAATACGAGAAATTCGAAAAGTGTGGCATCGTCCATCACAGGTACGCCCCATTCCGTATCATGATAGGCTTTGTATAATGGGTCGCCCATACACCAACCGCATCGTTTTGGTTCATCTTGATTTGCTTTCATACATGATCTACCTTTAGGGCAAAAGTAAAAAATCCCGCTACAAGAATTTTTGCGGCGGGATTTTTGTTTCGGTATTTGTTCCCAAATAATAGATAAGGGCAGAGGCACTTATCTATGAGGAGGGACTAATTCGTAGCTACGGTCGATTTGCTTCTCAAATCAAGGTATTGCAACTCGCCATCCTCAAGGGCTTGAGTCATATCGGCCTTAACATATTTATACGTATTAAAGAATTTTTTTCCATTGACCGATGTAAGCTTGGCCATTCCATCGTCCAGTAATTCCACAACCTTTACCTTGACATCGTCAAGACCTTTATAATCGGCAACGCCTCCACGTTTTATGATAAAATTTGCCTTTGGAAAATGAATGTGGTCAAAGGGCAGGTTGCTGCTTTTTTGAATACTGAATATATCTCCAACCTTAATTTCGGCCGATTCTGTTTGGGAAAAAGCACCAAAAGAGACTAAAAATAATGTTAATAATGATAATAAATGTTTCATAGTTCTTTCATTTTTGGGTTAATAATCAGGTTGTTAAACCAGTCTGATAGGACCTGAAAATAAATATTTGAAAAATATTCATCTTTTAATTTACCATATTCTCAGAATATCCCCATCAAACTTTCAATTCAAAAATATAAAACCCTTTGGATATAAAAGTATAACTTCTGTTAAAAAAGGTTAAACTTTCAATATATAATAGTAATGCTATTATATTAGCGGGTGTTAATTATTAAAATTTTGGAATGGAAGAGCTTTTTCAAGGTGTAAAAATTCGCGTGAACGACAAGTTGTTTGTCAAAGATCCAGAATCTTCGGAACTGGGAAAATCCATTGTAAAGATGAGTATTGTAATGATGGGGGAGCTTGGTTTCGAAAAATTTAATTTTAGAAAATTGGGCGAGAGAATTGGATCGAACGAAAGTTCCATTTACCGCTATTTTGAGAACAAACACAAATTGTTGCTTTATTTGACCTCTTGGTATTGGGGTTGGATGGAGTACCAACTGGTATTCGCCACACACAACATTCCAGAGCCCAATGATAAATTGACAAAGGCCATCTATATGATTACGCGCGAGATTACCGAAGATTCCAATTTTTCCCACATCAATGAGGTATTGTTGAACCAAATCGTAATTAACGAATATTCCAAATCCTATTTGACCAAAGAGGTAGACGAGGAAGATAAGGAAGGATATTTTGCCAGCTACAAGCGCTTGGCAAAAAGGTTGAGTGAAATGATCAGGCAATACAATCCAGATTATAAATACCCTTCTAGTTTGGCCAGTACCATTTTAGGCGGTGCCCTGCACCAACATTTTCTTAAGGACCACTTTTCTTCCATGACGGATTGTGGCGGTGATATAACACCTACTGAATATTTAACAAACTTGGTTTTCAATGTTTTAAAACAAGACTCAAATGAATAAAGAGGTATTGACCCCTTGGCAAAGGCTACTGGGTATGTTGCGTTTGGATAAGCGAGATGTCTTTCAAATTTTCTACTACGCTATCTTTGCGGGTCTTGTGAGTCTTTCCCTTCCGCTAGGAATTCAGGCCATTATCAATTTGATTCAAGGTGCTCAGATCAGTACTTCATGGATCGTGCTAGTAGTTCTGGTTACTTTAGGGGTAGTTTTCGTTGGTATATTGCAGTTAATGCAGATACGTATTATTGAAAACCTTCAGCAAAAAATATTTACAAGGGCGTCTTTCGAGTTCGCCTATAGATTTCCCAAAATAAAAATGAAGGAACTCTATAATTATTATCCGCCAGAGCTGGCCAATCGTTTTTTCGATGTCCTTACGATTCAAAAATCGCTATCCAAGGTATTAATTGATTTTCCGGCTGCCCTGTTGCAAATAATCTTTGGTTTATTGTTGCTGTCTTTTTACCACCCATTCTTCATAATCTATGGTATTTTGTTATTGGGACTTATTTATGTGGTATTCAGGTTCACCGCAAAGAAGGGTTTGGATACCAGTTTGGATGAATCCAAGAACAAATACAAAGTGGCCCATTGGATACAGGAGGTCGCAAGGTCCATCATAAGCTTTAAGCTTTCAGGTAGAACTTCCCATGCAATTGACAAAAATGACAAACTAGTTTCCAAATATTTGGAAGCCAGGGAAAGCCATTTTAGGATTTTGGTCATACAATTGATTCAAATGATCGGTTTTAAGGTATTGGTTACTGCCGGATTACTTTTGATTGGTGGATTGTTGGTCTTGAATCAAGAAATGAATATAGGCCAATTTGTTGCAGCGGAAATCATAATTCTACTGGTTATAAATTCCGTCGAGAAATTGATATTGGGCCTAGAAACATTTTATGACCTGCTTACTTCCCTGGAAAAAATGGGACAAGTAGTGGATAAGGAATTGGAGACGCAAGATGGGGAAAGACCTTTTGTAGAAGGGGAGGGTTTTAACATAGAATTGGATAATGTGCATTATAGCCTGCCCGATACCGGCAAAAAGGTCCTCAACGGCATCAATCTAACAATCACACCCAAAAGTATAATACATTTAAAAGGGGGACGCAATTCTGGCAGGACGAGCTTTTTAAGGGTAGTAGCCGGTATTCTGGAACCCGATTCCGGTGGAGTCTATGTCAACAATGCCTCTTTAAAGGGCATGAACCTAAATTTTTATCGTTCTCACGTTGGGCAATCCTTATTGGAGGAATCCCCTTTTGAGGGAACCATTCTTGATAATATAACTTTTGGGGACAAGTCGATTTCTGAAGAACAGATATATTGGGCCATGGAAAAAGTAGGGCTGACCAGTTTTGTCAAGGAACAACCTAATGGGATTCAAACGATTATTTATCCGGAAGGCAAGCAGATTCCATATACCATTTCAAAAAGAATCGTACTGGCCAGAAGTATTGTAATCAAGCCTAAGTTGCTAGTGTTAAAGGATCCCTTGGATCAGATAGGCAAAGAGGAAGCGGAAAAAATAATCCAGTTTTTGACAGACCCTACAAATGGATGGGCACTTTTAGTAGTTAGTGAGAACGATTTATGGTCCAAGTACTGCAATGGTGTGGTTACTTTGGAAAAGGGTAAGGTTGTAAACGAAAAATATAAATAAGGTTATGTTGAACATTTCACACAATAAACTAAATAAAAGTGTTTCCATTGAGCACTTTATTTCTGTGCAAAAAGTGTTTCATCAGAGACACTATAAGCATTTCAACAGATTCCTTTTGACTTTTGCCATCATTGGAGTTATAATACTTTTTTTGCCCTGGACTCAGAATATAACGGGAACGGGTTCTGTAACTACCCTGACACCCGATCAACGCCCACAGACGATTCAATCCCCTATTCCAGGTAAAATAGAGAAGTGGTTCGTACGGGAGGGGGACTACGTAAAAAAAGGGGATACCATACTGTTTATTTCGGAAATTAAAAATGAATATTTTGATCCAAGATTGGTGGAAAGAACCGGCAATCAGTTAAAGGCAAAAGAGGCCTCGGTAAATTCATACCAAGGAAAGGTAAAGGCACTCAATGTACAAATCGAAGCCTTGGTCAAGGAACGGGGACTCAAATTGCAACAGGCCCAAAATAAGCTGTTGCAGGCCAAACTTAAGGTTCAGAGCGATAGTATCGACCTGGAAGCGGCAAAGACAAATATTTTAATAGCCCAAAGACAGTTCGATCGTACACAACAACTGGAAAGTGAAGGTTTAAAGGCGGTTACCGATGTTGAAGAGAAGCGAATGAAACTTCAAGAGGCTCAGGCAAAATTGATATCCCAAGAAAATAAACTTCTGGCGGCCAAGAATGAGGTAATCAATTCTGAGGTTGAAATCAACAGGGTACAGGCGGAGTATACGGACAAGATATCCAAGGCCCAGAGCGATATGTTTACGGCCCAGTCAAATCAATTTGATTCTGAGGCACAGGTCAATAAGTTGGAGAGTGAAGTGACCAATTATGAAATACGGAACGATCTATATTACATCCGTGCTCCGCAGAATGGTTTTATAAACAAGGCTATTCAGGCGGGAATTGGGGAGACCTTTAAGGAGGGTGATCGATTGGTGGGTATCATGCCTTCAGATTACGATGTAGCCGTAGAGACATTTGTAGAACCCATTGACCTTCCATTGATTCATTTAGGGGAAAAAATTAGAATTCAGTTCGATGGTTGGCCTGTGATTGTATTCAGTGGCTGGCCCAATGTATCCTATGGAACCTACGGGGGTAAGGTCGTTGCCATAGAAACCTTTATAAGTTCCAATGGAAAATATCGTATTCTGGTAGCTCCTGACGAAGATGATCATCCTTGGCCAGACGCCATACGGGTGGGTTCTGGCGCAAGAACCATTGCCTTGCTGGAGGATGTTCCTATTTGGTTTGAACTATGGAGACAGTTAAATGGATTCCCTCCCAATTATTACCAACCTGAGGGAGCACAAGGGGAACCGGTCAAAAAATAAATATGAACAAGTATTTTATCCTAAGCCTACTTTTTTGTAGTAGTTTTTTGGTGAATGGACAGCAGAGCGATACGTTGGTCCTTAAGTTCAACGAATATCTTGGGTATGTCAAAAGGTTCCATCCCATTGCCAAACAGGCAGAATTGGCCTTGAGTTCAGGACAGGCCAATCTCTTAAAGGCGAGGGGCGGTTTTGACCCAAAGTTGGATGTGGACTACGAACGAAAGGATTTTAAGGGTACGGAATACTATGACCGTTTAAACGCAACTTTTAAGATACCCACGTGGTACGGCATTGAACTCAAGGGAAACTTTGAACAAAATGAGGGAGCATTTATAAATCCGGAGGAATCCGTTCCTGAAAATGGACTCTACAGTGCCGGGGTAGCGATGTCCTTGGGACGTGGTTCGTGGATAAACGAACGTATGGCGACCCTAAAAAGGGCCAAGTTTTTTAGGGAACAAAGTAAGGCCGACCGTGATTTGCTGGTCAACCAAATCCTTTTCGATGCGTCCCTGGCCTATTTTAAGTGGTTACAGGCTTATAGGGACAGTAAGGTGTACTCCAATTTTCTGGATAACGCGCAAATTCGGTTTGTGGGAATTAAAAGGAGTGCCATTGCAGGAGATATACCGGCCATTGATACGGTAGAGGCCAAAATTGCCGTTCAAAATAGGGCCCTTGAATTGGAGCAGGCAAAGGTTACCTTGGTCAACCAATCTATGGAACTGTCCAACTTTTTATGGTTGGGGGACAATATACCCGTAAACTTACAACCCAATGTCATTCCAGAAGAGGATCTTGATATGGAGATAGACCAGACTTTTGAGATATTGGGCAAACCCCTTGACAGTTTCTCGTTAGAAAATCATCCAAAATTGAAAAGCCTTGGCTTTAAGGTAGATGGACTGCGGGTGGATAAACAATTGAAAACGAACAAGCTCCTACCAGCCATCGACCTTGAGTACAATCTTCTTACGGAAACACCAGAATTTGCAAATTCATTTCAAACGGATTTTTACAAGGGTGGGGTAACCTTTCAGTTACCTTTGTTTCTAAGAAAGGAGCGTGGTGACTTAAGATTGGCCAAAATCAAATTACAAGATGCCCAGTTCGAATTGGACAATGCTGAAGTGGCAATTCAGAACAAGGTAATAGCCATATACAATGAGTTGGACTCATTTGATAATCAAAACCAACTGATACAGGATATTGTCACAAACTATCAAAGCCTTTTGACCGCCGAGGAGCGCAAGTTCAGTTTTGGGGAAAGTTCCCTTTTCCTTATCAATTCAAGGGAAAGCAAATTGATAGATGCTGTGCTAAAACAAAATGCCGTACAGAACAAATACTATACGGCCAAGGCAAAGCTTTTTAACAGTTTGGCGGTAAACCCTGAAAACCTTTAAAGATTCTTTTCATGGCACAATCTCCGTTTAATATTGGTCCCAATGTAAAATTATTGGTGAAGGATACTTTTTTTTTGGCAGGTGGAATCCTATCCGCGGCCTTTGGACTGGAAAGTTTCCTTTTGCCAAACCAATTCATTGATGGAGGTGCCACAGGTATTTCCCTACTAATGGCAGAAGTCTATGAAATACCTTTATATGTTCTGATCATTTTGGTCAATATTCCGTTCATTTTTTTAGGCTATAAGGTCATAGGAAGACAGTTTACCATCAAGACTTCTTTGGCCATTATGGGTTTGGCCCTGGTTTTGGTAACCTTGGATTTTCCTGAAGTCACTCAGGACAAACTTTTGGTTGCTGTATTTGGAGGTTTCTTTCTTGGGGCGGGAATAGGGCTATCAATCCGTGGGGGTGGCGTTCTTGACGGTACTGAAATCCTGGCTATCTATCTCAGTAGAAAGCTGGGAACTACCATAGGAGACATTATTATACTTATTAACATCTTGGTATTTATGGCAGCGGCCTATCTACTTTCCGTAGAATCTGCACTGTATTCGATGCTGACGTACTTGGCGGCATCTAAGACATTGGACTTTGTAATAGAAGGTATCGAGGAATATACCGGGGTTACCATTATATCGGATTCAAGTGAGGAGCTTCGGGAAATGATCACGAACGTTTTAGGAAGGGGAGTAACCATATATCAGGCAAAAGGGGGCTACGGAAAAAATGGTGTACACAATGAGTATGATGTGCTTTTTACGGTCATTACAAGATTGGAGATAAGAAAATTGAATATTGAAATCTCAAAAATCGACCCCAAAGCCTTCGTGGTTATGAGTAAAATAAACGATACGAGGGGAGGGATGATAAAGAAAAGGACTATAAAATGATAGTAATACTATCAAAAAAGAAAGTTTAACACTCAATTAACGTAGTAAGTATTTTAAATCTGTTGCTTCGACATTATCTTTGCATCATATTATTAATTAAATATTATGAAGAATAATTTTTATTTTTTGTTGATTTCGTGTGTAACTTTTTCAATGGTCCATGCCAACGACGTGGATCGAAATGTTGAACTTATAAATAGCGAAGGTTCCATAGTATGCAAGTTAATGGACTCTAATGGCCTAAGCGGCACCCCCCAATTCACTCTAAATGAGGGATTATCCTTGACCGAGGTAGAACATGAGGTAGATTTAGGTTTTGATCCCTACCTGTTTCTTTCACCGGATTTTGATCCTTATTTTGGAATGGAGTTAAACCTTGATTCGCTAAACCCCCTAGAGGAAGAAGAAGTAATTTTGGATTTTGATACTTCCCTTTATTTGCCTAAGAATTTTAACCCTTATTCGGGTATTTGAGTTTTGTTTGGTTTGGTTGGTTTGGGCTGGTCTTGACTCTTCTTTAAGACCAGCCTTTTTTTATTTTTACTGCCAAAGTACCTAATATCCATAGGCCTATCTTGAAATTAAAACATATATTCTACGAACGCCTTCTAGACCTGTTCTTAGATGATTTACTTAAAATGATATTATTGGATTGTAAGGTTTGCGGTATATTTCCAACCAATAAACTCAATGTCAATTTTCATTCATATGGACGTATTTGAGAAAACATCTTTGGCCCAAGCCCTTAAAGTAGCCTTTACCTATCAACAATATTCGGACCTCATGACAACCATGGCGAACGAGGGAAAGTCTACAGGAGAAGCACCTACGGATGCCTATATAAATTATACAAAGTTGAACGCACGGAGAATGCAGCGATGGGACAAGACCCTTACATTTTCTGAAGCCGATATAGACTCCATACAATCTTTTTCCTACGAAGTGAATTGGTTGGTATTTACTGAAAGTTGGTGCGGTGACGCATCTCCCGCACTGCCCGTAATGCACAAGATTACAGAAATCAACCCCAATATTGCGTTGAAAATTATTCTAAGGGATGAACATCCAGAACTCATGCAACGGTTTTTAACGAACGGCGCATGGTCCATTCCCAAGCTCGTCCAGCTTGAACCTCAAACCAATAGAATTTTAGGGACCTGGGGCCCCCGTTCTACTAAAGCGACCCAACTGGTTGAAGCTTTTAAAATGGAGCATGGGACCTTGACCGCTGCGTTCCGGGAAAGCCTTCAAATATGGTATAATAAGGATAAGGGGCAGAGTATCCTTGAGGATCTGTTGTTGCTACTTGCCTTGAAATAGATACGTAATCGTGCCTTTTTGACTTGGTTTATCGGAAGTGCTAAATTGCGCCTTATAAGCATAAGCAATAGCATTATCCACAAGGCAGCCGTTGGATGTTCCGGAACTTTTTTCATTGAAACTGGCATCCGTCACTTGACCTAGGTTATTCACCTCTATATTGACAACTACTTTTCCGCCTTCTATACAGGTATATATTGGTGGAGGTAATCGGTATCCATTTCTATCGACCAACGAGAAGGAAATGGAGGTACGCCTTTCGGCCAAATAGTTCGTGTATTCCTCCTTTTTTGCTTCCTTTTCACCGAGCATTTGCTTTTTTTCCTCCCTTTTTTTTGCCAGTTCCTTGACCCTCTCCACAAAATCCCCATCAGACATAAGGTTTTCGGCAAGTTCCCCATTATTTTCCATGGCCCTTTCCTCCATAATTTCCTCCAAGGTCTGCAAGGGTTCCGGGTTGTCAACACTGGGTTTGGCAGTTTCGTTAAAGGCCATATGACTTTTTATGGCTTCGGCCTTGGCAAGTTCTTCAAGGATCTCCTGCTCTTCCTCTGTAAGTTCTTCGGGTTCTTCCAAGACCATTTCCACCACATAGTCGTCATCATCTTCCTCTTGGCCGCCCAAGTGGATATTGTATAACGTCAAGACAACGATACCCATGGAAAATAGGGTAATCAAAAAGGATAAATGTTGTCTGTTGAAATTCATGTGTATATAACCGATTTTTTCTAAAAATATTTCAGTAAATCGACGAACGGGAATTTACTAAAAATCCATCGATATAACGATTACTGCAAAATCCGTTCCGATAAATCCGATGGATCCTGGGCTATATTTACGGTAAAATCACCTATTTTGGTTCTTCTGAGCTTGGACAGATGCCCGCCCGAATCCAAGGCCTTTCCAAAATCGTGGGCAATGGAACGTATATAAGTTCCTTTGCTGCAGGAGATTCTAAAGTCGACTTCGGGCAATCGAACATCCGTTATTTCAAAGGAATGGATCAATACCTTTCTCTTTTGGATGGGAACGTCCCTCCCTTCCCTGGCATATTCGTACAAGCGCTTCCCGTCTTTTTTAATGGCCGAAAAAACCGGAGGGGCCTGCTCAATCTCCCCTATAAATTGGGATGTGGTTCTAGTAATCAGGTCTTCGGTAATATGGGCTGTAGGGAAACGTTCGTTTATTTCGGTTTCCAAATCAAAGGAGGGCGTCGTGCCGCCCAACGTGATCGTGCCTGTATATTCTTTGGATTGTCCCTGATATTCTTGAATTTTTTTGGTAAACTTCCCGGTACAGATAATTAAAAGTCCGGTAGCGAGAGGATCTAAGGTACCTGCATGGCCAATCTTGATTCTTTTAAGGCCGAATTTTTTCCGGATGGCCCATTTTAACTTGTTCACCGCCTGAAAGGAGGACCACCCCAAAGGCTTGTCTATGAGTATAAGCTGACCATTCAAATAATCTTCCTTGGTCAAGATTTCCATTACGGTTTCTGTTTTATGGATTACCTATTCGTTAGTCCGTAGATGATGGCAATAAGCCCAACAATCAGGCAGTAGATGGCGAAGTAGGAAAGTTTGCTTTTACGAACAAGGCGGATCATCCAGGTACATGCGGCCAATCCTGCAATAAAAGCGGCTAAAAAGCCTGCTCCCATAGCCAAATTGTTTTCTCCGTTCAATGTGAGTTCGCCACCCATTAGGTCCTTTGCAATTTTACCGAATATCAGCGGCACCACCATCAAAAAGGAAAATCTAGCGGATTTGGATTTGTCTACGCCCAACAGTACGGAGGTAGAAATAGTGGCTCCACTCCGCGAAATTCCTGGCAACATGGCGATGGCCTGGGAAACTCCAATGATAAACGCACTACCAAAGCCAACCTTTTTACCGGTATCCTTTGCTTTATCGGCAAAATATAATAGTATGGCGGTTATAAGCAACATAAAACCAACGAACATAACATTGCCCCCAAAAAAGGCTTCCAACTGCTTCTCAAAGAAGAGGCCTACAAAAACGGCGGGTAACATGGAAACGATGATTTTGGCAGTGAATTGACTTTCCTCGTTCCATTTAAATTGAAATAGTCCTCTAAGGATTTCCCAAACATCCTTTCTAAACACCACTATGGTACTTAAAGCCGTGGCGAAATGTAATACTACGGTAAACAATAAACTTTCCTCGGGAACGGAGTTGTCGCCCAAAATAGCCTTGCCCAATTCCAGATGTCCGCTTGAGGAAACGGGCAGGAACTCGGTCAGCCCTTGAACGATTCCGAGAATGATTGCGTCTAAAATATCCAAATTAGTCTTTCTTTTTGTGAGGATTCAATAATATGGCGTAGACCTCTATTCCCAGTCCTATCAAGACTAGGGTAGGTGCCAAACGGATTCTTCTAAAATTAAAGATTTCCGGATTAAAAACGTTCGGGTCATCGCTACCGCCGCCACTCATCAATATAAATCCCAATGCTAAAAACGCAACGCCAATGAACATGAAGAGGTAATTTTTTTTCTGAAAAATAAATTCACGTCTTGGGGCCTGTTCCACTTTGTCCTTTTTGCTCATAGGGCAAATTTAATAATATAATTCGTCTGTTCTTAGATTTAAGAAACGTTGGGTGGCAAAGTATGTGCTGAGCAAGGAAATAATCATCCCCAAAAGAAACACACCTACTAAAAGAATCACTAGTATCATGGGGTCTTCCAAAAGTCCCAAATCTTGAAAATTGGTGTTTACATAATAGATGACCCCCGCTATGGCAATAAGTGCAATGAGGGCCCCCAACATTCCCAACTTTATGTTCTGCCAGATAAATGGTTTGCGAATAAAACTCTTGGTGGCCCCAACCATTTGCATGGTCTTGATAATAAAGCGTTTGGAATAAATGGATAGTCGTATGGAGCTGTTGATCAACAAAACCGCGATTACGGTAAAAATGGCACTGGCAACTAAAATCCAAAACCCTATTTTTTCTACGCTCTTGGCGACCATACTTACCAATACACGGTCATAGCTTACCTCGTCCACATAGCTTTTTTCTTCAAGGGTGGCTGCGATTTCCGCAACCTTCTCCGCGGTGACAAAATCGGCATTTAATTTAACATCTATGGAATTCTTGAGCGGATTATAACCCAAATAATCCACAAAATCCTCTCCTATCTCCTTGCTGTGTTGGGCGGCCGCTTCCTCTTTGGATACATAGGTGGCAGACTTGGTGTATTCAGACATCGCCAAGGTTTTCTGCAATTGTTCCACCTCCATATCCTTCGCATCCTCTTTTAAAAATACGGAAATAGTAATCTGCTCTTTGGAACGATCGGCCATTTTTTTGGTGTTAAGTACCAGAAGACCTAGGATACCCAATAGAAACAACACCAAGGCAATACTCAATACGACCGAGAAATAGGACGAAATCAATTTTCTTCTCTGATATCTTTCAAATGCTTTGCTCATAAGTAACCGATAGTGATGTAAAAATAGAAAAGTAATGTGACATGAGCCATAACAAATCGTGATACGCAACTAGAAGTTGCATAGGGAATTAGATATGACCGACAAATAAAAATAAAAACGAACAGATACAATGAATCATGAAACCCAAAACTATCATCGCTTCAAGGTAAAATGCCCGGTACGTACCAAGGTGTCCAATTTTATACGGTACCAATAATCCGATTCGGGCATGGGCGACCCCAAAAAGTTTCCGTCCCAAGAGGCATTGCCACCGCTGCCAAATTTTAACAATTTCCCATACCGATCAAAGATGGAAAGCTCCACATGGTTAAAGGACTCGATTCCTTCCGGAATTAAAAAGTCATTGGAGGTATCCCCATTCGGTGTAAAGAAATTGGGGACAACAATATGTAGATAATCGGTCGTGATGATGCCGCAGTTGGTCTTGTCCCTAATGGAAATGGTATACGGTCCTCCCGTAACTGATTCAAAAACGGGGCTGTCCTGAAAATTAATTCCATCTAAGGAATATTCAAAACCCCCAGAATTTTGGGTGGCAACGATGATGGAGCGTCCGTTGGAAGTAATCGAATCCAATCTAGGTGCATCGATCTGTTCCAAAATAATGGTTCGCGTGTTGGAGCATCCATTTACATCCGTTACGGTAACGGAATACTCTCCTGGAGCGCTAACGGAAATATCACGCGTTGACGCTCCAGTACTCCAGGCATAGGTTACGTTATCTATTTCAGCAGATAACATTGCCGCATCTCCCTCGCAAAAAGTTACCTTGCTATCAAAAACGGGGGGTAAAGGATTAAAGGTCAGGGTGACTGCAGTTCTGGAATTCGAAGGACAATCAACTTCACTTGAATTTGCTTCTGCGTAATATGTACCGGCAACTGTTGGGGAGATTTCCCTTCTGTTTTCAAAAAGCAGGTTGCCTCCCGCAGGGGCATCGTACCAATTTACCGTATAAATTTGCGGACTTTGTACGGATACTATAGCGGTTTCATTTTCGCAGGCGACTCTATTTCCATTGCTTATTGGCGGCGGCGGAATGGGTACGATATTGATCTCGAATACATCCGATAGCACATTACAAAGATCATTGGACACGTTGATGGCATCTTCCGCAACTTTTACACGGTAAAAACGGGTCGAATTTACCAGTGGGGTGGTAAAGGTATTGGACGTTTCACCGGGAATGTCGGTCCAAACTTGATTATCTGTACTTTCCTGCCATTGGTAGGCATGGGTCGAAAAAATGGAATTGTCTGGATTGGCCATCAAGGTTGCGCCAATAGCCCCTTGGTTCTCACAAGTAATGATAAAATCTTCCGATTGGTCTGTGGTGACCGATACGGAATCCCCACAGGATTTAAATACGATATCGTCTATGGCGAGGTCATTTCCACATCCACCATTACTATTGTTTCGCATTTTGAGGATAACGGAAGTCTGTCCTGGTAGCGTTTGAAAGACCAGTGCATATTGTTCCCACTCGGCGTTTGTACGTGCTGGAATATTTCCCGTATCTCCTTGGGCCAAAAGATTTGTATCTGTCTCGTCCCATATCTGAAATCGTACGTTTACAGGGATACTATTTCCCTCACACCCTCCTTGGGGCTGTAAGTTTACCAACCAAGATGAAAACTCGTAGGTGGTATTTTCGCAAAGACCTACCACCTGTCTTTGATAAAACTCGCCGGCCGTAAAACTTGCGTTGACAATAAATGCCTTTCCATTATTGTCTCCAGGAGTATGGTCCTCTAAATTCTGCCAGTCAAAATAATTGGTAGTGCTGGAAATGGTATAGTCACCGTCGTTGGGCGTTCCTGTGGTAAAATTATAGGTGGTGGTTCCTGGTGGTAATGCGGGGCCATCTACAATACCAGAACCAAAGTCTTCGGTAAAAATAGGGTCTCCGGAACTACCAGTACAAAAACCGAGCTGGGCCCTTCCTTCCAAAGAGACCAAAAATAGGAAGAGAAGAAAACAAATAAAGTATTTGGGACTTAGTGTATTCACGGAATTAAAGATACGGTTTTGGTATAGAAAGTACCGGTTTTTTAGTTCAATGAAGTTATAGGTGTAATTCGTCAATATCTTTTCAACTTTCGTCGAATAGGCCTATTTTTGTGCCCTAACAAAACTAAGGTCCAAAATGATAAAGCCGTATGGCATAAATTGGTTTGGACCAACCATATAGTACAGAGATAATGAATTACAATTTCAATGAAATTGAGGCCAAATGGCAAAAATATTGGGCGGATAATCAAACCTTTAAAGCCGAAAATGTATCGGACAAGGAGAAGTTCTATGTGTTGGATATGTTTCCCTATCCTTCTGGGGCCGGACTCCACGTAGGCCATCCGTTGGGGTATATCGCAAGTGATATCTATGCCCGTTATAAGAGACACAAAGGATTTAATGTTTTGCATCCGCAGGGATATGACTCCTTTGGTCTGCCGGCGGAACAATATGCCATTCAAACCGGGCAGCACCCTGCCATTACTACCGAGGCGAACATCAAAACCTACAGAAGGCAGTTGGACCAATTGGGGTTTTCCTTTGATTGGAGTAGGGAGGTACGTACTTCGGATCCTAGCTATTATAAATGGACCCAGTGGATTTTCATTCAATTGTTCAATTCCTGGTACAATACCGATGCCGATAAGGCCGAGGATATAGAGACGCTGATCAAGATTTTTGAAACCGAAGGTAATAAAAGCGTCCATGCAGTTTGTGATGATGATACTCCAATTTTTTTAGCGGAGGATTGGAATTCTTTTTCTTCCAAAGAAAAACAGGAGATTCTATTAAAATATAGGCTTACATATTTAGCCGAAAGTGAGGTCAACTGGTGTCCGGCTTTGGGGACCGTGCTCGCCAATGATGAAATTGTGAACGGAGTTTCTGAGCGTGGGGGACATCCCGTTATCCGAAAGAAAATGACGCAATGGAGCATGCGCATCACCGCTTATGCCCAGCGATTGTTGGATGGGCTGGACAAAATCGACTGGCCACAGCCTCTAAAGGATTCCCAGACCAATTGGATCGGGCGTTCTGAAGGAGCCTCGGTAACTTTCCCCATCCTAACCTTCCCCATAGGGGAAGGAACCAAACCGGGTTATTTAACGGGCGGAAACAATTCACATTTATTATTGGAAAGGGCCAAGGAAATGAGAAATAATCCTACTGCAGCCGAGTCAGTTTTATGGGATGGTTTAAAATCTAAGCAACTGGGCTTCAAATTTAGGAGACAACACTTAATAGCCGACTACATTGTAGATTTTGTGTGTCTTTCCAAAAATTTGGTGATAGAGGTCGATGGTGGTATCCATGATTCACAAATAGAAGCCGATGCATCCAGAACAGAAGTGTTAAATCAGCAAGGATTTGAAGTCCTACGGTTTAGAAATGAAGAGGTGATAGGCGATCTGGATACCGTTTTAACTAAAATTCAAAGGAATTTAAATGAACGCAATATTCCCCCATTGGGGGCTAGGGGGATTGAAGTTTTCACCACCCGCCCCGATACCATTTTTGGGGTTTCTTTCATGACCCTGGCACCGGAGCATGAATTGGTGTCCCAAATCACCACCCCTGAACAAAAAGCTGAGGTTGAGGCCTATATCGAGGCTACGGCAAAGCGCTCCGAACGCGACCGTATGGCGGATGTAAAGACGATTTCAGGAGCCTTTACCGGGGCGTATGCCGAGCATCCTTTTACCAAGGAACCCGTACCTATTTGGATCGGTGATTATGTATTGGCGGGTTATGGTACGGGAGCGGTGATGTCCGTTCCCTGCGGCGACCAGCGCGATTACGATTTTGCGACCCATTTTGGGATAGCTATTCCTAACATATTCGAGGGAGTGGATATTTCCGAAGAAGCTTATGCCGAAAAATCCGGATTTGTATTGAAGAATTCTGGGTTTTTGAACGGATTGGGGTACAAGGAAGCTGCCAAAATGGCCATAGCCGAATTGGAAAAATTGGGTCAGGGTAAGGGCAAAGTGAACTACCGTTTGCGCGATGCCGTCTTTAGCCGTCAACGCTATTGGGGCGAACCCTTTCCGGTCTATTATGATGCCGATGGTATACCTCAGATAATCGAAACTCAATATTTGCCCATTACCTTACCGGAAGTAGAAAAGTACCTGCCTACGGAAACAGGGGAACCACCTTTAGGCAATGCTACGGAGTGGGCTTGGGACACTAAAAATAATGAAGTGGTATCCAATGAGCGCATAGACCATAAAATCGTTTTTCCCTTAGAGTTGAACACCATGCCGGGTTGGGCGGGGAGTTCCCAGTATTTCAATCGCTATATGGACCCGCATAACGACGAGGCCATTTTCTCTCAAGAAGCCATCAACTATTGGCAGGATGTGGATCTATACATAGGCGGTAGCGAGCATGCGACAGGCCATTTGCTGTATTCCCGTTTCTGGCAAAAGTTCATGTTCGACAAAGGTTTGGTGCCCAAAGATGAGTTTGCCAAAAAACTCATCAATCAGGGGATGATTACTGGTGAAAGTGCATTTGTAAACATTATTGAGGGAAGATTAAGAAATGGCAATGAAGATATAAGTGGACAATGCCAAATTATTGTGAGCAAAGAACTGTATGAAAGCTTAGAAAAAAATGAGGGGAGCTTAGGTCAACTACCGAAAAAAATATCGTCTTTCTTGGATGAAAGACTGAGTTATCACCAAGATTTTAATCCTGACAATAGTGAATACGATAAATATTACAAAGCCTTTAAATCGACTCAAATAAATGTTGATTTTGTTAATCTTAAAAATGAATTTAGATTTTTAGACTTAAAGGATGATGCTAGGTTGTCGGAAATTGGAAGTGCACACTTTTTTGATGGTGAAAATATTATACCGAATGAAAAAATGACCAAAGAAACTTTGGGGAAAGTTTATCGTGAGGTTGAAAAAATGTCCAAATCCAAATACAATGTGGTCAATCCAGATGCCATTTGTGAAGAATATGGGGCGGACAGTCTACGGTTGTACGAAATGTTCCTGGGGCCTTTGGAGCAGTCCAAACCTTGGAACACGGCAGGGATTACGGGGGTGCATTCCTTCTTGAAAAAACTTTGGAGGCTTTATCACTCCGGTCCTAACGGAGAATTTTATGTAACGGACACCCCTCCATCGGAGGGGCAGGGGGAGGCTTTAAAAACCCTTCACAAAACCATCAAAAAGGTAGAGGAGGATATTGAAAACTTTAGTTTTAATACCTCGGTATCGACCTTTATGATCTGTGTCAACGAATTGTCAGCGCAGAAATGCAATTCCAGGGCCATCTTGGAACCTTTGGCCATTTTGGTTTCGCCCTATGCGCCACATATCGCGGAGGAACTTTGGGAGCAATTGGGCCACACGGAGTCCATTTCCACAGCACCTTTCCCAAAATTCGAGGAAAAGTATCTGGTGGAAAGCAGCAAGGAATACCCCATTTCCTTCAATGGGAAGATGCGCTTTAAACTGGAACTTCCTATGGACATGGGCAAAGAGGAAATCGAAGCGGCTGTTATGGCCCATGAAAAAACCCAACAACAATTAGAAGGGAGAACCCCTAAGAAGGTCATCGTAGTTCCTGGGAAAATTGTAAACATTGTTGGCTAAAAGGATCTTCAACCCCGCCAAGTACTAAAAGGCAACCAGTAACATTATTCACGCCCTCCTTCTTTAGGGGTATACTAAAGCGGGAGGGTGTTTTTTTTAATATTTTATTTATTTTTTTGAATATCCCCCCATAAAAATTAGGGGTAAGTATCTAAGAATTGTATTTAATAAGTATTAACCCTTCCTTTTATCGAATAATTGTTCTATAAAAATTAAAATTATCGCACCTTTACCCCATAATTTTAAATTTGATCATTATGATTGTGGGTATTCCAAAAGAGATTAAGAACAACGAAAGCAGGGTTGGCATGACACCGGCCGGTGTTTTTGAATTGGTAAAAAACAACCATACCGTATATGTGCAATCTGGCGCGGGGAAAGGAAGCGGCTTTTTCAATAAAGACTATCAACAGGCTGGGGCCGTTATTTTGGATACTATTGGGCAAGTATATGCCATGAGTGAAATGATCGTAAAGGTCAAGGAACCCATAGAAGAAGAGTATGAACTGATTCAGGAAGGGCAAATATTGTTCACCTATTTTCACTTTGCCTCCAGCGAGGCACTTACGAAGGCCATGATCCGACGGAAGGCCATCTGTATCGCTTATGAAACGGTGGAAGACGAAGATGGAACCTTGCCTTTGTTGACACCAATGTCCGAAGTGGCAGGTAGAATGGCCATTCAGCAAGGAGCAAAATATTTGGAAAAACCAGTCAAGGGGCGAGGCGTACTTTTAGGAGGCGTTCCCGGAGTGGCTCCCGGTAGGGTATTGGTGTTAGGTGCCGGTGTCGTTGGGATACAAGCTGCTAAAATGGCAGCCGGTCTTGGCGCGCATGTAACCATTTTGGATATCAATATGAAGCGTTTGCGCTATGTAAACGATGTGATGCCACCACACGTAGTGACCGAATTTTCGAACGAATTCAATATTAGAAAACATATAAAGACCCATGATTTAATCATTGGTGGGGTACTTTTAAAGGGAGCAAAAGCTCCAAACTTAATCACTAGGGACATGCTAAAGGACATGCGACCCGGTACCGTAATCGTGGATGTGGCGGTAGACCAAGGCGGATGTGTTGAAACTACTAGGCCAACTACTCACGAAGATCCAGTATATATTATTGACGACGTGGTGCACTATTCCGTAGCGAATATGCCTGGTGCCGTTCCATATACCTCTACCATGGCATTGACCAATGTTACCTTGCCATATGCGCTCAAACTTGCCAATCTCGGTTGGGAAGCGGCTTGTAAGAAGGATGCTTCCTTGGAAAAGGGATTGAACATTGTGTCTGGTAAAGTGGTTTATGAAGAAATAATTGAGGCCTTTGGATGGAAAGAAGCCTTTGCCTAAACGTACAAATTGTCAGATTTTAAAGACCCCATCAGCTCGTGTATATTAAATTACGGGTTTGGCGGGGTTTTTGCTTTTCAGTAATCGATTCCTGTAGAGAATGGAATCTTATGTATATTTATTGAAACTAAAAATTGAAACGTTATGATGGGATATTATATATTAATCGGTGCTATCGCTTTGGTAAGTTGGCTGGTCAGTAGCAGATTAAAAAGTAAATTCAAACATTATTCAAAAGTCCATTTACAAAATGGTATGAGCGGGGCCGAGATTGCCGAAAAAATGTTGTCAGATCACGGCATTCGTGATGTAAAGGTTATTTCTACTCCTGGTATGTTATCCGACCATTACAATCCTAAGAATAAAACTGTAAATTTAAGTGAAGGTGTTTATAATCAGCGAAATGCGGCTGCCGCGGCGGTTGCAGCGCACGAAGTAGGCCATGCCGTACAACATGCGCAGGCCTACGAGTGGTTGACCATGCGTTCCAAATTAGTTCCTGTGGTAAGTGTTACTTCCGGAATGTCTACATGGGTCGTTTTTGGCGGATTGGCCCTAGGTGCTGCAGCAGGTGTTGGATTCGGATATTGGGTGGCCGTAGCGGGATTGATAATGATGGGGATGGCTACCTTGTTCAGCTTTATTACACTTCCTGTTGAATATGATGCTAGTAACCGTGCTCTAGCATGGCTTAAAAGTAAGAATATGGTAACTCAATCTGAATATAAGGGTTCAGAAGATGCCTTAAAATGGGCGGCCAGAACCTATTTGGTAGCTGCTATTGGTTCCTTGGCTACCTTGGTCTACTGGGGACTTCAGGTTTTTGGAAGTAGGGATTAATCTATTCTATCAAAATAAAAAAGCCTTCCCAAATTTGGGAAGGCTTTTTTATATGATAAAATTTTGGGAAACCATCGGAATATGAGCCATTACCCTTTGGGAGGGTATTTTGATGGCCAACTCAAAAACCCCGATTGTGGGTTATATCGTTATTTGTCGGTCAATCTGTTGTGCCAGTGAAATGAAGGTTTCCGTTCTGGACACCCCTTCTATTTGTTGGATTTCCTTGTTGAGGACATGCATCAAGTGTTCGTTGTCCTTACAAAGAATTTTGATAAGGATGGACCAGTTGCCCGTAGTATAATGGCATTCCAAAACTTCGGGGATTTTCTCCAATTGTTTCACCGCAGCGGGATTGCTCATTGCTTTGTCCAAATAAATGCCGATATAGGCCATCGTAGTATAGCCCATGGCCCTAGGGTTGATAATGAACTTGGAACCGGCCAATAGTCCTGAAGCTTCCAGTTTGCGCAACCTTTGGTGTATCGCCGCCCCGGAAATACCGATGCTTCGGGCAATCTCCAACACCGGTTTACGGGCATCTTCCATTAAGAACCGTAAAATTTTTTTGTCGATACCGTCAATCTTGGTGTTCTTGTTATCGGACTTCATAATAATGATTTCAAATTGAAATCAAAATTACGTAAATACCTTGAATGTGTGAGTTTAACTCGCGACGGAATCGGGATTGTAACCCAAATAAGGAACTTCGTATTCCTTGAAGTTGATACCCAAGCCCTCCAATTCCTTGAGGATGGGTTGGTAGACTTCCTTGGTAATAGGGATTTGAACTCCGGGCGTGGTGATTTTTCCGTTCAGGATTTTTAAGGCGGCAATGGCTACGGGCAAGCCCACCGTTTTGGCCATGGCGGTATGCACCCTATCATCACCAATGACTACCAATTTGGAATCGATTTGTTTTTTTTCCCCGTTCAATTCGTAACCAAACTTATGGTACATGACAATCATATCCTTTTCCTTTTCGCCCAAGGTCCATTTGTCTTCCAAAATTTTCTGTAGTGCCTGTGCCGGAGTAGCATCAGGGATACCGATGGTCCTCGTTTTATCGAAAAGGTTCAGTTCCACTAGCTTTTCCCAAGTACTGTCGTCCTGATCTATTTTGAGATAATGCCTCAGTTTCAGTTCCACGGAATCCGTTGGGGAGTAGGGAAGAAAGAGATTGATAAATTCCCGATAGGTCATATTTTCCGAATCCTCGATAGTATAGGTGTCGTCCGTGGCCCCAAGTTGCACAAAAATGTTCCATGCCTTTGAGAACCCTACGCGCCGCATGGTACCCCTATAGATGGTGAGTGCATCCTGTAAGCCGTAGGCTTCCCGGTAATTGAGGGAATCCCTATTGGCATAGCCCTCAAACTTGCCATATCCCTCCACTTCAAAAAATTCCGTACGTCTAAATAATTTATGGTAGGGAATGTACTTGTACGTACCCTCCTGAATAAACTTGGCAGTTCCCCCTTGCCCGGCGAGGACCACATTTCTAGGGTTCCAGGTAAACTTATAGTTCCAAAGATTGTTATCAAACTCGGGTGCTACGAGTCCGCCGCAGAACGATTCGAACAACAGGATTTTTCCGCCTTTATCCCGTATACGGTCAATGACCTGCATGGCGCTCATATGGTCAATGCCTGGATCAAGCCCTATTTCGTTCATAAAGACCAAACCGCTTTCGGTGACTTTTTCGTTCAGTTTTTTAAGTTCTGGGCTGATGTAGGATGCCGTTACCAAATGCTTTTTGTACGTTAGACAGTCTTCCGCAATTTTGATGTGAAAGCGTGCCGGTAACATAGAAATTACCAAATCCGACGCTGCTATTGCCGATGTTCGCTCATCTTCTTTGAAGATATCCAAGGTGCGAACCGAGCAATTGGGGTGTGACTTAATATGCTCTGAAATGGAAGCCGTATCAAGGTCGGCAATGGTAATCTTTAGATTTTCAGAATCCGATTTTTCCAATAAATAATCCAACAAAAACGAAGTGGATTTACCTGCCCCTATAATCAAAATTTTTCGCACCATGCTTATTATGTACTTTTGAGTGTGATTGACTATACGAAGGTATCAATTTGTTACATATGTAAGAATACATATCGATAAAGTTATATAATTAACTTTAAATCGTTACTGAACAATTGAGTACCTTGTAAAGTGAACCTTAGTATTCCATATAGTTTTTGGTTAGATGAAAAAAATAATACTGATTACCGCTTCCCTTTTAGGATTTTTGGCGGTTGCTTTAGGTGCCTTTGGGGCACACGGGTTGGAGAAATTGGTAACTGCGGATGCCGTTGCTACTTTTGAAACAGGAGTTCGCTACCAAATGTATCACGCCTTTTTCCTGTTCATTTTGGGATCATTGCCCGGAATCAATGAAAAGTCCCAAAGGATAGTATACGGGCTGGTCTTGATCGGCGTGGTCTTCTTTTCATTTTCTATTTATCTCTTGGCCTTAAATGAAGTTACTGCATTTGATTTTAGGACCCTTGGGTTTATAACTCCCATTGGCGGAACATTTTTGCTGGCCGCATGGGTATATTTGGGAGTTCAAATCTATAAATCAACCCTAAAATGAAATATATTTTATGAACAAAACAAGATTAATGGGACTCTTTTTAGGCCCTCTTTCCTTTGTATTGATCCTTAGTTTTTTTCATCCGGAGGGATTGTCCAAGGAAGCGAACGCCGTTTTGGCATCCACGGCCTGGATTGCCATCTGGTGGATTACGGAGGCCATTCCCATTGCCGTTACGGCATTATTGCCCATAGTGCTTTTTCCGCTTTCGGGAGGGTTGGACCTTACGGCTACTTCGGGTTCTTTTGGGCATAAATATGTATTTCTCTATATGGGCGGTTTTGTCATCGCCATCGCTATCGAAAAATGGAACCTACACAAACGAATTGCACTTAACATTATCCATTTAATAGGTGCCGATATCCGAAAAATTATTTTGGGGTTTATGGTGGCGACGGCCTTTTTATCCATGTGGATTTCAAATACGGCAACGTCGGTCATGATGTTGCCCATTGGTCTGGCGATTATCAAACAATTAAAGGATAATCCGGCTACGGTGGAGGACGAGAACTTGTTGTTTGGAAAATCCCTGATGCTTGCCATCGCCTACAGTGCTTCCATTGGGGGAATGGCGACTTTAATTGGTACCCCTCCCAATTTGGTATTGGCTGGTGTGGTATTGGATACCTACGGTTATGAAATTACCTTCATGCAATGGTTCATGTTCGGGCTTCCCATTTCCGTGGTGCTGATTTTCATCTGTTGGAAATATTTGACACGGTTCGCTTTTTCCTTCAAACAAGTCGAATTCCCCGGAGGTAGGGCAGAAATAAAAAGACTTAAGAATGGCCTGGGGAAAATCACCTATGAGGAAAAATTGATAGCCCTGGTCTTTGGCGCTACGGCCTTTTGTTGGATTACACGTTCCTTTCTGTTACAGAAACTGTTACCGGGTCTGGACGATACCATCATCGCCATCTTTTTTGCCATTTTACTTTTCCTGATTCCGGCCAAAAAAAGGGGGGAGCAGCTGCTGAATTGGGACGAGGCCGTTAAAATGCCCTGGGGAATCATTTTACTTTTTGGTGGCGGTATGGCCTTGGCAAAGGGTTTTGATGAAAGCGGTTTGGCCGTATGGATCGGTGGGCAGATGACGTCACTGTCCGGACTCCCCATTTTCATTTTGGTATTGGTGTTGATCGCTGCGGTAAATTTCTTGACCGAGATCACCTCCAATCTGGCCACAACGGCGATGCTGTTACCCGTTTTGGCTCCCATGGCCCTTTCCATAGACGTACATCCGTTCGTTTTAATGGTGGGTGCCGCCGTGGCGGCCTCCTGTGCCTTTATGTTGCCCGTTGCTACCCCGCCCAATGCGGTGGTTTTCGGGTCCGGTTACCTACGGATTCCCGATATGGTCCGAAAAGGCTTTTTCATGAACATCATGTCCATCATCGTACTGAGCCTTTTCGTTTATTTTTTATTACCCCAGCTGTGGGACATTGTCATAAATGGATTTCCTGAAAACCTAAAGAAATGAGATTCCTGATCATCCCCGATAAATTTAAGGGTTCCATGACGAGCGAGGAAGTGTACCGATCGTTCAGAAGTGGAGTGGAGCAGGTTATAAGCGAGGCTTCTTTTCATTTTGTAAAGGCATCGGATGGAGGTGATGGTTTTTTGGACGCTATTTCAATGTATAAGGACTGCAAAAGGGTAGCTATGAAAACCCTAGATCCCTTGGGAAGGGAAATTTCCTCATACTATCTTTTGGATGCGAAATCCAAATCGGCCTTTATAGAATTGGCCAATAGCTCGGGCATGGAGCTTCTGGAACCTTCAGAACGAAACGCCTCCTTGACCTCGACTTTTGGTACGGGACAGCAGATCTGCGACGCCATAGAAAAAGGTGCCAAAAAAATATATGTCGGTTTGGGGGGCAGTGCTACGAACGATGGGGGAATTGGCATTGCGAATGCCTTGGGGTTCGAATTTTTGGGTTCTAACGGCAATCCGATGGAACCCATAGGAAAAAATTTAAGTGAGCTTCAAAGGATTGCTAAATCCGATAATTCTATAGAAATCAAAGGGATACAATTCTTTGCCATCAACGATGTCAAAAACCCGTTATTCGGAAAAGATGGGGCCGCTTTTGTATATGCCGCCCAAAAGGGTGCCGATGCTGCCATGATAATGGAGTTGGACAAAGGATTGCGAAATTTATCGGATGTATACGAAGGACAATTTGGTTCCGATTTCTCAGAAGTACCAGGTTCAGGAGCTGCCGGGGGAACCGGATTTGGTCTTAAGGCCTTTTTTGAGGCCGAGTTCCTCAGTGGGGTCGCTTTTATTTTGGAACTATCCGGCGTCAAGGACGTGTTGGATTCGGAGAAGTTTGATTATATCGTAACCGGTGAAGGCAAAATCGACGAACAGACACTTCAGGGAAAATTGATTCAAGGGGTTATGGAACTTGCCAACTGTTACAATATTCCAGTGCTGGCCGTTTGTGGTAAATTGGACGTTCCCATGGACAAGCTTACTTCAAGTGGCGTTAAGGATGTCATTGAAATTAGGGACCCCAACAAATCTTTGGAATATAATATGCAAAATGCCAAGAACCTACTTGAAAAGAAGGTATCGAAGTATTTTAAGGCCTTTTACTAAGCCCTTATTCGTTAAGAATACGGCCGTTTTAATTGTGTAATCGACAGAAAAACCATATTATTTTATCAATTTAAAAATATAAACTCTAAGAATTTACAGCTTGCTTAATAAATATTATGTATACCGATATTTATTTGTTGAAAATTCAATCATTCATCGTAGATTTCATATTTCTTGCCGATAAATACACGAATACCTCTTGATTTTCAAGGGCTTCAAGGTTAAATTTAATAGCTTTGAAGAAATAATTGTTCGAGTTATGCATAGTTCATTTTACAAATCGAAAACGATATCTTTAAAGAATTACGGAATTGACCACGATAATTTTCACTATCAAGAAACACCGGAAGCTCTTCAAAAGGCAACTATAGACCTTGGTATGGGGGTAGAGACCAAAAATGGCACCCTTGCCGTTAATACAGGGGAATTTACGGGAAGGTCTCCTCAAGACCGCTTTATTGTGAAGGACGATATTACCAAGGATAGAATTTGGTGGGGATCTGTAAATATTCCTTTTGAACCTGAAAAATTCAAGGCACTTTATGACAAGGTTATCGATTATTTGAATAATAAGGAACTTTTCGTGCGGGACTGCTATGCCTGTGCTGACCCAGAATATAAATTGAACATAAGGGTTATAAACGAATATCCATGGTCCAACATGTTCGCCTATAATATGTTTTTAAGACCAACGGAGGAGGATTTGGAGAATTTCAATCCCGAGTGGACGGTCATCAATGCACCGGGATTTATGGCCGATGCCCAAGTAGATGGAACAAGGCAACATAACTTCGCAATCCTGAACTTCACTGAGAAAGTTGCCTTAATTGGTGGCACTGGATATACAGGGGAAATTAAAAAGGGAATTTTTTCAGCCCTCAATTTTATTTTGCCAATATTCAAGGAGACCTTACCCATGCATTGCTCGTCAAATATTGGGGAGGATGGGGATACAGCGATATTTTTCGGCCTGTCCGGAACCGGAAAAACAACATTGTCCACAGATCCAAATAGGCGTTTGATCGGGGATGATGAACATGGGTGGACTAGTAGAAATACCGTGTTTAATTTTGAAGGAGGGTGTTATGCCAAGGTCATAAACCTGTCTCAAGAGCAGGAACCTGAAATTTATAATGCCATAAAACCGGGGGCCATACTTGAAAATGTCATTTTGGACAAGGATGGTAATGTGGATTATACAGATACCTCAATAACTCAAAACACTAGGGTAAGTTACCCAATCTACCATATAGACAACATTCAGCAGCCTTCCATTGGGAAAAATGTAAAAAACATATTCTTTTTGACCGCGGATGCATTTGGGGTACTGCCTCCAATTTCTAAGCTAACACCCAGTCAGGCCGCCTATCATTTCATTTCCGGTTATACCGCAAAAGTTGCCGGTACTGAAGCCGGGGTCGTGGAACCGCAACCTTCTTTTTCAGCTTGTTTTGGTGCACCGTTTATGCCTTTGCATCCCACTAAATATGCTGAGATGTTGAGTAAAAAAATGAAGGAAACAGGGGTGGCAGTCTGGTTGGTGAACACGGGTTGGACCGGTGGCCCATATGGAATTGGTACCCGTATGAAGTTAAAGTATACCCGTGCAATGATTAGCGCTGCACTCAATGGCGACCTTGGCCTGTATTCCTATGATACCTACCATATTCATTCCGTTTTTGGCGTGGCGCAACCCAGGGAATGTCCTGGAGTACCCACCAGCGTATTGAGTCCTAGGGCAACTTGGAACAATGATGAAAAATATTATACCACGGCCTTTAAGCTTTCCAATGCATTTAGGGAGAACTTTAAAAAGTTTGAAAAATACGCCAACGAGGAAATTAGACGCGGAGGACCACAGCGATACGCGTTTTGATTCGATAATCAAAAATAGAAAAACAAAAGGCCTTGCAATTTGCAAGGCCTTTTGTTTTAGCATAAAAAGCAAACATTATTTGTTTGCGTTCGTAATATATTTTTGCAATGCCATGGTCATGGACGGTGTCTCCGGCGTTGGGGCTTTTATGTCGATTCTAAGACCTGCACCTGTAGCGGCTTCTACGGTAGAATTTCCAAAAACGGCGATCCGGGTATCATTTTGTTTAAAATCCGGAAAGTTATGTAGTAGTGACTCAATACCCGATGGACTAAAGAACACCAAAATATCATAGTAAACGTCCCTTAAATCTGATAGATCACTGATGACCGTTTTATAAAAAATACCTCTTTTCCAGATGATATCAAGAGCATTTAGAGATTCAGGTACTTCAGGCTTGAGCACGTCTGAAGAAGGTAACAAAAACTTTTCGTCCTTGTATTTTTTGATCATCGGAGCTAAATCGGAAAACAAACGTTTACCTACATAAATTTTTCTTTTCCTATATACTACATACTTCTGTAAATAGTATGCCACAGCCTCGGATTGACAAAAGTATTTCATGGTATCAGGCACCTTGAAACGCATTTCTTCCGCAATCCTGAAGAAATGATCTACCGCATTTCTACTTGTAAGAATTATAGCTGTATAATCCTTTAAATCAATTTTTTGTTGACGGACACCTTTGGCATCTACTCCTTCCACATGGATAAAGGGTCTAAAGTCGACCTTCACTTTTTCTTTGTCTATGAGCCTGGAATAGGGAGAATTTTCCATTTTTGGCTCGGGCTGAGAGACCAAAATTGTTTTTACTTTCATAGGTTACACTATTTTAGAAAGCTTCCCAATATGATTAGGGGTGCAATTTCGAGTGCGCAAAGGTACAAAATAAAATAGAAAAAGTAGGAACTAATGAATTTTTGATGAATCCTAATAACTGAAACCCAGCCTATAATATTAATTAAGAGAAATAGTGCAAATGCTGATAATACTACAGGCATGGAGTTAATAAAAACAAAGCACAAAAGTATATTGGCAAGAAAAAGGACAAGGCTGCCATAGTTCAAATAAGAGGTTTTTTTGAACAGTAATTCATTAATGGTACTATAGGACCCAAAAATGAAACTGTTTCCCAGTTGTAGGAACAACTTTGCGAAAACGAAAAGAAACAGATAGCCTAGGATTACAAAAAATGTCACCTTTGAGACGAATGTTGTGGGGCTTTCATAACTCTTCCAAACGAGAAAGGCGAACAATGATATATTGATGATTTGGAATAAGGTAAGCAGTATATGAAACCAATTGAAAAGCTTCTCTTTTTTGTTGTACATAATTATGTACTTGTTGTTGAAAGGCAAAATGATAAAATTCAGGAACCGTGTATAGAAAATCTTTTTGGCGATGACAATTAAGAGCAGACTGCCAAACAAGATAAGGGTAATCCAGTCCAAGTTATCGGTAATCCTGTCAATTGGCTCCATTAGTTCACTGGTATTGGTTTGGAATTCAGGCCGGGATACAGTCCGTTTTCTGAAATTACGATTCTAATATAGCCTACTTTTTCTTGATCAAACGAAGGAATGTCCAATGTAAAGTCCGTAGTGTCCTTTTTGGACAACACCAAAAGGTCACTGGTTATAGGTTTGGGAATGACAGGTTTTAAGCCCAAGGTATTTTTATATGGGCTCAAATAGGCTATTGAAAATGTAAGCTGGGACAATGCTATATCAAAGTCATAGGGATTGATGACCTGTAGATGATAATCGGAACTACCTAGCACTACGATTTCCTCTTTCAAAGTACATTCAAGCTTTCTAAAGGAATTGAAATCTTGAATGTATTTGCCTTTATAGTCCCAACCATCGGGTTTGGTATATGAAAAAGTATTATCATTGATGTATTTGGATAAATAGGCCACTTTTTTGCCCCGTACCCGTTCTTCGGATGTATCTATGGAATATTGGTTCTTCCTGTACATCACATTGTTCAGGGAGAAGGTCGGGATTCCTCCCGAATAAAATTCGTACATAGGAGCGTTACGATAAGAATTCTCAAAAACTACAGGAATTTCCCCAACCTCCTCGCGAATTCCATTGACCCAGGTCTTGTTGCCATGACTTTCATAATGGAAATCGAAAAGTAAGGGTTGGTAAATGAGTCCGGCCCGTAAATAAAGAATCAGCAAAGCATTGATGATGCCCAAGCGAACCATCCATTTAAGGACCTGTTTATGTCCCAACATAAAATTATATACGATGACCACCAGGGGAATACAGATAATAATGATCCATTGGGTCTGTACCCTTCTGTTGAAGCTGGAAATAAAGAAAAACAGGATTACGCCATAGGTCAAGAACAAGAGTGCCCTATTGAACATGTCCTTGCCCTTGGTTTTAAACAGGGCAAAATAGATTAGCGGGAAGGTAAGCCCAAAAAGTGCGATCAGGTTTACAAAGAAGCCTAGCGTATATTTCTCAAACTGATAGGCATCGTTGGGACGTTCATAAAGATGGTATTTGATACTGACAAAATCATTTTGATACAGCCAGTAAAAATGCGGGGCATAACAGAGTAGTGCAACCAAAACGCTAAGCCAGGCAAACTTGCTCTTAACAAGGTTCAGGTTGGATAGCAACACAAAAACGATGACCAGTACGGCGTGGTATTTACTGTACATCAAGGCCGCCATAAAAATACCCAATAGCATAGCCGCAGGATACTTTGGGTTCTTTAAGAAATGTTTATATGTAAGTAAAAAGCAGGATGTAAAAAATAGTAAAGGGGTATCCGGAAGTGTAAAAAAGCCGTATGCGTTCAACAAGGTCATGGAAAAGACCAGAATGAAAAAATGAGGTATATATCGATTCTTTTCCGGTCTATCGATAAGTAACCATAATACCACCAGATTTAGGGAGGAAATTATGCAGCTCATAAAACGTACTCCAAGCTCACCGTCAAAAAATAGACTGCTAATCTTTATTAGCAATGAAACCATAGGCGGATGGTCAAAATAGCCCCAGGCCATATGTTGGCTATAATACCAATAATAGGCCTCATCGAAAATTAATTCCGTAAATACGGACTGTATTAGGTTCAAAACAAAAAATGCCGTGAGAAAATAATAGAATAGCCTTGGGATTTTTTCAAACATGGGCGGTCGTTAAGGGCGTAAAATTACAAATTCCGATGGTTTTCTATTTTTCAAAATCCGATTTAAACACACTATGCCATTTTTTCGCCATTATTAAAATAGTACTTTTGTGCCCATATAGTATATGCCGATGTCCAGCAGCAGTGTTGTAATCATTCCTACTTACAATGAAATTGAGAATATTGACGCGATAATCAATGCTGTTTTTGAATTGCCAAAAGATTTTCATGTACTTATTGTGGACGACAACTCTCCCGATGGTACTGCGCAACGTGTACGGGAATTACAGAAACAGTATAAGGATAAGCTGTTTTTGGAAGTGAGGCAGGAGAAATCGGGGTTGGGAACTGCCTATATCCATGGATTTAAATGGGCTATCGGTAAAAAATATGATTATATATTTGAAATGGATGCCGATTTCTCACATAATCCTACAGACCTATTGCGATTGCTCAAGGCATGTGAAAAGGGAGCGGACGTATCGGTCGGGTCCAGATATAAAAAAGGAGTGAACGTGGTCAACTGGCCGTTGTATAGGATTTTATTGTCCTACGGGGCGTCCTTTTATGTAAAAATGATTACGGGCATGCGGGTGCATGATCCAACGGCGGGGTTTGTTTGCTACAAAAGGTATGTTTTGGAGAATATCGATTTGGATTCCGTTCGTTTTGTGGGTTATGCATTTCAGATAGAAATGAAGTTTAGGGCCTACCTGAAGAATTATAAAATAGAGGAGGTTTCCATTATCTTTAAGGATAGGGTAAAAGGGAAATCCAAAATGAGTTCATCCATAATTAGCGAAGCTATCTGGGGTGTTTTTGTGATGAAACTCCGAAGCCTTTTCCAAAAAAATAGATTTTAAAATGGGTAAGACATTGTTAAAGAACGCGAATGTCGTAAATGAAGGTGTCATTGAGGAACTAGACCTTCTTTTGGAGGGTGATTATATTTCCCGAATTTCCAAGGATATATCCGATGCGGACGCGACCGTCATCGATTTGGAGGGGAAATACATACTACCGGGAATCATAGACGACCAAGTACATTTTAGGGAACCGGGCCTTACGCACAAGGGCACTATTGCATCGGAGAGTAGGGCGGCCGTGGCCGGGGGAATCACCACCTTTATGGAGCAGCCCAACACCAACCCACAGACCACAACGATTACCAAACTGGAGGAAAAACATGCGATGGCAAGGGAAACTTCCTATGCCAATTATTCTTTTTTGTTTGGGGGAACCAACGATAATCTGGAAGAGTTAAAACGTTTGGACAAAAATGCCTGTTCTGGGATCAAGTTGTTTTTGGGTTCCTCTACAGGGAATATGTTAGTGGATGATGAATTGGTCATAGAAAGTATTTTTAGCAATACGGAAATGGTCATTTCCGTGCATTGCGAGGATGAAACTACCATCCGTCGGAATTTGGAAGCATACAAGGAAAAATATGGCGAGGATATCCCAATCCAATACCATCCGCTGATCAGAAGCGAGGAAGCCTGTTATCTTTCTTCTTCCAAAGCGATTTCCTTGGCCAAAAAAACAGGTGCAAGATTGCACGTTTTCCACCTTTCAACGGGGAAGGAAATGGATTTGTTCAGAAACGATATTCCATTGGAGGAAAAGAAAATTACGGCCGAGGTCTGTATCCATCACCTGTGGTTTTCAGACGCGGATTATTTGGACAAGGGGACGTTGATAAAATGGAATCCTGCGGTGAAGACGGCCAAGGACCGTGACGCTCTATGGAAAGCTTTGTTGGATGATAGGATCGATGTCATAGCAACAGATCATGCACCGCACTTACTTTCGGAAAAGGATAACCCCTATACAAGTGCCCCAAGCGGAGGGCCATTGGTGCAACATGCTCTGCCCGCTATGTTGGAAAAACATTTGGAAGGTGTTATTGGTTTGGAAAAAATCGTAGAAAAAATGTGTCATAATCCGGCCAAATTGTTCGATATAGACAAAAGGGGCTATATCAGGGAAGGATATTTTGCCGATTTGGCCGTGGTTTCGTTGCAAGAACCTTGGCAGGTCTCCAAGGATAATATCTTGTACAAATGTGGCTGGTCGCCATTTGAAGGAAATTCCTTTAGTGCCAAGGTTACCCATACCTTTGTCAATGGGTATTTGGCCTATGACAACGGGAAACTATCGGAGAAAAGGAATGCCAAAAGACTCACTTTTGATAGATGAAAACCACATAGGAGGACTTTGTTGCATAATCGTATGGTCCCTGAAAAGTATTTATGAAATATCAAATAGTTAACCTAGAATTAAAGGTGTGAATAGATTTAGGATAGTCATAATCGTATTGGCATGCCTCACCGCTTGTGGTGAAAAACTCATAGAACAACCGGAAAACCTTATTCCAAAGGATAAGATGGTCTTGATTTTAAGGGACATGGCGTTAATAAATGCTGCAAAAGGGGCCAATTTGGGAATTTTAAAGGACAATGCCGTAGAGCCCACAAGGTATGTTTTTGAAAAATATGGGATAGATAGTGCGCAATTTGTGGTAAGTGACCGATACTATGCCTCGTTGCCAGTAGAGTATGAGGCTATTTATACCGAGGTGGAGGCCTCTTTGGATGCCACTAGAATTGAGCTTGAGGAGGAAAAAAAGATTACCGATAGTCTTAAGCTTCTTGAAAGCAAACGCACAAGAGAGACTGTTTTGGATAGCTTGAAGCCTTCCTCTATTGTTGGTAAAGACAGTCTTCCATAAACTTTTTGGAAGTAAAGGCAATAGATGCTTCCAAAGGTTCAAATGATATGTTCAATACCGTTCTGACTTTTTCACTGTTATACGTTTCAGGATGTAACAGGGAATAAACCGAGTTTTTGGTAAGTGTTCTAGGTTTTCCGGTAAATAAGGTTTTCAAAAAATCAAAATACCGGCCTATTTCCAATTGCCATTTTTTAAGTTCCTTCTTAGGGGGTTTCCTTCCAAGAATATGGGATATGGAGGTCATTATTTCCTTGTAGGTAAGATTTTCGGATACAAGGATAAACCGATCGTTTTTAATGGTGCTCGCCATGAGAAGCGTCATAACGGAAACTACATCGGTTACGGAAACAAATCCAGTTCCCCCTGGGGGATAATAGGAATAGCCCTCGTTTACAGTGGTAAACAACTTGCCACTGCCGCTATTCCAAAATCCAGGACCCAGGATCACCCCAGGGTTTACGATTACCACGTCCAGGTTTTCTTGGGAACCCCTCCACACCTCCATTTCGGCAGAATATTTGGTAAGGGCGTATACGTTCGTGTGCAATTCGTTCCAATCATTACTTTCTGTAGCTTCCTTGCCCCCGATGCTTCTACCAATGGTACCAATGGTACTTACATAACAGAGTTTCCGGATCTTATGATGGATGCACATATTTACAATGTTTGCCGTTCCCTCCACATTCACTTTCCGTAATTTTTTAAAATCCCTTGTGTCAAACGAAATAAGTGCCGCAGCGTGGTATACCTGTTCAATGTCCAAAAAGGCGGATTCCAAGGAGGGTACATCGAGAATATCTCCCTTTACCCATTCTATTTGATTAAAAATGGTTTCTGGAGCTTCCTCATAATAGGAGAAGACTTTTTTAACGTCCCCCAGTTTTTCTACGGACCTATAAATAGCGCGGACTTTTACCTTAGACAGCACCAATCTTAAAAGTAAGTGAGATCCCACCAAGCCTGTACCTCCGGTAACTAAAACCATATTCCATGTGTTTATAGCAATGTCAATCAGTTGATATTTAAACAATTACTTTTGCTTAAGCATCTTGGATTGTACTGCCAAATCCCTCTATGACGTTTCAAATGTAGGAAATAGACTTGGATAAATTCCTCCCAAGATAGGTATGATCAGCGGCGTATTTCCTTTTATATTTGCAAAGAATTAAAATGAAATAGTTTCAAATGGCTTTAAACTTTGTAAAAGAGCTGGAATGGAGAGGAATGTTGCATGATGCAATGCCTGGAACGGAAGAGTACCTTATGGAGGGAATGCAATCTGCCTATGTGGGGATAGACCCAACGGCAGATTCCCTGCACATAGGTCATTTGGTTAGTGTCATGATGCTGAGACACTTTCAATTGGCAGGACATAAACCTATTGCCCTAGTAGGAGGTGCAACCGGTATGATCGGGGATCCATCCGGTAAATCCGCAGAGCGAAACCTTCTGGACGAAGCCACGCTTAGGTATAATCAGGAAGCCTTAAAAAACCAACTTTCCAGATTTCTTGATTTTGAAAGCGATGCGGATAATGCCGCTGTCTTGGTCAATAATTACGACTGGATGAAGGATTTTTCTTTTTTGGATTTTATCCGGGATGTTGGCAAGCATATTACCGTCAACTATATGATGGCGAAAGACTCCGTAAAAAAGCGGCTTTCCGCCGAAGCAAAAGAAGGAATGTCGTTCACTGAATTTACGTATCAACTAGTACAGGGATATGATTTTCTTCATTTATACAAAACCCTTAACTGTACCCTTCAAATGGGTGGCAGTGACCAATGGGGGAATATAACGACGGGCACGGAACTGATTCGTAGAATTGGCGGAGGAAAGGGCTATGCCCTTACCTGTCCTTTGATAACCAAGGCCGATGGCACCAAATTTGGAAAGACCGAAAGCGGAAACGTCTGGTTGGATGCAGAGCGGACCTCCCCGTATAAATTTTATCAATACTGGCTCAATATCTCCGATGCCGATGCGGAAAAATATATCAAGATTTTCACCTTTCTTTCAAAGCAGGAAATCGAGCATCTAGTTTCGGAGCATTCGCAGGCCCCCCATCTAAGGTTACTTCAAAAGCGATTGGCCGAGGAAATAACGGAAATGGTACATTCAAAGGAAGAACTGGAGAATGTGGTCAAGGCCAGTGACATTCTTTTTGGCAAGTCCACATCACAAGACCTCAAAGCGTTGAATGAAAAAACCTTCTTGGATATTTTTGAAGGGGTTCCACAGGCCCAGGTTCCCATGGCTTCTTTGGAAGGCGGATTGGATATGATTGCGGCCCTATCCGCACAGACAGGGTTTTTAGGGTCCAACGGAGAAGCAAGGCGCGAATTGAAACAGAATTCCATTTCCGTAAACAAGGAAAAGGTGAAGGAGGACTATTTGATCGGAAGGGAGGACCTTATCAATGGAAAGTTTGTGCTGCTTCAGCGCGGTAAGAAGAATTACTTCGTACTTACGGTAACTGAATAGGCAACCTTTGCAGCATTTTACCATCTACAGAAAAAATGGTTTATGAAACGAATTTTAGGGCTGATGATTTTGGTTTTTTTGATTTCCTGTGATTCGGACAATGACCCCATTATACAGGAAACCGGTTTGAACGGGGAATGGATATTACAGGAAGTTAGCTGTTTCTGTGCGTTTGATGCCAACGTTGATTTTTCGGAAACAAGGCTGATTTTCGAAACCGATACGAATACCCTTACCGTCATTAATGAGGGTACCGATCGGTTTTTCAAGGAATCGGGGGAATACCGGTATGGCGGTCAGAACAATATTCTAGATTTTACCGATAATACCAGCTATCAATTCGAAGTTACCGGAAACCAATTGACTTTGGTCTACTTGGACAACCCTCAGATTGCGGATGATGAGGTAGTCTATTCCTTTAGAAGGCCTTAATTTGCTGGTTTAAAGATATTTATTGAAAATACTTCACATTCCCTGAACGCAACCCATTGTTATTTGTAGTATCTTAAGATAGAATTAGTTAACCCTTGGAAATTGTGCAAAACCGATTTTTGTTTTTAGTTACGATTATTCTACTTTTTACGGCAGGATGCACCAACGATGATTTGGTGCTAAAGGGAAAGGATTTGCAATTTTCAAGTCAAAAATGGAGACTGGTTCAAATGACAGGAAGTTTTGTTAATTCAACAACTGTGGGCGAGGCTATGGATTGGCAGGAATACTATATTTTCAATCCAGATGGTTCATTTATTAAAAGCAGGGAGCGTGATGGTGCCGTTTTGGAAGCTACTGGAACCTTTGAGGTGGTCGAGTACGATAATGATGATGCGGATTATCTGGAGCTACTTTTCGAGACTGGAGGGGAGTTGGCAGGCGGTTGTTATGGATTTGGTAGGGAAACCTTGCAATATGTTACCGAGGATAGGCTTCAAAGCTCTTGGATGGCATGTGACGGACCTGGTCTATTTTATGAAATACAAAAGGATTAAAGCGCCATCAAATTACATCCTCTGATATCTGAATGGTCAAAACGGCCCAATACTTCAAATTTTCCACTTTCATATAATTTTCCCAAATCCTGGGTGGCTATAAACGAACAAGAGTTCACATTGGCAAGATCGATTACATTGATGCCTCCAGTCTTTGCTTTGGGTAGTAAGGATAAAGGGTCTTCTGTATCCCTAACCAAAATCTTCATCCAAGGGGGACATTCAAAAAGACTATCCCCTAGAGAGTAGGCCTGTGAAAGGAGTTCCGTCATACCATATTCGGAATGAATATGTTTCACGCCAAACCCTTGCTTTAGTTGCTCGTGCAGTTCCTTACGTATCAATTCCTTTCTACGTCCCTTCATGCCGCCTGTCTCCATCACGATGGTATGTTCCAATTCTAATTTAAACGCATCGGCAAAATCCAAAAGAGCAAAGGAAACACCAATTAAAAGGGTCTTTTGTTTTTGGGCTTCCAGTTCCTTAAGGACGGATGCCAATTTAGACAGGTCATTGAGAAAAAATCCGCTAAAGGGATGTTTGCTTTTATCGATTAAATCGTTCACCATGTAAATCAGGGAAGAACCATCGCGCTCTAAATAGGAGGGCAGCAGGGCCAAAACACAATAATTTTCAATAGGCCCGTAGAAGTTTTCAAAGCCTTTTAGGTAGCTCTGTTCGTACAGGTTGAGGTCCGTAACATAGTGCTTACTTGCAACGGAGCCCGTGGTTCCGCTACTGGTAAAAATGATTTCTTCATTGTCCAAAGTACTAACAACCTTGTGTTCCTTGAAGAATTGAATGGGTAGAAATGGAATTTCGGTAAGCGTATTGATTTGCTCCGATTTTATATTAAGATAGTCGCAGAACCTTTGGTAAACCTGATTATTTTGATACTGAAACTGAAATATTTCCAAACATTTGGTTTCAAATTCAGTTTTGGATGAAATATCAAAAATACCTTTTGGGCCCATGGAATATTTAATTCCCTGTAAAGGTAAAGAACCCTGTAGAATGTATCTTCAAAAGTAGGGTAAATCGGGTTAGGTAACAGTTACTTTACCACCAGTTTTCTGTTGATCGTTTTTTTGTTCTCGGTTACTTGGATAACATAGACACCGGGTGAAAGTCTGGAGATGTCCAAGGTTTTGTTCGAGATACGATCGGTCAAAACCAACTCACCAAAGACGTCATATATTCGTATTTCCTTGGTCTCGTTGTTCTCCGTGGTCACATAAACCATGTCTGCCGTTGCTGGGTTGGGATATAGTTTAAAACCTGAGATCTCCTCATTTTTTAAATTCCTAAAATCAATGGTGTCCTGACCATAAATCGTAAAGGAAAACCCCATTAAAAGGATAAAGTAGATTTTTTTCATTGGGCATCGATTTGGGATCAACACCTCAAAGTTACTTCAGTCTTAAAGGGTAAAAATAAAAATGTTGTCAATGATACTATTTTGTATGTCAATAAGATAGCACTTGCAATATATCGGATTTTTTGTACCGATTATCGATATGAGAATATATTAGGTAGCGGTAAAATTTATTTGACGATGAGCTTTCTGGTAGCCATTTTATCCTTTTCAAAAACTCTTAGGACGTACACCCCGGCATCCATATCGTTAAGGGAGAGTTCCTTGCCAAGTATGGTCGTTTTTAGAATTAGGGTTCCAAAAACATCGTAAATGAAAATTTCCTTAGGACTATTGTTAGCCGTTGTAATATACACCTTACCATTCGTAACCGGGTTTGGATACATACTAAAACCGTCTATATCCCCTTGATTTTTGGGACTTTGTCCAAAACCAACAGCACAAAAAAGAAAGAAAATAACGAGGTAAAGGTGCTTCATATATAGCTGGTTACAAATGCTATGCCACAAATATAGGAATTATAGCCTCTGGACGTCAATAGGATATGACTCTTTCTTTAAATTTTTCGATGAAATGCAAAAGGCCCGTCCGAGAATGGTATCGGGACGGGCCTTATTCGTAAACTTTGGATATGTTTTTAATTGATTCCTACGGTCCAACCCGCACCCCAAGTAGCAATGTCAGTACCCGTTCCGTTGCCATCCCCAAAAATAAATTCAGCTTCCGTAAACGCGGCACCTGTATCATTTTTCAATTTAGTGGTTACATTGTTGAACGTAACATCTGTAACGTTTAAATCGCCACTTAGAACTCCAGCTCCGGTATCAGCATCGTCAAGATCGAAAGCTTCATCAAAGTCATTGAATACCATGTTGGTAAAAATTCCTTGTGTACCTGCTCTTAACCGAATGGCCTCACTGGCATCGTTAGCGCCAACGATTGTTACATTGGTTACTGTTGGTTTTGAGAAATAGCCACCTTCGTTACTAAAATCAGTATTGAAACCGTCACATTCAAAAGCCTTATCATGAGCAGTACCGTGTTGGACATATACGTCGGTCAATGTTCCAACGAAGCCTTCTGTCCAGTCAATTGAATCGTCCTCAGAGTTAACTACCACCAAGTGGCTTGCGCTCACAGTACCTCCAAAAAACTCGAATCCGTCATCGGATCCTTCATATACCTGAACATAATCAATAGTGGTAGCACTACCTACACCGTAAACGGAAAGTCCGTTCAATTCCGCATTTCCATCAATGGCACCACCAGCATATTCAATACGCACGTACTCTAAGATTCCACTATTATCGGTTGGGTTGTTGCCACCATAGGAAAGACTACCTACCTCTGAAGTTGCGGTATCATCTGAACCATCAGGAGTAGAGTTAATGGGCGCTCTTCCACAAAGAACAATTCCTCCCCAATCACCAGATGCAGGTGAAGCAGCGTTCGATGTAAATACAATAGGTTCACTGGCGGAGCCGTCGGCTATAATTCTACCGCCTTGTTGAATGGCGATGTAGGCATTGACCCCAACTGGTTGCGCTTTAATGGTCATGCCCGCGGGTATGGTTAGAGTTGCACCATTGGCAATCAAAACGGGACCGGTAACGATGTATTCAATTGATGGGTCTAAAGTGATATTCTCTGTAAATACCCCACTTAAGTTTACACTAGTTACCTCGGGGGTTTCACCACCTCCGGTCGTATTGTTTGTCGTATTGTTGACGACGCTATTGTCATTAATAATGATTTCAGCGGTGTCATCGCTTTCGCATGACCAAAATAGGCCAGCAGCTATACATAAGAGTAATAAGTTGTTTTTCATTTTTAAGAATCTATTAAATATTAAAATTTATACTTGAGTGTTAGTCCAATGTTCAATCCAAGGTTGAATTCTCTGATCACAATGTCACCTAGTTCAGTACCTTCCCTTACCAAGCTGATATCTGGATTCAATAAATTTTTTGCGGATAGATTAGCCTCAAAATTGTCGCCAAATGAGTTCTTCCAGATAAAATTGAGTGTTGGAACCGCCTTTTCCACGATATTCCCCAAACTGCCAGCACCTAAAGAGAAAATTCTATCGGAAAAATAGGAATAGGCAAGAGTTGCTTTGGGTTTATAGCTACCAAATGTTGGGCTGTAATTTATATCCGTATTGATGATAAAAGGAGAAGCTCCTTCCAATTCATCAGAATCCCTGTCAAATGATGTTCCAAAGGTGTTCAAATCTCCGGCAGGAATATCTTTTAGGTCTTGTTTTGTTTTTGTGTAGGCCGTATTTAAACCTAGTGAAACTATGGCATTCTCGTCTTCATCCATGATAAGATTTTTTCTAAGCTCAAGTTCTACACCGTAAACATCTGCCCTATCACCTGTTCTAAAGTAACGTTGCGTTCCAGTTGCATCCGCTGCAACGACCCTGTTCACGGGGTCATTTATAGTCTTTGCAAATGCCGCCAAGGAGAATATTTCTCCGCGCTCGCGGAACCACTCATATTTTAAATCAAAATTATATACGTTTGAATAGATTGCACCCGTTCCATCCAGTCCTCCTAAAAGGTCAGGATTACCGCCTACACGCTGTGTAACCGATTCGTAAACAAAAGGTGCTGCTTCCTTAAACTCAGGGAAAGAAGCCGTTTTGCTAAATGCAAACCTCAAATTGGAATCATCGTTCAATGAATACTTAAGATTTAAACTAGGGAGGAATAAATTCTCGTATACTATTCTCACTCCAGGATCATCAGGTCTAATGTTGATTACATCATATTGTACTCTTTGACTAAAGGATTCAGCCCTAAAACCGGGTATGAATGTCCATTTTTCACCGGCCTTGATGGTTGCGGTAATGAAACCAGCGTGGATATCCAGATTTCCTTGATATGTGTTCTCTGGCAATCCAGGTCTGTTCACATTTCCAATATCATTATTGATTGGATTAAGGACCAATAGATTGTATATGCCGGTCCCATTTGGAATATTTATATTGTCTACATTAAATATGCTGTTGAAATTGTTCACATCTGTAATTGGGTTACCATCCCTGTCTTGGATATCATAGCCGTACCTAATACTACTGAACCTTCTTTCTTTTGTCCTACCGTTATATCCAAAGTTCCAAGTTAGATTTTCAGATGTTTTATAAGTCAAATTAATGTAGCTGTTTAATTCATCGTCCTTTATATCTTGGAAAAACCGTTGGTTGTCAAAAGGAATATTTGTATAGAAAACAGGGTTTGTGGAGGCATCCCCATCTAGAGCCAATTGATAATTTTCCAAGGTTATCCTTTTTCTATCAGGCTCATAGGAAAATACTTTGTTGTAACCAGTTCCCCAGTCAAGACTAAATTTTTCGTCGAAAATATGCTGGCCAGTTAATTGATTTACGAATATCATATCTTGATTGAACTGAACGTTCATTACATAGAAACCTTGATCTGTATCCAATATGGCGTCCCTATTTTTCCCTTGTCCGTTCACACCATAGAATCCAACGGCATCAGTGGCACTATTGATGAAAAGACTGTTATAATTTACCTTATGGTCATTATTAATCTTATAGGTAGTATTCAATAGTGCCGTTGTGGATGTTTTGTACGCATATTCCTCCACATTGGGAAAATCTATTTTCAATACATTCGTGAAGTCCCTGGCCGGGCCTTCTAATAATTGATATCCGCTATCGAAACCTGCAGAGGCAAAAAAGCTCAGTCTTGATTCGTCCCCAAAATTAAATGAGTAACCTCCTTCGACCGCTCCGTTCAAATTGATGGGGTCCCATGAATTTTCCGGGTCAACACCATGAGAAAGCACAACGGCAAAAGGGTTGTTATCATACCTATTATAAAAGCCATATGCACTGGTGCCTTCACTTTTAAAGAAATCTTCTCCAAAGGCATTTGTATTCAGTCCACTTCCAAGGGATATGTCAAAATATCCATCGCCTGTATACTCTTTGGGTTTAATATTTACATTACCTGCCGCAAAATCAGAATAATAAGAGCTATTATATGCCTTACTTACAGATACGTTTTCAATAATGCTCGATGCAAACAAATCTAGATTAATATTCTTTTTATTCACATCATTGGATGGTAGGGACAAGCCGTTCATAGTCGTATTTTGATACCGATCTCCAAGTCCACGAACATATACGTTGCTAGAACCTTGTTGCTTTGAAATACCTGAAATTTGCGCCACTGCCGCAGCGGCATCATCAATACCCTTTAAAGTCAACGCCTCGGCACTAATGGCTTCTTGCATAATCGCCGCATTTTTTTGTTGAAGCAATAGGGCTACCTCCGAGTCCTTTCTTGATGTGGTTACTACGGTTACCTCTTCCAACGCCATACCTTCTGATGCGCTCATAGGAACATTTACCGTTGTTACCTTGCCTGCGACTACATTTACCTGTGGAACTTCTATGGTCTCGTATCCCAAATAACTAAACACAACAATATAAACCCCTGGTTCTAGGTTGTCAATCTCATAAAGTCCATCAAAATCTGAAGTAGCGCCCTTAGTAGTACCCTTAATAAGTACATTGGCAAAAGCAAGCGGTTCATCATTATATTCCTTGTCCGTTAGCTTACCAACAATGGACCCGGTGCTCTGCGCAAAGGCTCCTGCGCTAAAAATCAATAATATACTTACCAAAAATTTTTTCATTGTACGTTTGATCTCTAAAATCTTGCGCAAAGAACGCTTGGGGTTGTAAAAGTCGGGTTACGGTCATGTTAAATGTGGTTTGCAAAAAGGTTACCTAAACGTTACTATATTAAATCAACGTTAAGCGATTTTGTCATACGGGGATAATCTGTACTTTTGATAAATTAACACGTCCAAAAAACGATTGGGGATACTGCTAAACCATTGCATTTTAATACTTTTAGTTGCCTCTGACCATTAAAGACCAAACCATAGGATAAAATGAAGAAAAAGGATATTACCATACTTTTAGTGGATGACGAACCGGATATTTTGGAAATCTTAAGTTATAATCTCTCTTCTGAAGGCTATGAAATCATTACGGCCAAAAACGGTGCAGAGGGCGTTAGCAAAGCCAAAAAGAAGCTCCCTAATTTGATTATCCTGGATGTCATGATGCCCGAGATGGACGGTATAGAGGCATGCGAAATCATGAGGAAGACGCCGGGATTGGAAAATACCATAATTACCTTTTTGACCGCCAGAGGCGAGGATTATTCACAGGTGGCCGGGTTTGATGCGGGAGCCGATGACTATATTACGAAACCCATAAAACCAAAGGTTTTGGTTAGCAAGGTAAATGCCTTGCTTAGAAGATTATCCAAGGAAGATGTGCCTGTAGAGGACATTACGAAGGTGGGGGACATCGTAATCAATAGGGAAGAATACAAGATCATCAATCAGGGGGAGGAAATCATACTTCCGCGAAAAGAGTTTGAACTATTGGCCCTATTGACTTCAAAGCCCAATAAAGTATTTAAGCGAGAGGTTATCTTGGATCGGGTTTGGGGCAATGAGGTGGTCGTTGGTGGAAGGACCATTGATGTCCACATCCGTAAGCTACGTGAGAAAATAGGGGAAGATCATTTTAAGACCGTTAAGGGCGTGGGGTATAAGTTTGTACTGTAATGGCCGTACGATCTAAAAAATCCTATAGGTTTGCCTTTCGGTCGGCATTATACATAGGAGCTATTTCTTTTTTTGTTCTTGGGGGTCTTTTGTGGTATTTCAATATGTTTGACGGGTTGCTATTGGGCATTGCCTCCTTGCTCATTTTCACCCTTTCCTTTGTCACCCTTCAATTAAGGATCGAGCGATTCATCTACCGCCGGATCAAGAAAATTTATGACGATGTGGAATTGTTGGAATCCACTCCGCTCTCTACCAACCCGGTAACTACGGATATGCGTACCCTTACCGCCGAAATCGAAAAGTTTGCCAAGGACAAGAAGATAGAAATAGATACGCTAAAGATTAGGGAAGAGTATCGAAGGGATTTTTTGGGCAACGTTTCGCACGAGTTAAAGACTCCTTTGTTCACCGCGCAGGGTTATTTGGAAACACTTTTGGACGGGGCCATTGAGGACAAAAATATCCGAAGAAAATACATTTCCAGGGCCAATAAGGCAGTGGAGCGACTTATTTATATTGTACGTGACCTGGATTTGATCACCAAACTTGAGGTGGGCGATTTGCGATTGGAAAAGGAGGATTTCAATATTATCGAGCTCATACAAAATGTGTTCGACCTCCTAGAAATGAAGGCTCACAAAAAGAAAATTGTCCTCACTTTTGATATGGCCTATCCAAATCCTATAATGGTATATGCCGATAAGGAAAAAATCCAACAAGTATTGACCAACCTACTTGTGAATTCCATCAAATATGGGAACGAGAACGGCACTACAGAGGTCAGTGTTGAAAATTTGGTCAAGAACAAGGTTATTGTACGGGTAACCGATAACGGGGAGGGCATCCCTGCCAATCACTTGCCCAGATTGTTCGAACGTTTTTATAGGGTCGATCCAAGTGGTAGTAGAAAGGAAGGGGGCAGTGGCCTGGGTCTATCTATCGTAAAGCACGTAATTGAGGCACACGGTGAAAAAATTTATGTGGAGAGTTCCGAGGATGTGGGCTCCGAGTTTTCCTTTACCCTGGAGAAGAGTAAGTTAGAAAATACAAAATCCAAAAAATAAGTGCCTTCTCAATTTTCTTAGCTTTGTGGTTTTAAAGAACAAATTGTGGGCAGTAAGAACAAGCTAAAAAGATTCAAGGAAAACGAAACCTTTCCAAACGTAATCCAACCAACCCGGAAAGAAGTCACGAATGGTTTTGCATACCAGGGAAATTGGAAGGCACATTTTAAAAACGACCATCCGATTGTGTTGGAACTGGGTTGCGGAAAGGGCGAGTACACCATAGGTCTGGCCAAAAGGAACCCGCATAAGAATTTCATAGGTATCGACATCAAGGGCGCCAGATTTTGGAGGGGCGCCAAAACTGCCTTGGAGGAAGAACTGTCAAACGTAGCCTTTCTAAGAACCCAGATAGAGCTGGTGGACCTTTTGTTCGGAAAAAATGAAGTTTCTGAAATCTGGATTACTTTTCCCGACCCCCAAATCAAGTACAAACGTACCAAACATAGAATGACCAATGCCGCTTTTTTGGAGAAATACAAACGAATTTTGGAGCCCCAAGGATTGATGCACCTTAAGACCGATAGTGAGTTTATGCACGGCTATACATTGGGACTTTTGCATGGTTTGGGGATGGATGTCATTTACGCCAATCACGACGTCTACAAAAATGAAGGCAGCCCAAAGGATGTCTTGGAGATACAGACATTCTACGAAAATCAGTATCTTGAGAAAGGGAAACCCATAACCTATATTCAGTTTAGGATACACTAGCCCATGCAACATTTGCTAATCCTTTTCTTCGCTACCTTTTCAGCGGCGTTCATGGCCACGGTACCGCCGGGTCTTTTAAATTTAAACGCCGCCAAGACCAGTGTGGAGAAAAATAAGCTTAACGGGGTTATTTTTAGTCTTGGGGTATCTACGGTCATTATGCTACAGGCAACCATAGCTGTTTTTATCTCTAAATTCTTGGATAGAAACCCCCAAGTGGTATCTACCCTGCTGGAAGTGGCCATCGTAGTCTTCGCCTCTTTGGCCGTCTATTTTTTCATAGCTGCCAAACGAAACAAAAAAACAAAGATCAAGGCGATCAAAATCAGTAAGCGCAATAGTTATCTAAAGGGAATGTTCCTGGCTGCGATTAATTTTTTGACGATTCCTTACTACAGCGGACTGAACATCATGTGGAATGCATCGGGTTGGATCAAGTTCATGTTTTTGGATATAGCAATCTTCGTTTTGGCGGCCGGATTGGGCACCTTTTCGGTGCTGTACCTGTATGTATTTTACTTTGACAAACTGGAGCACAAAACGAATCGGTTTGAGAAAAATGCCAATTACATTCTTTCCTTTCTTATGATGATTTTGTTGATTATTACCGTGGTAAGGGTGCTAAACAGGCAGTGATATGGCAGATAGCGGTAATTTTTTTGAAAAGGTCTATGAAGTAGCCAAACAGATACCTTATGGAAGGGTGACCTCCTATGGGGCCATTGCCAAATATTTAGGGGCTGCCCGGAGCGCCAGAATGGTAGGTTGGGCCATGAACGCCTCCCACAATAGGGATGATATTCCCGCCCATAGGGTGGTCAACAAAGCGGGACTATTAACAGGGAAACACCATTTTGAGGGTACGAACCTAATGCAGCAATTGTTGGAAAGTGAGGGAGTAAAGGTCAAGGACAACCAGATACAGAATTTGGAGCATCATTTTTGGGATCCTTGGAAGGAATTGGGCGAAACGCTTTAATCAAAAATCAAGGTAAATACCGTGTTTTCACCGGTAAGTACTTGGATACTTCCACCGTGCAACCGCATGATTTGTTTTGAAAGGCTCAAACCAATGCCCGTTCCGGATTTTTTGGTGGTAAAAAACGGCACGAAAATGGCATCCAATAAATCAGGGGGAATGCCGGGGCCATTATCCCGTACTTGAATGTATTTTTTATTCATTTCATTGATGCCACAGATAAACCTTACTTCCCCATTTTCTTGCCCCTCCAAGGACTGCTTGGCATTTTTTCCCAGGTTTAACAACACTTGGGAGATTTGCTTTTGGTCCACGAACAGCGCTAGGTCTCTTGGGGTGATTTCAAGGTCGATCGTGATCTTGTTTTCCGCATCCTGTTCATCCAACAACAGTTTTACACGTTCCAAAAGTTTATGGGCGGGAATCAATTCCTTATCCGGTTCCGGTACGCTTAAAAAGGTCCTATAGGATTGTACAAAACTCATGAGGTCGTTCCCTTGATCTTTAATAACTTCCAATCCTTTGGCCGTATTCTTGATTTGATCTTTGTTGAATTCGCTCGGGTCGGTAAGTAAGCTTCCTTTTTTGAAATATCGTAGGATGGACTCGGATATCGAGGTTATTGGGGTAATTGTATTCATGATTTCATGGGTGAGCACGCGGATCAACTTCACCCAGGAATCTGTTTCCTTATCGTCCAATTCCCTATGGATATCGTGCACAACGACCAACAACAATTCCTGTTCCTCAATGGTCAAGGGGGTACATTTTATACTCAAATCCCTTTTACCCCTTTCATTTCCCAATTGGAATATTTTATTTTCAAAAGGGGCCAGATTTTGAAAGAGTTGGTAAAGTTCCGTGTCCACTTGATTGAGTTGCTTTATGTGGTTCAAGGGCCTGTAATTGAGCAAATCCTGAACGGTGGGATTGGCAAAAAGAATATGCCCCTTGGGATTGATGGTAAAAATCCCAATATCCGCCTGCCTCAAAATTTCTTGATAGTACTGCTCTTGCGCCTGTTTTTTTAAATGGATGTCCTGTATCATGCTATTCAGCATGTTCAGGCTATGGTTTAGTTCCTCCAAGGATTTTACGCTTAATTTTTCCGGAAATCGTAGGGTGAAATCCTCATTCTTTATGGCATCAAAAAAATAGGCAATCTTACGATTGGTCTGATTCACGTAATTGATAAGTGCTGATGTTTGTCCAATCAATATCAAAATACCAATACCACATCCTACATAGTTTCCCTTAAAAAAGAGATAGGTCGAAACCACAACGGTCAGTACGATCAAAACAATCCTAAAGACCAGTTGGAGGTATATATTGCGGCTTACCATAATTATTTAGAGGTTTTTTTAAGCTTATTATAAAGCGTTTGTCTAGAAATCCCCAATGCTTCCGCAGCGGCACTATAATTCCCTTCATGTTTGTTCAAGGCGTTGGTAATCATCATCAACTCCATTTCTTCCAAGGTACTGGGACCATTTTCCAAGGAAAGGATATTTTTAGATTCCAGTAAAAAATCATCGGGTTTTAACACATTGCCCTCGCTCAAAATAACGGCTCTTTCCATTGTATGCAACAATTCACGAACGTTTCCGGGCCAGGCATAGCCCAGTAGTTTTTCCTGCGCCTGTTGGTTGATGCGCAATCCTTGTTTCCCGTATTTGTTTATGAATTTGTTCAAATAAAAATCGGCTAGAACAAGAATGTCGTTTTCACGTTCCCTAAGGGGCGGCACTTCCACACGAATGGTATTGATGCGGTACAATAGGTCTTCCCGGAACAGTCCATCGGCAACCATTTGATCCAAATTGCAGTTCGTGGCACAAATTAATCGGATATCAATGGGGATGTTTTTATTGGATCCCACCCTTACTATAACCCTGTTTTGAATGGCAGAAAGCAATTTGGCCTGCATTTGTAGGGAAAGATTCCCTATTTCGTCCAGGAACAAAGTACCGCCGTTGGCCGCTTCAAACTTCCCGGCCCTATCATCCTTGGCATCTGTAAAAGAGCCCTTTACATGGCCAAAAAGCTCACTTTCAAATAAATTTTCAGAAATTGATCCCATATCCACCGAAATGAATACTTCGTTTTGCCTTGCCGATAGTTTATGAAGCTCCCTGGCTATCAACTCCTTTCCCGTTCCGTTTTCCCCAGTCACCAAAACGTTTACATCCGTTTTGGCCACTTTCTGTACTAAGGATAACATTCGGTTTAGGGCCTTGGAATTCCCAATGATGTAGTTGGAATTTTGGTTGATGACCTGCTTTAGATTGGATTCCTTCTCCTTTAACTGAAGTACTTCCTTTTTGGTTTTTCTTAATTCGTATGCCGATTTAACGGTTGTCAATAACCGCTCATTGTTCCAGGGTTTAAGGATAAAGTCGGAAGCACCTTCCTTTAGAGCTTCTACGGCAAGGTTTATTGCGCCGTATGCTGTCATCATGATGACGGAAATATGGGGCGCTTTTTTTTTGATTTCCCGTAACCAGTAGAGTCCTTCGTTTCCCGTGTTTACTCCTGCGGAAAAATTCATGTCCAATAAAATGATATCCAAAGAATTAAAACTTGGAAAGGACGTAATTTGATTGGGGTTTGAGATGGTCTGTACGCTCTTATACTCGAATTGCAATAGTATTTCCAAAGCACTTAAAACGCTCTTATTATCATCAATGACCAATATTTTTGCATCCACCATAATGTGAATAATTTGTGGGTTGATACGGATAAAGCTACAAATTGAGGGGATCGGTAATTAGCAAGTGTCAAAATATTTTACAATATCTGTACAACTATTTTACAGTGTGTTATTGTTTTACACCAAATCAAAATTTTAATGTATTGAAAATCAATTTTTTGTATTTGTGGCATGTAAATAGTATGTTTTTTGGCATAGCATAAAAAAGTATGATACATTTTCTAAGATTATTACTGTTTATCTTTCTATTATGGAGTACGTCTCTAATGGCGCAAAAGCCATGGACCTTGGATGAATGCATCTCCTATGCCTTGGAAAATAATTTACAATTGAACAATTTTGAATACAACAATCTTTCCAATAAGGAAAGCTATAGACAATCGGTGCGAAACCTATTGCCGGTTTTGAACGCCAATTCAGATTATACCATAAATTCCGGTAGGGCGGAAGACCCCAATACGGGTACCTTTGTGGTTCAGGATTTCTTTTCCAATAGTTATTCGTTGCAGTCCAATATCGATTTGTTCAGGGGTTTTCAAAAAATAAATTCCATTAAGGCGTCCAAATTATTGTACAGTGCCACTAAAGAAGAGGTATTGCAACAAAAGTATCTTTTGGCCTTTAGGGTGATGCAGGCATTCAACAACATCCGCTTCTTTGAAGGGCTGGTGGCGATCGCAAAAGAGCAATTGGAAGTTTCCAGAACCAATTATCGACTAGTGGAGAAACAAATCGAGTTGGGATTAATGGCCGGTGCCGATATGTACGGGGCGCAATCCCTTTTATTGGCCGATGAGCTAAACCTTACTCAATCAGAAAACCAATTGGCTGCGGCGAAGTTGACATTGATCCAGGAAATGAACCTGAAGAATACTTCAGACATTCAAATTATCACAGATATGGGCCAAGAGGCAGAAGCCCAAGTTTCAGGAGCCATGGAATCTGATTCCGTATATGAGAAGGCCAGGGATTTTTTGCCTTTGATAAAGGCGCAGGAATTTCGGGCACAAGCCGCTAAGAAACAGGTGGGCGTTGCCCGGGGAAATCTATATCCGTCGTTGAGCCTTTTCGCGGGTATTGGAACAGGTTACTTTGAAACCTTTCAGGATTCCCTGGGCAATACCTTCCCTTTTCGTCAGCAGTTCAGGGACAATACTTCAAGGTTTTACGGTATCAGTCTTAGTGTTCCAATAAGCAATGGTTGGTCTGCAAGGTCTAGGGTGAAACAGGCCAAAATAGAAAAACTGCGTCAGGAAAATAATCTGGAAGTTCAGGAGCAAGTCCTTTTCCAGACCATACAGCAGCTGGTTCAAGAGTATAATTCTTTGCTGGTTGAAATGGAGCAAAGCCAACAAAATATGGAGGCGCAACGATTGTCCTTCACCATAGCGCAGAAGCGCTACGAGAAAGGCATGATCAACGCCATTGAACTTTTCACGGCAAAAAATCTTTTTGCTAGTGCCCAAAACGAGAACTTACAAGTAAGGCTTCGGTCAGAAATAAACAGGAGTACCTTGGATTTTTATAGGGGATTGCCGGTGTTTGCTATTAATTAGGAGTTAGGGTACAGGGGTTAGGTATTTATAAAACGAAAGACTAGAAACGAGAAAAGAACAACGAACAACAGAAAAAAATGGATATTAAATTAGAAAAGAAAAAAGGATTGCGTCCCAAACATTATGGGTATATAGCTTTGGGATTATTGTTGTTATTTGTGGGGTATCAGTTGCTTTTTGCTACTTCGGTCTCAACATTTAGGACCGAGAAGGATAAATTGTCCATTGCGGAAGTTTCCCAAGGCAAGTTTGACGATTACATCACTATAAACGGGAATGTAGCGCCGATCACCACCATTTACATGGATGCGTATGAAGGTGGAAGGGTTACAGAAAAATTGATCGAGGAAGGTGCGATGGTAAAAAAAGGGGACATTATCCTAAAACTCGAAAACATGAACCTGTACGAGCAGATTTTGGCCAGCGAAAGTAATTTGGCCTTGAAACAAAATGATCTTCGTTCCACAAAATTGACCTTTGATTCCCGTCAGGTAGAGGGAAGGCGTTCCTTGGCCACGGCGAGCACAGACCTTCAACGTTTAAAGAGAAACTATGAGCAGAACAAGGCCCTATTTGAGGATGAACTAATTTCCAAGGAGGCTTACCTTACGTCAAAGGAAAACTATGAACTGTCCCAGAAGCAATATGAGATCATCAAACTACAGACAGAGAACGATGATGAGTTGCGTGAAACATCCTTAACAGGTCTGGACAAGGATTTGGCCCGAATGCAGAAGACATTGGGGATGGTATACCAGCGATTGGACCATTTAAATGTGCGCGCCCCTGCCGATGGTCAACTAGGCTTTTTGGATGCCGAAATTGGACAAAATATATCGCAAGGGCAACGTATTGGACAGATCAATGTTTTGACCGATTATAAAATCGAAGCCGATATTGATGAGCATTATATCGACCGGGTGAAAAGGGATTTGAACGCCGTTCTTGAACGGAATGGAACGGAATTTCCTTTAAAGGTAAGAAAAGTATACCCTGAGGTTCGGAATGGAAGATTCCGTGTGGATTTGGTCTTTACGGGTGATAAACCCGAAACGATTCGTACCGGTCAGAGCTATAACATACGGTTGCAATTGGGGGAATCCAGCGATGCCTTATTGGTGCCCAAAGGAAGTTTTTTCCAAAGTACGGGGGGGCAGTGGATATTTGTGGTAGGTAAGGATGGTGAAGAAGCCTTAAAAAGACCTATACGGATAGGGAAACAAAATTCAAGGTACTATGAGGTGCTGGAAGGATTGGACGCGGGTGAAAAAGTGATTACAAGTAACTACGATAGCTTTGGGGAGGCGGAAAGAATCGTATTAAAATAAGCGACTAATCAAAGGAGAGGGGACTTGTAGTCTACGGTTACAAAGAAAAACAATAAGAAAGTGTCACATCGAGCGCAGTCGAGATGTCTTTATAACGAACAATTTAATCAAAAGTAGAGATGATAACAATCAAAAATTTAAAAAAGAGCTTTCGGACCGAGGAAGTGGAAACCTTGGCGCTAAATAACGTAAACCTAAAAGTGGAAGATGGTGAATTCGTGGCCATTATGGGACCCTCTGGTTGTGGAAAATCTACCCTATTGAACATTATTGGTATGTTGGACAATCCAACCGATGGCAGTTACAACTTTGCCGGTCATGAAGTGGGGGGACTCAAGGAAAGCCAGCGTACACAATTGCGAAAGGGCAATCTTGGTTTTGTATTCCAAAGCTTTAACCTTATCGATGAACTAACGGTATACGAAAATGTGGAGCTTCCGTTGATCTATTTAAAAATGGGGAAAAGTGAGCGAAAGGAGAAAGTAATGAAGGTGCTGGAACGCATGAAAATTGCACATCGGGAAAAACACTTTCCACAGCAATTATCCGGTGGACAACAACAACGTGTAGCCATATCAAGGGCCGTAGTAACAAACCCAAAACTGATCCTTGCGGATGAGCCCACCGGTAACCTAGATTCCAAAAATGGTATCGAGGTCATGAATTTGTTAACGGAGCTGAACCAAGAAGGAACGACCATAGTTATGGTTACCCACTCGGACAGGGATTCCCATTATGCCCACAGGGTGGTTAACCTGTTTGACGGACAGATAGTTACAGAAAGTCAAAACCGAGCAATTGGGGCAATGATGTAAAAAGGAGTTTATTCACTAGCCCTGAGCAAGCTTGTGCCGAGCCAAGTCGAAGTAAAGGGTCAATCAAAAAACAATCAAAAAACAATCAAAAAACGAACGGTCATGAAAATTTTCAAAAATAAGGTTCTTACCCTGAGAAGGATCGTCATTGCAGTCACGGCTTTGTTTGCAACTTCATCGATTTTAGCCCAGAAGGAAATAGCAGTGGATCCCTTTGAGAAGGTGATTGTAAGCCCACATATTGAAGTGAACTTTGTTGAAGGTACCACTGAAAAGGTAGAAGTACATGCTAGCACCCAACCGCTTTCAAAACTGAATATTGAAGTAGTTGGTAAAACCCTTCGAATGTACCTAGATGGCGCTAAGACCTATACGGAAAGTAAAGACATAGAGGGAGATAATTATGATTACAAAGTACCCATTTATAACGGCACAGTGGTCAAGGCAACGGTTACTTATAAAAACCTGGAAGAATTGTCTTTGCGGGGAGAGGAAAAATTCATTTGTAAAAGTACAATCGACCAAAATGAATTTACCCTTAAAATCTTTGGCGAATCCCAGGTCTATTTTAACGAGGTACAGTTGGGTGACTTGTCCACGACCATTTACGGAGAAAGTTTTCTAGAACTTAAAGAAGGCAGGGTTGACAGCCAAAAAATTACCGCTTATGGAGAAACCAAGGTAAACACCTTGAATGTTGATTGCAATGATGCGAAAATAACGGCCTATGGAGAGGGAAGTTATCGACTTTCGGTAAAGGACAAGCTAAAAGTTACGGCCTTTGGCGAAGCTACCATTGCCTATGAAGGTTCGCCCGAAGTTAAAAAGGGATTGGTTATTGGCGAGGCCACCATTCAAAGAATGAATTAGGCCATGTTTAATAACTACATAAAAATAGCCTGGAGAAATATCAAGGCAAACAGATTGTTTTCCTTGATTAATATTATTGGTCTTTCCATAGGTTTGGCGATTGTTATTCTGCTGTTTTTGTTCATTTCACATGAACAGAGTTTTGATACTATGTTCTCTAAAAAGGACAGAATTCATAGGGTTTTGGTAGAAACGGATGGTGATTTTGGTTATGAAACTTGGGCCACTGCACCTCCCGTTGTAGCAAGTAGTTTGCAAAAAGAAGTAACCAATGTGGAAAAAGCGGCCAGAATGCTGAAACATGATTTTGGTGGTACAGCATCACTTCGTGTTAACAACCAGAACTTTACGGAAGATCGGTTCTATTGGGTGGATAAGGAGTTGTTGTCCATATTTGATATTTCCATATTAAAAGGAGATAAGGAAAATGCCTTGGATCGGCCAAATACGGTAATTATTTCTGAAACGACCGCAAACATGTATTTTGGAAACGACGACCCTGTTGGCCAGGTACTACTCGTTGATGACAGCCTAAAGCTAGAGGTAACAGGAGTGTATCAGGATTTTCCTGAAAACAGCACCTTGGATGCCGATGTAATGGCCTCTAGTAACGGTTATTGGTTTTATGAGAATAGATCTTGGAGTAATTCCAGTTTTGAAACCTACTGTCTTTTAAAGAACAATGTTTCTTTTGAATCCACTTTAATTCAAATGAACCACATGTTGGACGCCAACGTATCACAAGAGGACCAATGGTATTCCCTTTCCTTGCAGCCCTTGAGCAAAGTACACTTGTATTCTGCTTCTTTTGGCAATACCTATACCTCCCGTGTTGGGGATATCAATGAAGTGAGAAATCTTGGTTATTTGGCTGTACTTATACTGCTGATTGCCTGCATGAACTATATGAACCTTACCACGGCACGATCTCAGAAACGATCAAAAGAGGTAGGCATTAGCAAAACCCTTGGGGCAACCTCTCAGTCTTTGATAGGTAGGTTCTATATGGAAACCGGATTAATTACGGCTATTTCAATGGTGTTGGGTTTCTTTTTGGCAATTATGGTGTTACCTGCCTTTAATGCTTTGACTGATCAGGAAATAAACATTGACCTTTTGCTTACTGGTGAATTTTTAGCAGTGCTGTTGATGATTTGGGCAATAACTACTTTTTTATCGGGAATATACCCAGCACTATATCTTTCCCGATTCTTGCCAAAACAAATCTTATCCCCTTCCTTGAAACAGGATAAAGGAAACTTGGTGGTAAGAAAAGGGTTGGTGGTGCTCCAGTTTGCCGCTTCAGCATCTTTGATTGTGGGCGTATTGATCATTTATCAACAAACTCAATTTATTCAAAACAAGAATTTAGGCTTTGCTCCGGAAAACGTAATGGCTATATCTGTAAGGGGGTTACGAGGAATGGAAAATCGAAGTGCTATGCTCCAAGAATTAAAAAGTTTGACTGATGTTACCTCGGTAGCCATGGCCCAAGGATATCCTAGTATTGATGTAAGTGGACGTTCCTTAAGGAAAAATGAATCGGAAGAACATGGATTGAATATCCAGACCAATGTGACGGATTCTGAAATAATCGATGTCTTAAATCTCAAACTTTTGGCAGGGCAAGGACTTCCAGCGCATAAAAGTGAAGGCGATACATTAGTAGAAGTTGTACTAAATAAAAAAGCGGTTGATTATTTAGGTTTTACCCCTGACGAAGCCATTGGTAAGGAGGTATATATTGGGGTGCCCAATATTATTGTAGGCGTAGTGGACGATTTTAACTATGAATCGTTGCGCCAACCTATTGGTGCCTATGCTTTTCATAACAACACTAGCGAAGGTAAATCCTACATGTTGGTACGGTTTAAAACGGGCAATATTTCAAATACCTTGTCGGGTTTAAAAGCGGCTTTCAACAAAGTAGCTCCCAATTTAGATTTCGACTATACATTTTTGGACCAGAATCTGGAAAAATTTTACGCCCGTGAGAAAAGGGCTGGGCAGCTAAGTATCGTATTCTGTATACTTGCCATTTTTGTCGCGGCCCTAGGCCTGTTCGGTTTGGCAGCCTATACTGCAGAACAGCGTAGAAAGGAAATTGGAATACGGAAGGTTTTAGGAGCTTCGGTTGCCACCGTAGCGCAAATGTTGTCCAAGGATTTTGCCAAATTGGTATTCATTGCATTATTGTTTGGTTTCCCCTTGGCCTATTGGCTTATGGAAACTTGGTTGGAAGGTTTTGCTTATCGCATACACATTCAATGGTGGGTTTTTGTTGTATCCGCAATTATCGCTTTGGGAATAGCCCTGTTGACGGTCAGTTTCCAATCTATCAGGGCTGCCCTTATAAACCCAGTAAAAAGCTTACGAACGGAATAAAAACTTGTGCTGAGCAAAGTCGAAGCATCAAAAACGAGAATCATGATAAAGAATTATTTTAAAATCGCTTGGCGAAGCTTAAAAAAAAGGAAGGGTTTTGCCACAATCAACATTTTGGGCCTGGCACTGGGTTTTGGCTGCAGTATTTTAATTTTTCTGTTTGTTCAACATCATCTGCAATATGATAATTTCCATAAAAATTCAGACCGAATCTATCGGTTCAATACTGAAGAGCATCGGGATATTGTTGATTACGAAGCGTCCGTACCTCCGGGATTTGCCAATGCCTTTAAACAGGATTATGATTATGCCGAAATAGTGGCAAAAAGTGTGGACCGTGAAAATTGGCTGATTTCCATTGAAAATGGTTCGGAAAAAAAGCTAGTAAAAGCAGATATATCCTTTACGGAAGCTGATTTTTTCAAAATATTCAACTATCCCTTAATCGATGGTACTAATCAAGCTCCTATTACAGAACCCAATACCGCTTTGATTACCGAACAATTGGCAAAAAAATTGTTCGGAGATTCCAATCCTATTAATAAAGATTTCGTTCTTGAAAATTTAGAAACCATTAGGATTACTGGAGTATTAAAGGATTTACCAAAAACTACGTTGATTCAGTCACAAATATTCGTGTCCTTCCCAACAATAAAAAGTTATGATGAATTTTTGTCCTCTGAGAGTTGGGGCGGTATTAATTCCAGTTTACACGGTTATGCACTAATGCGTCCTAATCAGGACATTGCGTTAATAGAGGAGCAACTGAAAGGATATGTTGAAAAGTTTCGTCCCAATAGCAAGAATGTACACCATTACAAACTCCAGCAACTGGCGGATATTCATTTTGATGAACGATATAGCGGAGGAATCGACCCCAAAACGCTGTGGATATTTTCTTTAATAGGCTTCTTCATTCTTATAATAGCGAGTATCAATTTCATCAATATTTCCACGGCACAATCTACCAACCGTTCAAAGGAAGTTGGTGTTCGTAAGGTTTTGGGAAGTTTCAAGGGCCAACTGTTTTGGCAATTTATGGCCGAAACGTTTATTGTGAGCCTGCTTGCTCTTCTTTTTGGGGCTTTGTTATGCTTTTTGGTCTTGCCTTACTTTAATTCGATGTTCGATATAAAGCTTTCCATTAAAGGGCTCTTGAACTTTAAATTCCTAGGATTTATTTCGGGTATATTGGTATTGGTTACCCTTTTGGCGGGAAGTTACCCAGGATTGCTTCTATCCAGGATAGCTCCGGTCTTGGCCTTAAAAAGGAAATTATCCCAAAAGGATACAGGTGGTTATTTGACAAGAAAGACCTTAGTGGTCACACAATTCGTCATCAGTATTGTGCTCATAATCGGGGTCATTGTCATAAGCAAACAATTAAAGTATGCCATTAATTCCGATTTGGGCTTTGAAAAGGAAGGAATTGTAATGGTTGAAATTCCGGATGATATTGAACCCATACAATTGCAAGGATTAAAAGAACGCATAGCGCAGAATGCCGGTGTAGAAAGTGTTACGGCCTGTTTTGCGTCGCCAGGGGCTGGCGATAACAATTGGGGTACCAGTGTCAGGTTTAACAATAGGCCAGAGGTAGAGGATTTTAATATTCAAGCCAAGGCGGGTGACAAAAATTACTTGAATACGTTTGATTTGGAACTGGTCGCCGGACGGATTTTTTACGAAAAAGACTCCGTGGACGAGATTATAGTGAATGAAGATTTTGTCAGAAAAGTGGGTCTATCCAAAATGGAGGATGTTCTGAATAAATCGGTCAATATTAGCAATGACTTTATCCAAGGAAAAATAGTAGGGGTGGTTGCGGATTTTCACGATCAAGATTTTCATGCCAATATTAATCCCATATTCATTACGCCTCAACCGAGACTATACACCGAAATAGCTGTAAAAATTAATCTGGAAAACACCAAGAGTGCATTGACACATCTTGAAAACGAGTGGAGCTCGTCTTTTCCGGATTATGTGTTTGAGTATGCTTTTTTGGATGATCGTGTGGCGGAATTGTATGAGACAGAACAACGTTTTCTATCACTCATTGGAATCTTTTCCGGTATGGCTATTTTTATCGGTTGCTTGGGAATTTATGGGCTCATATTGTTCTTCGTAGTACAAAAAACAAAGGAAATAGGTATTAGAAAGGTCTTGGGTGGCAGTGTCAACCATGTGGTAGGTCTGGTCATGCAGGATTTCTTTAAACTGATTGTCATTGCGGGGATTATAGCTTCACCCATTGCATGGTATTTCATGAACCGCTGGCTTGAGAATTTTGAATACAAAACAGCGATCAATTGGTGGATATTCATCTTAGCAATTGCCATTGTCATGATAATTACCCTACTAACCATTAGTTATCAAGCGCTTAAAGCAGCCATGGCAAACCCAGTTAAAAGCCTAAGGACGGAATAAAAACTTGTGCTGAGCAAAGTCGAAGCATCAAAAACGAGAATCATGTTTAAAAACTATATTAAAATCGCCTGGAGAAATCTATTAAAGAACAAAGGGTATTCGGCCATTAACATTGGTGGCCTGGCAATAGGTATGACGTGTTTTTTGTTGATTGCCATGTTTATCAAGAACGAACTTTCGTATGATAGTTATCACGAAAAAGGAAATCGAATTTATAGGGTGGTTCATCACAGTAGTGCAGATAATATCCAAGACAGATGGATATGGGGGAATGCTCCGGTAGGGCCAGCGTTAAAATCCGACTTTCCAGAAGTAGTTGAGAAAGTCCAATTTTCAGGTAGGGATGATGTATTGTTAGAATACAACGAACGTTCCTTTCAGGAGAGCAATTGCTTTTACATGGACCCAACGGTCTTTGATGTTTTTACATGGCCTTTAATTTCCGGTAATCCAAAAACTGCTTTGGAAGCACCTTATTCCATAGTCTTGACGGAAAGTACGGCAAAGAAATATTTTGGAAACGAGGACCCCATGGGGAAAACTATTAAAGGTGTAGGGGGAAGGGCCAACGACGGTGTTTATACCGTAACGGGCGTAATGAAAGATGTTCCCGCTAATTCACATTTTTCCTTTGACGTACTTATGTCCATGAGTTCATTCTATCAGACTAGGCCCGAAATTTTTGATTCTTGGGGCTATGTGGATTTCTACACCTATTTTCTGGTCGATGAGAATTTTGACCAACAGGCATTTCAGTCGAAAATACCAGCATTTTTAGAAAGCAATCGACCTGAGGAATATGACGAATATTTTTATGATCTTTCCTTTGAACCTTTGAGTGAAGCCTATTTGCAATCAGAAGCTGCAAGGCAGCCAGGTATTACGGGCAGCCTTTCCAATATCTACATCTTTGCCATTATTGGGCTTTTCATTTTAATTATCGCATGCATCAATTTTATGAATTTGGCAACGGCCCGTTCTTTGGAAAGAGCCAAGGAAGTTGGTATTAGAAAGGTGATTGGCGCAAATAAAAAAGGACTGGTGTACCAGTTCTTGGGAGAGTCGTTGACCATGGTTTTTTTAGCATCGGTATTAGGTATTGCTTTGGTATTTCTATGTCTTCCTGCAATGCGAACAATTACTGGGAAACCATTTTTAACAGAGGAAATTTTCGATAGCTCTACAGTATTGTTATATGCCGGAATGGCATTTATTATTGGGCTTTTATCCGGTAGCTATCCCGCTTTTGTGCTCTCAAGTTTTAAACCTTCAAGCGTATTGAAAGGTGTTTTTAGAACATCACAAAACGGAAATAGGCTAAGGAAAGGATTGGTCATATTTCAATTCAGTCTTTCCATAGCGTTGATAGCTAGCACAGTAATCGTGTACTTTCAATTAGGATTTATGTTGGACAAAAATCTGGGATTTGACAGGGAACAGCAATTGGTCATCGATTTTAATTGGGACGGGGAAGTACTTGACAATATGGAAACCATAAAAAGCGAGTTTATGGAATTGCCCGAGGTAGTCTCCGTAGCTGGTTCACGAACCGTTCCCGGAAGTCATTTTCCTGCTGCGGGAACAAGTATTCAGACGCAGGAAGGACAAATGAAAAATTTTGACCCATTTCTATATGAAATCGATTTCGATTTTATTCCGCACTACGAAATAGAAGTTGTTGCCGGACGACCGTATTCGCGGGAGTTCGTTACAGATTCCACCCAGGCCATGGTAGTCAACGAAGCCGCGGCCAAAAGTTTTGGTTATGCAGACCCACAGAAAATAGTCGGTAAGCGCTTTGAACAATGGGGTCGTGAAGGTACGATAATTGGGGTAGTGAAGGATTTCAACTATTTGTCCTTACATCAAAAAGTGGCACCATTAACCATGCGGTATTCACAGTATGGGAAATACCTTTCTTTAAAGGTGAAATCCGATAATATTCAACAGGCTATATCCAATATTGAAAATAAATGGGCAGAACTGGCACCCCACCGTCCTTTTTTATATAGCTTCTTGGACCAATCCTTTAACCAACAATATGAGGCCGACTTTAAGTTTAAGAATCTATTTACCATTTTTTCCTTTCTCGCCATTTTAATTGCTTGTTTGGGATTGTTGGGATTGGCAACCTATAGTGCCGTTCAAAGAACTAAGGAAATAGGTGTGCGCAAGGTTTTAGGGGCTGAGGTATCGAGTATTGCTTTACTGTTATCCAAAGATTTTTTGAAGTTGGTATTGCTGGCCATTTTGATTGCAACACCATTTTCATGGTATGCCATGAACAAGTGGCTAAATGACTATGCATACCAAATTGATATACAATGGTGGGTTTTTGCTCTTTCGGGTGGAATTGCGCTGGCCATTGCAATAGCTACAGTAAGCTTTCAAGCCATAAAAGCGGCGAGGGCCAACCCCGTAAAAAGCTTAAGAACAGAGTAGGGAGATATAATATGGTTCGATTGATTTAAACATGTTTATTGCAAAGGGGTTTTAAAATATTTTAGAGGAGCTTCCTGTAAATATATTGTACATATTTTGTCAAAATATTTTACACCTTTAAAATGAAAAATTATTCAAGTACCTGTAAAACAAATGATTGTCTAATTGGCACGGAATTGGACATAACATTATATGAGCCAATACGTCAACCTGTACCGAGGTAGTGGAAGCATCAATCAAAAAATCGTCTATCATGTTTAAAAATCACATCAAAATCGCCTGGAGGAGTTTAAAAAAGCAACCTTTTTTTGCCTTCCTCAATACCTTCGGACTTGCCATTGGTATGGCAGGAGCCCTACTGATTTCATTATATATCCATGATGAATTGACCTATGATACCATGTTTACGGATGCAGATCGAATCTATAGGGTTAATGCGGATATTAAATTTGGTGGCGATGCCCGAAAGTATGCCGTAAGTCCTGCACCAATGGCAGATGCCTTACAAAGTGATTTTTCTGAAATTGAAGTGGTTACCAGGTTTAGGACTCGGGGTAGTGCTTTGGTCAGGAAAGCAGATGCTGAAGCCAACGTCAAGGAGGAGCAAACGACTTTTGTGGATGCCACTTTTTTTGAAATGTTCGGGATTGAGATGTTGGCTGGTGACCCAACTACGGCCTTAAGGAATCCAAACTCAATTGTAATGACAAGGACTGCTGCAGAAAAGCACTTTGGAGTGACCAATGCGGTGGGTCAAGATTTAATATTGAACAATGAAGAGCCATTTACGGTTACAGGGGTAATTGAAGATTTACCCAATAACTCTTTTCTTAGAGACTACAGTTTGTTCGAGGCTATGGCAGGCAATGAGGATGCTCAGACCGTAAATTGGGGAAGTAATAACTACCAGACCTTTTTCAAACTAATTCCCTCTGCAAATGTGGAGAGTATAAAAGAACCGTTGCAAGGATTCTTAGGTAAATATCTAATTCCATGGGCCCAAAGTTTTATGCCTGGTATTACCGAAGAACAATTTGCTGCTGCTGGAAACTATTTGAATTACAGTACGATTCCTTTGACCGATATTCATTTAAGCTCCAATCTGGTTGCCGAAATGAGTTCCAACAATGATATGCAGAGTATTTATATTCTGTCCTTTATCGCAGTTTTTCTAGTGGTTTTGGCCTCTGTTAATTTCATGAATCTTTCTACGGCACAATCCTTGAAACGGGCCAAGGAGGTGGGTGTCCGTAAAACCTTGGGCTCCAAAAAAAGGGATTTGGTGAGGCAGTTTCTGGTAGAATCCGGTCTAATATCTTTTATATCGTTGCTTTTGGCATTGGTTTTGGCCGTATCGGCCCTACCCTTTTTTAATGAGCTGGCGGACAAGGACATTTCACTTCCGTTTCTAAGTCCTTTCTTTTGGTTGATTCTTTTTGGAGGGGCTATTGTACTTGGATTATTTTCAGGAAGTTACCCGGCATTTTTTATGTCAAGGTTTATTCCCGTGAACGTGCTAAAGGGAGGTGGACAAAGTAGTGTAGGGGGTGGAAATATAAGGAACTCCCTAGTGGTCTTTCAGTTTGCCATATCGGTGTTTTTGATTATCAGCACTTTGGTGGTGTATCAGCAATTGAAATATATACAGAGCAAAGATCTTGGGTTTTCTAAAGATCAGGTACTAGTAGTGAACGATGTCTACACTGCGGGTAGCAAGGCCAACTCGTTCAAGGAACAGATAAAGCAATTAAGCTTTGTTAAAAACGCCACATTAAGTAGCTTTTTTCCAACGCCTTCCAGTCGTAGTGATAGTACTTTCGTTCCTGAAGAAGGGCTAACAGATCAGGAAAATGCCGTAAGTATGCAAACTTGGGGCGTGGATTATGATTATGTGCCTACCATGGGATTCGAATTTGTAACTGGTCGTAATTTCGATGAAAATTTTGGCAATGATTCAACGGCGATCATAGTCAATGAAACTGCTGTAAAAGTAATGAAACTTACCCCCGAGACTGCCTTGGGGGAAAGATATTCACCAGACTTCAATGCTGAAAACCCCGAGTTCTTTACCATCATAGGAGTGGTGAAGGATTTCCACTTTGAAACCATGAAGGAGGAAATAGATGCATTAAGTCTAAGATTGGCCAACAACGCTTATGCCATGGCTATCAAAATTGAAGCTGGAAACTTTGAAAATGCGGTTTCAAAAATCGAGAATGTATGGAACAATATTGTTCCGGGAGAACCCTTTAACTACTATTTCATGGACGATTCCTTCAATGACTCCTACCAGAGTGAGCGTAGATTGGGAAATATTTTTGTCATATTCACCATACTATCCATCATCATTGCTTGTTTGGGATTATTTGGATTAGCTGCCTTCAATGCCGAAAAGCGGGTCAAGGAAATAGGTGTACGCAAAGTACTTGGAGCGAGCGTGACGCAAATTTCGGTAAAACTCACCATGGATTTCTTAAAGTTGGTGGGCGTGGCCATTTTAATTTCTTTGCCATTAGGATGGTATGCCATGAACAAGTGGTTAGAGGATTTCTCCTATAAAATTGATATTCCGTGGTGGGTATTCGCATTGGCCGCCTTCTTGGCCATTGCAGTTGCGGTCATAACGGTGAGTTACCAAAGTATTAAGGCTTCCATTGTAAATCCAGTGAAGAGTTTAAGGACAGAGTAAACAATTAGCAGTCAGCAATGAGCAGTAGGAAGTATTAGTAGACGGTTTCATTTTGTAATAGCTTTAAAGTCTTTTACGCTTTACCATTTAAATCAAATTATAACAAAACACGAAGAACCAACAACAAACAAACAACTGACACCATAAGCTATGCAAAGGGAACTGACAACCATTAACTAACAACAAACAACCATGTTTAAGAACTATTTAAAAATAGCTTGGAGAAACTTAATTAGAAACAGAAGTTTTTCTCTTTTGAATATCCTTGGATTATCCATTGGCCTGGCCATGACTACATTGATTGTTCTATGGATAAACTATGAGTTGGGGGTTGATAGATTTCATGATAAAATAACCCGTTTATATGAGGTAAATAACCAATACAATGTTGATGGGGAGATATGGACTTGGAATTCCACACCAAAACCAATGGCGCCTGCCATTAAAAAGGATTACCCTGAAGTAGAGAAGGTAACCCGTTATTTCTATGACAATACATTTCTATTCGCTTGGGATGACCAAAAAATCAAGGCAACCGGAACCATGGTAGACCCGGATTTTTTGGATATGTTCTCATTTCCGTTGCTACAAGGTGATCTCAATACCGTTCTTAATGATGTCAATTCCGTATTGATTACAGAGTCCTTAGCCCAAAAGATATTCGGAAACCAGGACCCTATGGGCAAAATGGTCAAAATAGATAACAGGGACACCTTTAAAGTGACTGGGATTTTAAAGGACCTTCCTTCCAATACACATTTTAATTTTGAGTTTTTGATTCCATGGTCCTATTTGACCCAACAAGGATGGGACGATGAACACTGGGGAAATAATTCAGTAGCCACGTATGTACTTTTAAAAGATAAGACAGATCCAGAAAAATTTTCGGAAAAGATAGCGACGTTGCGCAAAAATTATGACAAGGATACCCCCGATATGAAAACGCTGTTATACCCGTATTCCCGTATGTACCTATATGGGGAATTTGAAAATGGCGTGGAAAAGGGAGGCAGGATTGAACTGATACGAATGTTCGGGCTTATTGCCATAATCATTTTGATAATTGCCTGCATCAATTTTATGAACCTCAGTACGGCACGTAGTGAAAAGAGATCCAAGGAAGTTGGTGTACGTAAGGTATTGGGTGCTCCTAGAAAGCTGTTGATTGGGCAATTTATAGGAGAATCTGTACTTATTACCTTCATTTCCGCAACTTTTGCAGTCATTTTAGTATTGTTATTGCTTCCCTCTTTTAACGATTTGGTGGAGAGGCCTCTTTCTTTGGATTTGGCAAGTGTTGGTTTTTGGATTTTTGCCATAGGGGTTACTATTTTCACGGGATTGTTGGCCGGTAGTTATCCGGCCCTATATCTATCGGGGTTCAAACCATCATCGGTACTAAGGGGTACTTTTAAAAAAGTGGATGCGATGGTTACACCAAGAAAAGTGTTGGTCATTCTCCAATTTTCGGTAGCTATAGTACTTATAACCGCTTCCCTGATAATTACCCAGCAGCTTCATAAAGTTCAAAATAGGCAATTGGCATACGCTAAGAACAACCTGATCTATAGTTCTCTTGAAGGTGATATGGAGAAGAACTATGATTTAATAAAGACCGAATTGCTTGAATCCGGGGCCTTTACAGCGGTAACCAAGACCAATTCACCCATTACCGAGAGTTGGAGCAATACTTGGGGTTTTGAGTGGGAAGGTAAAAATGAGCAGGATAAGACCATAGTTCATAGACTGATTTCCGATGACGATGTTGTAAATACCATGGGACTCGAACTTATAGAAGGGAGGGATTTTGATCTTCAAAAATACCCAACGGATTCTACCGCGGCTATATTAAATCAATCTGCCCTGGAGTTAATGGGCTTTGAAGACCCTATTGGAAAGAAAATAAAGGACAATGGAATAGATTGGCATATTATAGGGGTGGTAAAGGACTTTGTTTACAATTCTCCCTTCCAAAAAATAGAACCTATGGTCATAGAAGGTGCCAAAGGATGGTTCAATGTCATTCATATGAGAATGAACCCAGAGATGAACACGGCCCAAAATTTGGCCGTGGCCGAACGGATTTTTAATAAATACAATCCGGAATATCCCTTTAACTATGAATTTGTGGACGCCGCCTATGCAAAAAAGTTCAACGACCAGCGTACCACGGGGAAGCTCGCCAATATATTTACGCTTTTGACCATTTTTATCTCCTGCCTGGGCTTGTTCGGTTTGGCAAGTTATGTTGCGGAAAATAGGATCAAGGAAATAGGGGTGCGAAAAGTCCTTGGTGCTTCCGTGGGAACCATTACGGGCCTACTTTCAAAAGATTTTTTGAAGTTGGTCTTCATTTCCATCCTGATTGCCATACCGGTTTCTTGGTATTTTATGAGCAGTTGGCTGGAAGAATTTGCTTTTAGAATAGATATATCATGGTGGGTTTACCTCGTTTCCGGAGGGTTGACCCTTATAATAGCCTTTTTTACCGTTAGTTTTCAAGCGATCAAAGCCGCAAGAGCAAATCCAATAAAAAGTTTAAGAACCGAATAATCAGTCAAAAATCAATCATCAAAAAACGAGTACCATGTTCAAAAACTATCTAAAAATCGCATGGCGCAATCTTTTTAAGAACAAAGGATATACCATCATAAATATTGGAGGTCTTGCCTTGGGTATTGCAGTGGCCCTATTCATTGGCTTATGGGTACATGATGAATTATCCTTCAACACCAATTTTAAAAACCATGAACGCATAGCTCAGGTTTTGATGAACAAGACTGGAAATGGGGAAACCCGAACCCGGTACAATCACCCCTATCCACTGGCCGATGAATTGCGTAGCACATACGGTGACGATTTTGAAGAGGTGGTCATGAGTTCCTTTCCCGGAGACAATGTGTTGTCCGTAAAAGATAAACACCTGAATGAATACGGGGCATTTATGGAGCAAGGTGTCCTTCGTATGTTCTCGTTTCCTATGTTGAGGGGTAATCAAAATGCACTCAGTAATCCCAATGCCATTATCATATCCGAATCCACTGCTAAAGCGTTTTTCGGTGATGAAGATCCCATGGAAAAAACAATGCAGTTGAATAACGACGCGGTGGTTACGGTGAAAGGTGTTTTTAAAAATTTACCGAACAATACCAATATTTTTGATGCCCTTAGTGCGTTTTCTGAGCCAAAGGCCCTTCAATTTGTCGCTTCTTGGGAGTTGTATGTGACCATGAACGATTGGGTGAAGACGGCGCGCGATCAAAAGTTATGGGACAATAATTCGTATTTGCTTTATGCACAGATAGCGGACAATTCTTCCATGCAATCCGTAAGTAATAAAATAAAGAATGTTATTTACCAGCATGTACCCGAGGGCACTAAACGGAGCAATCCTCAAATATTCTTACATGCTATGGAGGATTGGCACTTACTGTCTACTTTTCAGAACGGACGACCTGTTGGGGGAACCATCCAATATGTACGTATGTTTGGCATTATAGGCATATTTGTGCTACTGTTGGCCTGTATCAATTTTATGAACTTAAGTACGGCCAGGGCCCAAAAACGTGCCAAGGAAGTAGGGATAAGAAAGACAGTGGGTTCCCTGAGGAACCAATTGGTGGGTCAGTTCATGTTCGAATCTTTGTTGGTTACCCTTTGTGCCTTTATTTTGGCCTGTGGACTTGTATTGTTATTACTGCCTTTTTTCAATCAATTGGCCAACAAACAGGTTTTGTTTCCTTTAGTCAACCCTATTTTTTGGATTATTTGTGCAGGATTAATTTTGGCTACGAGCCTTTTGGCCGGAAGCTATCCGGCAGTATACCTTTCCTCTTTCCGTCCTGTAAAGGTGTTAAAAGGAACTATCCGTACAGGAAAATCGGCGACATCATTCCGTAAAGTACTGGTTGTCGTCCAATTTACGGTTTCCATAATTCTGGTAGCCGGTACGGTAGTGGTTAATCGGCAGATTCAACATTCCAAGGACCGACCTGTTGGGTACGACAAAAATGGATTGATCATGGTCGAAAAAACTACAGAAGATTATCAAGGCAAATACAATGCGCTTCGCGATGCTTTGAAAGAAACTGGCGTGGTACAGGAAATGGCGGAATCCTCAAGTCCTTTGACCGAGGTCTGGAACAGTAATTCCGGTTATGAATGGGAAGGAAAGGACCCTGATTTCATTACCAATATTGTTGCTTTTTATGTATCCCATGATTATGGAAATACTGTGGACTGGGATTTGGCGCAAGGACGGGATTTTTCTAGGGATTTTGCTTCGGACTCAACCAGTTACATCTTAAATGAGGCTGCTGTAAAGTATATGGGATTGGAAAATCCGATTGGTAAAAAGATTCGTTGGTATGATGGGCAACATGAGGTCATCGGAGTGGTTAAGAATTTATTGACCGAATCACCTTTTGAGCCTGTTAAGCCGGCCATATATTCCATTAATTATAATCAGACCAACTGGATTAATTTAAAACTGGCATCTGGAAAAAGCCTTGCGGCATCGCTCGGTCAAATCGAAACGGTCTTTAATAAGTTCTCGCCTGGCGTTCCGTTCAACTATCAATTTGTAGATGCTGTTTTTGAAAAAAAGTTCAAGACTGAGGAGCGTATGCGAAAATTGTCCGAAATTTTCTCGATTCTTGCCATATTCATTAGCTGTCTGGGTCTTTTTGGACTGGCCACTTTTATGGCTGAGCAGCGTACCAAGGAAATTGGCATCCGAAAAGTTTTGGGTGCTTCCGTTCCGAGTCTATTCCAACTACTTTCCAAAGAATTTGTGGTCCTGATAATTGTTTCTGGTCTTATCGCGGTTCCCGTTGCATACCATTCTATGAAACAGTGGTTAGAAAATTATACCTACCGAACGAACATGCCATGGTGGGTTTTTGGAATTGCAATTATTGGTGTCTTACTAGTGGCCATATTAACGGTTAGTTATCAAGCGGTAAGGGCAGCTAAGGTGAATCCAATAAAAAGTTTACGTACAGAGTGACACATTTTAAAAAAAGGAAAGTCTTTATATAAAACATCAATCTGTGCTGAGCATTGTCGAAGCATCAAAAAATCATCAATCATGTTTAAAAACTATCTGAAAATCGCTTGGAGAAACCTTTTAAAAAACAAGGGGTATTCGGTTATCAATATTGGTGGACTGGCCCTAGGTATGGCGGTTACCTTGATTATTGGTCTTTGGATACAGGATGAGCTATCCTACAACAGTTATTTTAAGAACAAGGAAAAAATCGCCCAGATTTTTCAGTCCCAAACCTTCAATGGAGAAACTGGAACGGGGCCAGCTATACCCAGACCTCTTGAAAAGGCCCTGAGGGATGGTTATAGTGACAATTTTGAGCATTTGATCATGTGTTCATGGACCAATGACCATTACCTTAAATATGGGGAGAAGAGTATTTCCAGACCGGGCAATTATATGCAGCGTATGGGCCCAGAACTTTTTAATCTGGAAATTATAAAAGGGGAAAAGGACGGATTAAGGGAAATCAATTCCATTATGTTATCGGAATCCACGGCCAATGCACTTTTTGGCAGTGAAGACCCCATTGGAAAAACCATCAAAGTGAGCAACGAGCACGATATGAACGTTAGTGCCGTTTATAAGGATATTCCCTTCAACAACTCCTTCAACGATACCGAATTTATCATTCCTTGGGAAAAGTACTTGGCGAATAATGAATGGATACGAAATGCGGAGGACCAGTGGGGCAACAATTCCTTTCAAATGTTCGTCCAAATTGCGGATAATACCACCATGGCTGGCGTTACAAATAAAATAAAGGACGTAAAAAAGACCTTGAATGAGAATAGCGCGGAGTTTAATCCGCAAATTTTTCTATTTCCCATGGAGGATTGGCATCTTAGGGGCAGTTTTGAAAATGGACGGCAAGTAGGAGGCCGCATTAAATATGTTTGGCTTTTTGGCATTATAGGGGCATTCGTGCTACTATTGGCCTGCATCAACTTTATGAACTTAAGTACCGCACGCTCAGAAAAAAGGGCCAAGGAGGTAGGTATTCGTAAATCCATAGGTTCCCAGAAGGGTCAGTTGGTCTATCAGTTTTTAAGTGAGTCTTTTTTGGTAGTCCTTTTCGCATTTGTTTTGGCTTTGGTCATGGTACTTCTTTCATTGAACGGTTTTAATGAACTGTCTCGAAAGGAAATCTCGTTTCCTTGGGCCAATGGTACGTTTTGGCTGGTGTCCCTTGGGTTTATAATGTTCACTTCCTTATTGGCGGGCAGCTATCCAGCGCTATATCTCTCGTCCTTTAGACCTGTAGATGTCCTAAAAGGTTCTTTTAAGGCCGGCAAGTACGCAGGTCTTCCTAGAAAAATATTGGTGGTGTTACAGTTTACGGTTTCCGTGGCTTTTATCATTGGCACCGTTATCGTAATGCAGCAGATCAACTATGCCAAAAACCGACCCGTAGGCTATGATAAGGAAGGTCTTATCCAGATACCAACGTTCAGTCAGGATTTTGAGGGAAAATATGATTTAATGCGCAGTGAATTTATAGGTTCCGGAGCAGTGGTAGAAATGTCCACTTCCAGTAGTCCCACAACTCAGATTTGGTCCAATAGAAGTGGATTTACTTGGGAGGGAAAACCGGAAGGTTTTCAGGAAGATTTGGCCTGGACCGAGGTTTCACCGGAATATGCCAAGTCACTCAACTTAAAAATAGTAGAGGGGAGGGATTTTTCAAGGGAATATGCCACGGATTCCCTGGGCGTACTCATCAATGAAACCGCTAAAAAATATTTGGGTATGCCAGACCCAGTGGGTAAACTTTTAAAAGACGATGATGAGGAAGACCCAGGGCCTCCCTTGAAAATTATCGGGGTAGTACAGGACATGATTACCCAATCCCCTTACGAACCCGTGAAACAAGGTATTTACGTATATGATCGGTTCAATAATTCCAGTTATTATAACCTCAGATTGAACCCTGACCAAAGTGCTGGACAGAATTTAGCGGTTGTAGAAAGGGTGTTCAAGGAGCACTTCCCAGATATCCCATTTGAATACGAGTTTGTGGATAGTCAGTATGGAGAAAAGTTTGCTTCGGAAGAACGCATAGGAACCCTGTCCGGGGTCTTCACGGCTTTGGCCATTTTGATCAGTTGTCTTGGGCTTTTTGGACTTACATCCTTCGTTGCGGAGCAGCGCAAGAAGGAAATTGGTGTTCGCAAGGTATTGGGGGCTTCTATATTCAACGTATGGAATATGCTTTCCAAAGACTTTTTAAAGCTGGTTATAATTTCTTGTTTTATCGCTGTCCCCATTGCCTATTTCATTATGAACGGATGGCTGCAGGAATATCCGTATCGGGTGGTTTTAAAGTGGTGGATTTTCGCTTTGGCTATGTTGGGAGCACTTGCCGTAACTATACTAACGGTTAGTTTTCAGGCGATTAAAGCCGCCAAGGCCAATCCTGTAAAAAGTTTGCGGACGGAATAAAGGGAACTTTTAACCAAATGTACCAAAAAAAATTGGCTCGTGATAAAGACCATTTTAAGGGATACTAATAATTAGAAACTGTAGTATGTATGCTCATAAAATTTGCATTACGAAATCTTAAAAAAAGACCCATTTTAAATGGTATCAAAATTATTGGGCTCGGGCTCGGGCTATGTGGTCTTTTGTTTATTGCCCTTTTCATAAAAAATGAACTGGGCTATGACCAACAGCAAAAAAACGCCGACCGAATTTATAGATTGACCTTTACAAGTCCTGATTTTTTGGACAACAATCATTTTGCCCGGTTTTTTGCTTCTCAAGAACTTCCCAAATTGGCCGACAATGTCCCAGAAATAGAGGAATATGTGCGCCTGCAACCCATTCGTGGAAAACTGATTCGGAACCAAGAACAGTATTATGGAATCAATCAGGGTTTTGCTGTTGATGAAAGCTTTTTTAAAGTTTTTGATGTTCGGCTGTCGCAAGGACAAACCAACGCCATTACCAATCCAGGTTCTGTTGTCATTTCCACTTCACTTGCCCAAAAGGTTTTTGGAAATTCCGATCCAATTGGGAAGGTCATATCACTACCAGAGGGACATTTTAATGCTACCCAATCTGATTTTGAGGTTGCCGGGGTGATGCAAGATTTTGTGCAACAAAGTCATTTTCATCCAGATATTCTATTTATACCCGGTAATGAACGTATCCAAGGATGGGCCTATCTCTATCTGCTCCTTAAAGAAAATACCAATGTAGAAGCTATTGCAGGTAAACTATCCAAGGAACTAGCGTTATTGTATACTCCCCAAGGAGCTACGGATAATGTGGCGGTCAAAGCATATTTGATGAACATTGCCGATATCCATCTTAAATCCAATCTATTCCGTGAAATTGAGCCAAATGGCAGTCTCTCCAACATTTGGGTCCTGGCAATGGCAGGGTTCGTTTTATTGTTTATTTCAATAAGCAACTTTACAAGTCTCAATTTGGGGATGGTGGGCTATCTGTCAACTTTTTTGGCACTGAACCAAATCATGGGTTCGTCAAAACGGATTATTGGCAAATATTTAATCATTGAAAGTGCCATTATTGTGCTATTGGCAGTAGCGTTTGTTTTCTTGGGCATGTTTCATTTCAATACATTGATTTCTCAAAACTATCAGATTGACCTTCTAAAAGGCAACTGGCTTTTTACCATAACAGTGATTCTTTGCTGTTCGCTTTTGATTTTGCTCGCTGGGCTCCAACCTATTGTCAAGAATCGGTTTGTACGCTTGTCGCTCAATCAATCCTTGCGTAAAACAGGAAAGGTGAAAGGGTATAATCCATTATTGATAGCCCAATTTACCTTGGTCATCATATTGTTGATTGGAGTGGTCGTAATTTCAAAACAAATCAACTATGGGTTTGATAAGGCCATGGGGGCAAACGAAAATATTATTTGTTTGCCATTGGTGCACTCCAAAGTGCAAAAAGACTTCTTGCTTTTCAAGAAAGAACTTCTCAAACAAACCGATATCACGTCAGTATCCGCAATGATGGATACTCCGGGGAGTGAAACCCATGATATGTTCCAGTATGCAATTGCCGACTCACCTAAACCAAAAGACGGCAACAATGCCATTGGTGTCTTTGCCGCTGACTATTCTTTTGCCGAGGTGTTCGGTCTTTCATTTTTGGGTGGGAAAAATTTTACGGAAAGAAATACCGACGAAAATGGAAATGGCGAATATATTATCAATGAAAGTGCCCTAAGGCAACTTGGATTTCAAGACCCCAGCTCTATTGTTGATAAAGGTTTTAAACTGATTTCACCTGTAGAAGGTGTGGATTTGCCAGAAGGAAAAATTATTGGGGTTGTTGAGGACTTTCACTTGGCCGGATTACAAAGCAAGGTGGAACCATTGGTGATATTTAAAAGGGAGAACAGTTGGTTGAATAGTATTGTCATTTCCTATAAATCCAAATCCCAAAATGGAGTCACCCAGAGTATTCAAAATATTTGGGACGATTTGTTTCCAGAATACCCTTTGGATTATGTAGAGGTCGATACAATCTATCAGAATGTATATAAAACTGAGCTTTTGCAAAAACGACTGATACTTATCTTTTCCTTAATTGCCATTTTCATTAGTATTATGGGTGTCTTGGGGCTTTCTTTAATGGTAGCGAAGAGTCGTTATAAGGAAATAGGTATCCGCAAAGTAAACGGAGCTAGTAGAATTGAAATACTGACCCTTTTAAACAGTGCCTTTTTCAAATGTTTAATATTGGCACTTATATTGGCGATGCCAATTTCATACGTTACGGTATCTGCTTGGCTAAAGGGTTTTGCCTATAGTATACCACTAACTCCATGGATGTTTCTTCTGGCTGGTGGTTCAGTAGTGCTCATTACCATACTTACAGTTAGTTGGCAGAGTTATAAAGCAGCCTCTGTCAATCCCGTGAAAAGTTTACGAACAGAGTAAATTCATCATCAAAAAAATAAGTAACATGATCAAAAACTATCTAAAAATCGGCTTTAGAAATCTTTGGAAGGATAAAACCTTCACTACTATAAATGTCATTGGGCTTGCCATTGCCTTTGGTGTTGCCATATTGTTGGCTACGGCAAGTTTCTATGAACTGTCCTATGAAAGCTTCCATGAAAATAGGGATAAGATATACGGCGTATATAACGTTCAGCAAACCGAAGAAGGCCCAGAGGCAGGTACTAGTCAACCAACACCTTTTGCGGAGGCCTTGAAATCAGAAGTACCGGGAATTGCAAGGAGCACAAGGGTTCTGGAGAGAGTTGCCTTGGTGATTAATGGCGAGAAAGAGCTCGTGCTTGATGCCAACTGGGTAGACAAAGATTTTTTCTCCATGTTCGATTTTCCCTTGATCGAAGGTGGTAAAGGTAATGCCCTTCAAAACATAGGAGAGGTTGTTCTTACTAGAGAGGCTGCCCATAAACTGTTTGGCAGAACTGATGTAATTGGGCAGACTATTAACGTATTGATCAATGGTAAACAGGAGCCGTTCACTGTTGGAGCCGTTGCAGAGGACTTACCAACGAACACTGAAATGGGCTTTGAAATCGCCTTGAGATTTGAAAGCAATCCTGAATATCTGGATACAAAGGAATCTTGGAACGCGCAATATCATTCGGTTTATGTGGAACTTCAGGATAATATTTCCGTGGAGCAATTTGAAGGTGCTACACGTTCCTTTATAGACCTTCATTACCAGGAGGTCATAGAAACCGCTAAAAACTCAGGTGTTTTGCCCAACAATGAAGGACTATACCGGGAAATTAGATTACTCCCGCTTAAGGACATTCATTTTACTAGCTTTAAAAATGGGTTCGCAGAGGAAAGCAGGAGCGTTCCCTATCTTATTTTGGCCGTTGCCCTTTTAATTCTATTCATAGCTTGTGTAAATTTTGTAAACATGAGCCTGGCCAAAAGTTCTCAGCGTCTCAAGGAAATAGGAATGCGTAAGACCCTAGGGGCAAAAAGAAAGCATCTATTTTTTCAATTTTGGGGAGAAAGCTTGATTATTTTTATTGCTTCGGCAAGTATGGGCATTTTACTCAGTTTGTTGCTTTTCGATGATTTTAAAACTGTCTTTAGCACACAAGCCTCCATGGATGCCTTAATGACACCATTGTTTTGGGGTCTATTCTTTACCACTGTTCTGTTGGTAACTTTTATTGTAGGAGGGTACCCGGCTCTGCTATTGAGCAAATTAGGTACTATACAGTCCTTAAAGGGAAAATTGGACAGTAATGGTAAGAATAGGGTAAGAGATATGTTAATGGTTATCCAATTTGGAATCGCTATCCTTTTGATTACAGGAACCTTGGTGCTTCGAGGCCAAATAGAGTTCATGGGAAACAAGGATTTAGGGTATGACAAGATGCATGTACTCTCTTTTCCTTTGAATGGAAAAAAAGAAAGTTATGCCTTGCTACAATTGCTAAAGGACGAGCTAAGGGGCAACCCGGACATATTGGAGGTTTCAGGTGCCGACAATAATTTGGGCCGGGGAAAGGATGGCAGTCGTTCTTCGAGCGTTATCGGTTTTGATTATAAGGGCAAGATCATAAGGACGAACTTTTTGGTCGTGGATTCGGATTATGTTCCCACGCTGGGGCTTGAAATGGTATTGGGAAGAAACTTTAACGGGATAGGCGATAGTTTGGGAATTCTTATCAATGAAAAAATGGCTGAACAATTGGGCGAAGAGGATATTCTGTCCTCAGCATTACCCATAGGCGGAGACGAAATGAACCCTATACTGGGAGTTATAAAGGATTATCATTTTCAGGACTTGGACAAGGCCATAGAACCCATCACCTTTTACATGACCAAGGATTTGCCTTTGACCTACGCCTATGTGAAAGTGGCTCCCAAGAACATAACCAATAGTTTTGAGGCCGTAGAGAATGCATATAAAAAATTGGAACCCAATGCCGATTTTTTAGGCTCTTTTCTGGATGAGAACGTGGACAGGACCTTTCGTCGTGAGAAGTCCATGGCATTATTGATTACCAGCGGTGCACTTATAGCAATCATACTTAGCTGTATTGGTCTTTTTGCCATGTCTATGTTGGTGGTGACACAGCGTACAAAGGAAATAGGTATTAGGAAAGTCATTGGTGCCAGTGTTCTGAACATTACCTTCATACTCACAAAGGATTTTCTAAAACTTGTTCTTTTCGCTTTTTTGATAGCATCACCAATAGCATGGTGGTTTTTAAAACAATGGTTGGAAAACTACGAGTATAGGATAGAACTAAGTTGGGTGTTTTTTGTAGTATCGGGAATACTGGCAGTTGCTATAGCTTTTTTAACTATTGGGACAAGGACAATCGGAGCCGCATTGGCAAACCCGGTGAAGTCGTTAAGGGATGAGTAGTACAATTTAACATCTAAAATTTATCATCTAATATCTAACATCTATGTTATTACAACTTAAGAATATATTTAAATGGGTCAATTCAGGAGGTCAAAGAATTTTTCTGTTAAAGGACATTAATTTGGAAGTGGAAGAGGGGGAATTCATTTCGGTGATGGGGCCTTCAGGATCTGGAAAATCCACTTTGCTGAACGTCATCGGCATGTTGGATACGTTTGACGAGGGCGAGTACAATTTCTTGGATGAATCCGTTCATACCTTAAAGGAGAAACATCGCTCCAACCTGTACAAAGAATATATTGGTTTTGTTTTTCAATCCTACCACCTTTTGGACGATTTAACCGTACAGGAAAACTTGGAGATGCCCTTGTTGTACAAAAAATTCAAAGGGTCCGAAAGAAAGGCCATGGTTGCCGATATGTTGGACCGATTTAATATTGTGGGCAAAAAGGATTTGTTTCCGGCCCAATTGAGCGGGGGACAACAACAATTGGTGGGTGTGGCCAGGGCCTTGATCGCCAATCCAAAACTCATCTTGGCCGATGAGCCTACCGGAAATCTCAATTCCCAGCAGAGTGAGGAAATTATGCAGCTTTTCAAGAAACTGAATGAAGAGGAAGGTGTTACCATTATCCAAGTTACGCACTCCGAGAAAAACGCTGGGTACGGCACCCGAATCATCAACTTATTGGACGGTAGGAAGGTTTAGTCCATGTATCCTTCTGGGTGCATCTCATCAAAATCCGTTTGTTCCTGGAACGCCTTTGCCAGCAATAGGATACTGGCCTCGTCATAAAGGTTCCCCACCAAAGTAATACTAGTTGGATGTTTGTCCTTGTCCAAACCCGTTGGAATGGAAATAACCGGGTGTCCTGTTAAATTCGTAATGACCAACTGTCTATTGCCAAAGGACGGGGAGATGATGACATCGTAATCTTTGATCAGTTCGTTCATTTTTGCAATCAATACTTCCCGATGCCGATTCGCCTGAAGATACTCTACGGCGGGAATGAATCGGGCCTGACGAAGGGAATTCGCCCTTGAGCTTTGGTCCTGCTCCACCATTTTATCAACATCCGAAGAAAGGACCAAATCATCAAAAAACGCACCTGCCTCGGCCCTCAAAATAATATCAAAACTATTGAAAGGGACATCATCAGGTAATTCCAACGAATCCATTTTTATGCCCATTTTATTAAAAACAGCCAGGGCCTTTGTCAGATTGTCCTTTGATTTTGAGGTATCCTTGTCGATATCCTTTTTTAGATATCCTACCTTAAGGGTGGTAACATCCTTGTTTTTGTCAAACCCAAAAGGGTAGTCCGTGGTAGTGGGGTCCTTTGGATCTTTTCCAGATATGATGTTGTAAACAATAGCGCAATCCTGGGCATTTCGGGCCATAGGACCAATTTTGTCCATGGACCAACTCAAGCTCATAACACCATATCTGCTCACCCGGCCATAAGTAGGGCGTAGGCCTGTAATACCATTACGGGTACTGGGAGAAGTAATGCTTCCCAAGGTTTCGGTACCCAAGGCAAATGGAACCAGGCCTGCTGAAGTAGCTGATCCTGAACCAGCCGATGAACCGCTTGCCCCTTGTTTTATATCCCAAGGGTTTTTTGTTTTACCTCCAAACCAAACATCTCCACGGGCCAGTGAACCAGATACCAATTTGGCGATAAGTACACCACCGGCCTCCTGCAATTTTTCCACCACAGTAGCCGTCATATCAAATTCCTGATTTTTATAGGGTTCGGCACCCCAAGTCGTTTTATAGCCTTTTACAGAAATCAAGTCCTTCACGCCATAGGGAATGCCATGCAAAATTCCACGGTATTTTCCCGCTTGCAATTCCGCATCCATTTTTTTAGCCTGTTCCATGGCCATTTCCTCGGTGATGGTGATGGTGGATTGGAGTATTCCATCGTATTTTTTGATTCGGTCTATAAAAAACTGGGTCAATGCCACCGAGGTTATTTTTCCATGCTTTATGAGCGAGGCCAATTGGGGAATGGTATAAAAAGCGAGTTGGGATTTATTGTTAGGTAGTTCAACATCCGTAGGAATTTCCCATGATGGAAATCCCGCTTGCGGTTTGGGATTAAAATTTAACGGCAAGGGGTCAAATTTAATGGCCGGGAAGACGGTATAATCCAATTCGTACGTGCGCAAGGAGTCATAGCCTTCCCTGTTTCTTTCCAAGTAAGGGTAAAGCGTATCGAGCTGTTTTTTGGTAAAGGCAACCCCCACTAGGTTCTGCGCACCTTTTACGTCTCTTTTTGAGAATTTGTGTTTGCTGGCTCCACAGGCGCATAGCATGAAAACCAAAATCGCGAATACGAATAAAACGGGCTTAGTTTTGATTGGGTCTCTCATGGACGTATTGTTTTGAAGTTTGCCTAAAATACTACATTCGACCGATTCATAATTTATTATTGTAATATAATATGCTTGGAAAACATTTTTAAAGTGTTCATAGGATAGGCAGTTCTTATTGCTTTATCTTCAATTTCAATATAATAGCTTCTTAATCTCATACCTAAGGATTATCTTTGTTGTTTAGAATGAATTTACATAATGATGATAGATAAGAAGGACGTTTTAAAGGCATTGGAAACCATCACCGTTCCTGGTGAGGGCCAGAATATGGTTGAAAGCGGGGCCGTACGAAACATTCAGATTTATGGGGATGAGGTTGAGGTGGATATTACCATTAAAAATCCAAGTCTACAGGCCCGAAAAAAAACGGAGGTTGAAATTCTTAAGGCCATCCATAAGGATGTGTATGAAAAGGCCAAGATCAAGGTCAATATCAAGGTAGATGCTCCTTCCACTTCCCCTAAGGTCAATGAAATTAAAGGAAAACCAATTCCCGGTATTCAGAATATCATTGCGGTGGCCTCCGGAAAGGGAGGGGTTGGTAAATCTACGGTGACCGCCAATTTGGCCGTCACCTTGGCAAAAATGGGATTCAAGGTAGGACTATTGGATGCCGATATTTACGGTCCGTCCATGCCCATTATGTTCGATGTGGCTCATGAAAAACCCTTGGCGGTAAATGTCAACGGGAAGTCCAAAATGAAGCCTGTAGAAAATTATGGGGTTAAATTATTGTCCATTGGGTTTTTTACCCAACCTAATCAAGCGGTTATTTGGAGGGGACCCATGGCCTCAAAGGCATTGAACCAAATGATTTTTGATGCCCATTGGGGAGAGATAGACTTTATGCTTTTAGACCTACCTCCTGGTACCGGGGACATCCACTTGAGCATTATGCAATCTATGCCCGTGACAGGTGCGGTAGTGGTGAGCACGCCACAGGAGGTCGCCTTGGCCGATGCCCGAAAAGGAGTGGCCATGTTCCAACAGGATTCCATTAACGTGCCTGTTTTAGGAATTGTAGAAAATATGGCCTATTTTACTCCAGCGGAGCTGCCTGATAATAAGTATTATATATTTGGTAAGGAAGGTGCTAAACACTTAGCAGAAGATCTGAATGTTCCCTTTTTGGGCGAAATTCCCTTGGTACAGAGTATACGGGAGGCCGGTGACGTAGGTAGGCCGGCAGCCTTGCAAACCGCCACACCCATTGAAGCTGCCTTCGAGGAACTCACCAAAAATGTGGTACAGCAGGTAGTCAACAGAAACGAAAACATTCCGCCAACAGAGGCGATCAAGATAACCACAATGGCAGGCTGTTCTGCCGTTAAAAAGAAGTAGTTATGACAACAATGACTTCGGACGATTTAAAAGGAAAAGTAGAAAAAGCATTGGATGAAATTCGTCCTTTTCTTCAAAGTGATGGCGGGGATATTTCTCTTATTTCCATCGACAACGGTAACTCCGTAAAGGTAAAGTTACACGGTGCCTGTGTGGGGTGCAGTGTCAATCAGATGACTTTGAAAAGTGGTGTTGAAATGACCATAAAAAAATATGCGCCCCAAATAGAAGAGGTTATTAATGTAGAGGGGTAACCTGATAACAATCATAAATTTTAAACTTTCCCAAGAGTAGTTTAGCCAGCTAATAGCGCTATACATGATTAAAACAGATATACTTATTATAGGGGCCGGTCCAACGGGCCTTTTTGCCGTTTTTGAAGCCGGATTGTTACAATTGAAATGCCACCTTATCGATGCCTTACCACAAGCTGGCGGACAGTGTTCTGAGATATACCCAAAAAAACCTATTTATGATATTCCCGGTTTTCCAGAAGTTCTTGCCGGTGATTTGGTGGATAACCTCATGGAACAAATTAAACCTTTCCAACCCAGTTTTACTTTAGGGGAAAGGGCCGAAACTATTGCAAAATTAGATGATGGTACCTTTGTGGTCACCACTAATAAGGGGACCCAACATAATGCTCCAGTAGTGGCCATTGCAGGAGGGCTTGGAAGTTTTGAGCCAAGAAAGCCCTTGCTGGAAAATCTATCGAAATATGAGGATAACGGGGTATCCTATATGATTAAAGACCCTGAGGTTTATCGTGATAAAAAGGTCGTTATTGCAGGTGGTGGTGATTCTGCATTGGATTGGAGCATATTTTTGGCCGATGTTGCATCCGAAGTGACATTGGTACACCGAAGAAACGAGTTTAGAGGAGCTTTGGATTCCGTTGAAAAAGTACAGAATTTAAAGAATCAAGGGAAAATTAATTTGATAACCCCAGGTGAAATCGTGGGGCTCAAGGGCGAAGGCAAATTGGAATCCGTAACCATTAGAAAAACTTCCAATGCCGCCGAAGATATTACTTTGGAGGTAGATAATTTTATACCCTTGTTTGGACTTTCGCCCAAATTAGGACCCATCGCGGATTGGGGTTTGGAAATTGAAAAAAATGCCATTAAAGTAGACACGTTCGACTATCAAACCAATGTTCCAGGAATCTATGCCATTGGGGATGTTAACACGTATCCCGGAAAACTAAAATTGATTTTGTGTGGTTTCCATGAAGCCACATTGATGTGTCAAAGTGCATATCAAAGAATATTTCCAGATAAAAAATACGTTCTAAAATACACGACCGTTGGTGGTATTAACGGATTTGATGGTTCAAAAAAAGAAGCTCCCAAAGCAGTAATAAAGGAAATTACATAATGTGAAATAGTGAGTTAGTGAAATAGTGGATAATGAAATAGAGGATTGTGAGATAGTGTAGAGGATGGAATTGCAAATATTCAAATTTTTAAAATAGCGGAACAAAGTGACCATTCAACGATTTGAGGATTTAGTGGTCTGGCAAAAGGCGCAAGATTTGGCGGTTTTAGTTTATCAAAATTTTACTGATAGTAAAGATTTTGGATTTAGAGATCAGATTACTAGAGCCTCGGTATCAATTTCAAATAATATAGCCGAAGGGTTTGAAAGAAGCTCCAACTCAGATTTTAAACGTTTTCTTTATTTTTCATTGGCCTCCAATAGTGAACTAAGGTCTATGTTGTATCTTGCCAAACGATTAAACTATATTGATTCAGATTTGGCTCTGAAGCTGATAAATGAAACAAATGAAATATCTAAAATGCTATATTCATTTATTAAGTCAATGAAATAAACATTATTTAATTTAAACTTTTTTACTAACCCACTAACCCACTAACCCACTAACCCACTAACCCACTAACCCACTAATAAACTATATGGACTATGTCCGATATTAAAATCAAAATAACCGACCGTGACGGTGTACTGCACGAAGTAGATGCCCCAACCGATATGAACATGAACCTGATGGAGGTAGTGCGTTCCTATGAATTGGCTCCTGAAGGAACTATCGGGATTTGCGGAGGAATGGCCATGTGTGCGTCTTGCCAATGCTATGTGAAATCTGACCATGAACTGCCTGCAAAATCGGATGATGAAGAGGCCATGTTGGCGGAGGCTTTTAATGTTCGTGAGAACAGCCGTTTAGGTTGTCAATTACATATTAGTGAAGATATGGACGGACTGGAAGTTGAGCTTGCTCCTGAGGAACTATAACAAATTCAAATTCAAGAGTCAAGTTCAAACTCAAAAAGTAAAAATTCTAATTTTAGGCGAATCACTACTGAATTTGAGTTTGCGTTTGTATTTTTTCAACCATCAACCATCAACCATCAACCATCAACCATCAACCATCAACCATCAACCATCAACCATCAACCATCTATATCCTCGCCTGATACGTAAACAGATTATAGTATCTACCCTCGGTGGCTATCAATTCCTCATGGGTGCCTTGTTCCGCAATACGTCCGTTTTCAATGACCAAAATCTGATCGGCCTTTCTAATGGTACTTAGGCGGTGGGCAATGACAAAGGTTGTTCGGCCTTTGGTGAGTTCAGCCAAACTTTTTTGAATTAGGGATTCGCTCTCGGTATCTAGATTAGAAGTGGCTTCGTCCAGTATCAAAATTTGAGGATTCGCCAATACGGCACGTGCAATGGCGATGCGTTGTCTTTGGCCACCGGAAAGTTTTACCCCACGCTCCCCAATAACCGTATCCAGACCATCATCGAATCTATCGGTGAATTCATCAACATAAGCAGCTTTAACAGCATCCCGTAGTTCTTGCTCGGTAGCATCCGGCCTGGGGAAAAGAATATTTTCACGGATGGTGCCTTCAAATAGAAAGTCGTCCTGCAGCACCACGCCTAAAAACTGTCGAAAACTGGTCAGGTCAACCTTTGAAAGGTCAATGCCATCAATGGTTATGGTTCCGGAATCCGGATTTAAAAAACTGGCTGCCAAACCTGCAATAGTAGATTTTCCAGAACCGGAGCTTCCAACAAGCGCTATGACATCCCCTGCCTTGGCCTCAAAACTGATATTATGCAATACCTCCTTGTCCTCCTCATAGGCAAACGAAACATCCTCAAAGCGCATATCGCCTTTTATTTGTTTTAGTTCAATGGTCCTGTCCTTATCATCCGCTTCGGCCACTTGGTTCATGAGTTCTTCGGTACGGTCCAATCCGGCCAAGGCTTCGGTAAGCTGACTTCCTATATTGCTCATTTGAACGATGGGGGCAACCATAAGGGCCAATAAAAAGGTAAATTCAAAATACTCGCCCGTACTCAACTCGCCCTGCATCATTTTGTATCCTCCAAAACCCATCATAATGCCTGTAGTGGCCAATCCTAAAAGAAAGGTTGAGGAACTGGTCATAACCGCGGTGGCCGTTAGGCTTTTCTTTACGTTTTCGTATAAACGTTCCACGCCTTCTTCAAATACTTTTCCTTCTTGTTCTTCGGCATTAAAGCCTTTAATGACCCGTATTCCTCCAAGAGTTTCCGTTAGTCGGCCTTTCACCTCTGCATTTATTTTGCCTCTTTCCCTAAAAACGGGTCTAATGATCTTGAAGGCTTTTAAAGCAATAACTGCAAACAATATCAGGGGAATAAAGGTCAGCAAGGTCATGGTGGGGCTAATACGTAATAAGAGAATAAGGGAAACAACCGCCGTAATGGTTCCTCCAACCAATTGTACAAGGCCGGTTCCTATAAGGTTACGTACACCCTCCACATCGCTCATGATTCTGGATACCAGTGCGCCCGACTTTGTATTGTCAAAAAAACGAATGGGCAGGGCAAGTACTTTTTTTTGGACCTGCGCGCGAAGTTCAGATATCATAAACTGCGCCTGAATACTCAGTACTTTTGTCAATAGAAATGACATAATGGCCTGTACCAGAAACGAAAGAATTACGACGATCACCAGAATTTTTAAAAAGTCATAGTCCTTATTGGGAACAATATCATCCAAAAAGTACCTAAGGGATACCGGGGCCACAAAACTTGCCGCCTTACTGACCACGATCAGCAAGAGTCCGATAAAAACCAGTTTTCTTCGGGGCCAAATGATGGTTTTAAATGCCTGTAGGATGCTAACCTTTTTCTCTGCCATGATACAAAAATACCTTTTTGTTTAGAAGTGTATGGAATAACTTTAAGAAGCCAACAAAAAATGGGTCCGAGAACAAAAGTTCCATTCATTGAATTACCGAATGATTTTTGGGATGATTATTTCAATATGCTACCATCCTCCATTTCAATTATACGATCTGTGCGTTTTGCAAAATCATTATCGTGGGTTACTACCAAAAGCGAAAGCCCCTTTTCTTGTGCAAGATTCTTAAAGATATTAAAGACATTTTCAGAATTTTGGCTATCCAGATTTCCAGTGGGTTCATCTCCCATTAGAATTGTAGGGTTGTTGATCAATGCACGGGCTATGGCCACACGTTGTTTTTCACCACCAGAAATGCGGGAAGCCCTTTGTTGGGCCAAATGCCCAATATGGAGCATTTTTAATTTCTCTTGGGCGTCATGTTCAATTTCCTCCAAGGATTTTTCGCCGAGTTTTTTTGCTGGTAGCATCACGTTCTCAAGTACGCTGAATTCTGCGAGCAGATAATGAAACTGAAAAACAAACCCTATGTGCCTGTTTCTTATCCTTGATAGTTCCTCATTGGATTTACCGGTTATCAGTTGATCATTTAGATAAAGTTCACCTGTATATTCCGTATCCATGGTGGACAGAATATAAAGCAACGTAGATTTTCCACAACCAGACTTTCCTACTATCGAGGTAAATTCCCCGGGTTGAATCCCAAAAGAAATATCCTTAAGCACATGGAAATCCTTTGGTTTGTAGAAGTGTTTATTGATGTTCCTTGTTTCAAGTACTAATTTCATGACGCAGGTTTGGGGCTCTAGGTTCCCCTGATTATTTTAATGGGATCCATATTTTTCGCCTTATTGGCAGGTAGATATCCGGCGATAAAGGTGGATAGTAAGGCAAAACCGATACCTATGGCATAATAGAGCGGATTATAATTGATTGGATAGGTTTTTATTGTGGGAAGTGCCTCGGTCTCAAAGGGTGTGTTGTCTATCAATACCGAAAGGCCAAACCCAACCAAAAGACCCAGAATACCGCCCAACAGTCCAATAATGACAGCCTGACTGATGAAGATTAGGGACACGTCCCTGCCCGAAAACCCCGTGGCCTTTAAGATGGCAATGTCCTTCATTTTCTCATATATCAGCATATTGAGAATGTTATAAATACCGAATCCGGCAACAATCAATAAGGTGAGGGAAACAGCATAGGTAATAAGGTTTCGTATGCTTGACCCTGTTTCGAACTGTGCATTGGCTTCTTTGATATCTATGGCCTGGATATCAAATTGTCTCTCCAACCTTTTTGCCATAGCGGGCGCCGCTTCTATATCAAACAATTTTATATGAATGTCCGTGATATAGTTTTCAGGTTGTCCTAAAATTCGCTGGGCCGTTTTCAAGTTTACATAGCTCTGTGAATTATCTATCTCTGCCAATCCGCTTTGATAGATACCTACAATTTTTAGGGGAAAAATAGAGCCAGAAACCGTGGCAACCTGAATTCGGTCACCTACCGAAAGCGACATTTTATCCGCGAGCCCCGCGCCAAGTAAAATGCCATTGGCGCTGTTCTTTAAGGCTTCTGGACTACCCGATACAATATAGTCGTTGATATTGGAAAGTCGGGCTTCTTCCATGATATCGGCCCCGATCAGAATACCTCCCAATTCTATCGAACCTGAAAGATAGAAAATCTGGGCCTGCAACTGCGGGGTAGCGCCCTTTACGTCGTCATTGGTTTTAAGATACTTTAAAATGGGCAGTGCATTGTGAATTTTTATTTGGGTTTCCTTTGGTTTTATGGATGTAACGACATTGAAGGCCCCCTTAAAATCGGTATATAGGGAAACAGGTTGCTCTTTGGAAGGTGCAATTTCGTTGTATAATCGAACATGGGGTGTGCGATTGAGCGTAAGTCCGTCGAGCAGATTGTTCAACCCTGTCATGAAGCCGGCCATGGTAATATAGGCTCCTATACCAAAAGTTACACCTAGGGCAGCTGTCACCGTACTTTTCATCTTGGTCGTTAGATGTGTTCTTGCAATTTTTAAGATGACGCTCCAGTTGGTCATTCTTCAGGCTTTAGGATGGCGGTTTTTTCATCTATTCCTTCCAGAACTTCCACCTGATCTAGGCTCTGCAGTCCAATTTTCAGCTGTACAATCCCGTCCCTTGTACGTACTTGATTCCCATTGATCAAATAGGATTTGGGCAGGGTCAGTACATTTTCCTTTTCCGCAATAATGATATTTCCCTCTCCTGCCAATCCCGGATATAAGGTTTTTGGAGGGTCTTTAAAAATGCCCTCAACCTTGAACGTCTGCGAACGTTCATCTTTTCTTGGATAAATTTTATGGATGGATGCTTCAAAAACACTGTTTTTATAGGCATCCAAGGTAACCAGCACTTGTAATCCCGGGGAGATTTTTACAATATCCACTTCGTCCACAAGCAACTCGATTATAAATACATCCTTACTCCCTAACGCCGCCAAGGGTTCCATAGTGGTTACAATTTCCCCGGGTTGCTTGAAAAGCGCATAGACTTTTCCGTTTATTTTACTGGTGACGGTAAAATCCTCCGCATTGGTTTTTGCGGTTTCGTAGCTGTTACGGGCCTGCTGCCATTGCGTGGAAAGTTCTTTCTGCGTGCGATCATAGCGATTTTTAGCCAATCGAAATTTGTTTTGGGAGAGTTCATAGGCCAATTTTTTATTCTCAAACTGTACTTGGGAACCAATCTGTTGCTCCCAAAGTCTTTTTTGCCGAAAATAATTGATAGAGTCGTTCATTAAGGAAAGTTGAGCTGCTTGAATTTCATCTTCCAATGCGGTTAGAATGGCAGCACTGCCCTTGTAATTTTCCTCTGCCAAATTCAGGTTTAACCGGGCGTTGTCCGCATTGAGTTCTGGTGCCGAGTTTATAATCTGTATCAAAGGATCCCCATTTTTGATCAAATCGCCCTCTTCCACCAAATTATTTTTCAAAATTCCAGATACGGCGGCAAATGCTTGATAAAGACTATCCGGTTGAACCGTAGCCGAGGCATAGACAGATTCTGTCATGAACATTTTCTTAGGATAGACCTTTTCCTCCTGATCCTCGCAGGAAATGAACCATAATGTGATGAACAATAAAGCAACTTTTCTCAATGGACGGTTTCTTTACGTACCGGTATGGTTAAATACCAATGATTTAGATTACCAAATTACCGTGTTTATTCAAAGCTACACGATTTTAAGCATACAAAAACTGACAATCGTCATACCATACGGCCCTGTTTTTTTAAAAATGTGGGAGCGTATACTTAAATTGGTAAAAGAGGATACATTTATGTACCTTCAAAAGCGTAAAGAATAGTGTATGAAAGGTGTATTTTACGTTGCCGTATTTTGTCTATTGATGGCCTGCGGGTCCAAGGAAATAATGAATCCCGAAGTTGAAAAATGGAAGGCCCAAGCGGCGGAAATAGAAATTATTCGGGATGATTTTGGGGTGCCCCACATTTATGGTAGGACCGATGCAGATGCTGTTTTTGGCCTGTTATATGCACAGTGCGAAGATGATTTCAATAGGGTAGAGCAAAATTATATTTGGGCAACTGGTAGGCTTGCGGAAGTAGAAGGAGAGGAAGCCATTTACAGCGATTTAAGGGCGAAACTTTTCATGACCGAAGAAGAGGCCAAGGCCAATTATGAAAAGAGTCCGGAGTGGTTGAAGGAGCTATGCGACGCCTTTGCCGATGGTATCAATTATTACCTGTATACCCACCCCGAAGTGAAACCTAAATTATTGACCCGGTTCGAACCTTGGATGCCCATGTATTTTAGTGAAGGAAGTATCGGTGGGGATATCGAACGCATTTCTACCAAAAAAATTGAATCCTTTTACGAGAGTTGGATGGAACTTCCCGTAATGGAGTTGTTGGAAATACAGAAGAAGGAAGAAATGGCGGAACCACAAGGCTCCAACGGAATTGCAATATCGGGGAAATTAACAAAATCCGGGAACGCCATGTTGCTGATCAATCCCCATACTTCCTTTTATTTTAGGGGCGAGGTTCATGTGGTAAGCGAAGAAGGCCTAAATGCCTATGGAGCCGTTACTTGGGGGCAGTTCTTCGTGTACCAGGGTTTTAACGAAAAAACCGGTTGGATGCATACCTCTACGTATACGGATGTGATGGACGAATTCAAGGAGACCATCGTAAAGAACGACGGAAAATTGTATTACCAATATGGGGAGGAGCTACGGCCGGTAGATTCCACCACGGTAACCCTTAAATATAAATCGGATACTGGAATCAAAGAACGAACCTTTCCCATGTACCGTACGCACCATGGTCCCATAACCCATGCGGTGGACGGACAATGGACGGCATCGGCAATGATGTGGGAACCTGTAAAGGCCTTGGAACAGTCTTTTGTTAGAACTAAAAAGGACGGTTATGAAGCATTCCGGGAAATGATGGACATTCGTACCAATTCATCCAACAATACGGTGTATGCCGATGCCGAGGGAAATATTGCCTATTTCCATGGTAATTTTATCCCGAAGAGGGATATCACTTTTGACCATTCAGAACCTGTGGATGGTAGTAATCCTCAAACTGATTGGCAAGGCCTACATACCGTCGATGAAAATATACTGGTACTGAACCCCGACAATGGATGGATACAGAATTGTAACTCCACACCCTATACTTCAGCGGCGGAGTTCAGTCCTAAAAAGGAAAATTATCCCTACTATATGTCCAAAAATCAAGAAAACTTTAGGGGGATTCATGCGATTGAATTATTGACAAATCGGAAAGGGTATACCATTGATAGCCTCATTCAATTGGCCCATGATTCGTATTTACCTGCTTTTAAAGCCTTGATTCCAGGATTGGTAAATGCCTATAATTCCCACGATGATAAAAACCCTAAATTGAGGGAGCCTATGGCTATTTTGGAAAAGTGGGACTTTAGAACCTCAAAGGAATCCGTTGCCATGACCTTGGCCCACTATTATGGAACGGCCATGGGACAAAAGGCAAAACAACCTGCTGGAATTAGCGATATGGAACGAATGGTCTATTTTGGAAATCATCCGGACGAGGGATTACGAGTTTTGGAAGAGGTCATCGATCAATTGGAAAACGATTTTGGTACTTGGAAAATGCCATGGGGCGAGTTGAATCGCTATCAACGTCTAAACGGGGATATTGTTCAGGAATTTAACGACAGCCTGCCAAGCGTGGGAGTTGGTTTTGCCTCGGGTCGTTGGGGTGCTTTGGCGGCGTATGGGGCTAGATATACTACCTCAGGAGCCAAAAAAATATATGGAACCCGGGGTAATAGTTTTGCCGCCGTAGTGGAGTTTGGGGATACCGTTAAGGCAAAAACAATATTGGCAGGCGGCCAAAGTGGAGACCCAAAATCACCTCATTTTGATGATCAAACGGAACGATATATTAATGTTAATTGGAAGGACGCCGCCTATTATAGGGACGATGTACTTAAAAGGGCACAAAAAACATATCATCCGGGGGAAACGGAATAATTAGTCTTTTGTTGAATTCTATTTATTCCGGTATTTGTTGGCTTAAGCAGTGCAATGTCCCAAAGCCCCAGATTAAATCGATACAGTTGATACCGATGACTTCCCGATCGGGGAAGCACTCCGCTAAAATGTTCAGTGCGATACGGTCATTGGAATCATTAAACGTAGGGACCAATACGGCACCGTTTATGATTAAAAAGTTCGCGTAACTGGCCGGAAGTTCCAAACCTTCAAATAGGATGGTTTTTGGCATGGGCAATTCCACCACCTTCAAAGGGGAGCCATCTTCCAAAACTGCTTTTTGGAGTCTTTTCAGATTCTCTTGAAGCGGTTTGTAGTTCTTGTTTTTCGGGTCGGTTTCCACTACAGTTACTACTGTGTTGGCCTTCACGAACCGACAAAGGTCATCTATGTGGCCGTGGGTGTCGTCCCCTTGGACCCCTTCTCCCAACCAAATCGTATTGGTTACTCCTAAATATTCCTTGAAAACAGCTTCATAATCGTCTTTTGTATAACCTGCATTCCGAACCTGAATCGAAGGATGTAAAAGACATTCTTCGGTAGTGATCAAGGTACCTTTTCCATTGACTTCCAAGGCACCACCTTCCAAAATAACTTTATTTCCCTTGTAAGTCGCTTGGGTCAGCGGGACTTTCAAAAAATCTGAAACTACGGCAGGCACATGTTTGTCCAATTGCCAATTGTTGTACTTGGCCCATCCGTTGAAATTAAAATTTATCGCTTCCGATTTTCCATTATGCTTAACGATAATAGGTCCGGAGTCGCGCATCCAACTTCGGTTGGTTTTGTGGATGATAAATGAAACCCTATCAAGGTCAACCGAAGCCATGAGCAGTAGGTCGGACACTTTTTTCTTTAAGGATTGATGGGCAACAACTAAAAATACCGTTTCAAAAAGGGAAACTTTTTTAATGAACTCTACAAAAGCCCACTGAATGGCTTCATACTTCCCAGGCCAATCCTTGCCATTGTGGGGAAAGCACAATAAGACGCCTCTCTGTCGCTCCCATTCCGCTGGAAATCTTCTTTTATCCATAAGACCTAGTCCAAAGCCCTTTTGGTTAGATCTCCAAAGGCATCAATACGTCTGTCCCTAAAGAAAGGCCAGTTTTGTCGCACATTTTCCTGAAGGGACAAATCCACTTTGGCCATAAGGATTTCTTCCTTATCATGTGAGGCCAATGCTAAGATTTCTCCTTGGGGTCCACAGATAAAGGATTTTCCCCAGAACTCGATACCATCTGTGCCGGGTAAATATTTTTCAAGACCTATCCGGTTGGCTGCCGCTACAAAAATCCCATTCGCGACCGCATGCCCTTTCATAACGTTCATCCATGCCCCGTATTGGTTTTCCCCATATTGGGCCTTTTCAGCAGGATGCCATCCAATTGCCGTGGGGTAGAACAGAACTTCGGCCCCCTTTAATGCGGTTAAACGGGCCGCTTCTGGATACCATTGGTCCCAACAGATCAACGTACCAATATTTCCCTTTTGTGTACTTATGGATTGAAAACCCAGGTCTCCGGGTGTAAAGTAAAATTTTTCATAAAAGTGAGGGTCATCCGGAATGTGCATTTTACGATACAAGCCTGCTTGGCTTCCATCAGTATCAATGATATAGGCACTGTTATGATAGATGCCGGACATCCGTTTTTCAAAAAAAGGAACGATGATCACCACACCCAATTCCTTGGCCAAGGCACTGAATGCTGTAAAGGAAACATCGCCAAGAGGTTCGGCAATCTTAAAATTTTCCACGTCTTCGCTTTGGCAAAAGTAATGGCTACTATATAATTCGGGTAAACAGATGACTTCGGCTCCTTGATGGGCGGCCTTCTTGATCCATTCCACACATTTTTTCCGATTTTCATCGGCTGTATTATTCAAATTGAGCTGAACTACAGCTACGTTATAATTTTTGGACATTAAAGAAGATTATTTTAAATATTTAAAGATATTAAATAGAAGATGAACGCTCTACCAAATACTCCATAAAGATAAAATTAAGAGGAGGGAAAATTAAAACCTAATCCTTGGTGACAATCAGCGTTGCCTTGGAACCGGAAGATAATAACCACTTATTGGAGTAGAGCAGTTGCCCGTTTTCATCATACACATCCACTTGGGCCGTATTGGGTGCGGAGGAACCATGGTTAAGTGCCTCAAAATCTATTTTGTTGAAGCCAGGCTGTAAATCGACATTTACACCTTTAAAGGCTCCTGTCAATAACATATTGGGCTCCACTACCATATCGTTTACATATATTTTTACCCGGTCTCCATCCACATATTCATGGTCCCTACAAACAATTCCCACAAATTTTCCGTTACTTTTTATGTCACCCAAATATTGATCGGGGAAAAACTGCCCTGAACCATTGAGACGTTCGCCCGGTCCGATACGTGGGTCAATTTTTAGCCCTGTACCAGCTTGCACAAGCTCTTCGTCCGGAAGCATTTTTACAGGGTTTCTTGTGGTCATATCCAATTTGGGCTGTTCTTTTATCATCGATGGAATGTTCAAGACCGCACCCGAATTGGTCTTACCCGAATTATCGATGGGATTGACCGCATCAATTTTCAATGGTTTTTGCGTAGGTAGGTCTGTTTGGGCCTGAATCCATCCAAATACCAATACGCAAAGGGCCATAGCCAATGAAAACGGTCTGTTCATCATGAAGAAACAATAATCGGAATAAAGATAACAAATACCCTGCCACAGGGACTTAATGGGGTGTTAAATTCGACTAATGTACTATTTGCTATTTCAATCCGGTAGGTGAAGCTGAAGAAACCGTACAAAGTTACCATACATAATGTTGTTTATATCCTCCTTGGTATATCCTCTTTTTTCAAGCATTGGAGGAATTTTTTGGAGATCGGCAATGGTGTCTATGTCCTTTGGGGATTGCTCCAACCCGAAGCCTCCATCCAAATCGGTACCAATTCCCACATGTAGGGAGTTACTGGATAATTGGCAGATATGATCAATGTTCTGTATGGTTTGCTCCAAGGAAACCCCAGTGCTTTCCGGGGTAGACTTTCCGCGAACCCAATTGGGTACCATCATCCAAGCATCCAAAGCCATGCCGATAACCGCTTTTCGGGCGATAAGTTCTTCGATTTGTTCGTCCGAAAATTGACGGTTATGATCAACAAATTTCCGACAGTTATTATGGCTAGCCCAAATAGGCCCTTCATACGCATCCATGGTTTCCCAAAAACTTTGGTCGCACAGATGGGTAGCGTCCAATATAAGTTTCAGCTTTTGGATTTCCTTGAGCAGTTCTCTACCCTTTTGGCCAATACCACCTACGGAATCGGTTCCAAAGGCATAGGTTCCAGGACCGTAATGGGCAGGTCCTATGGCCCGTAAACCTTCTTCATAAGATTTATGAAGATAATCCAGGTTGATAATGGAATCTGCACCCTCTAAACTAAGAATATAGCCAATTGGTGTTTTGACATTGTCCTCGTTCCATCTTTTTAGGTGATTGTTAAATTGATTCTTTGTTGTGATTTGGAATAGTTCACCTGCACTCTCCATGGCCCTATACCAAGCCAATTGCCCTTGGGTCTGTGCCCATGCTTGGTGTGGGGATTTCCATCCGGGCAAATTATTATTTGGCTTTACATAACGGGCAATCTGCGTGGCTACACAAACACCTATATTTCCCTTTCTCATGGCATCAAAGGAAACCGTGTTTTTTCCGCGGTCCGGTTTGTCCATCATTCCTTGTTCACTTTCCCTAATGGCTTTTACGGACCAGGTTAAGTCCCTGTTCCATTCCATGGCGTTCATAGAAAGATCTAAATGGGCATCCAGGATGAACATGTTAAATTGAGATTTTGTGGTTACGGGCGGCTACCTTCCATGCATCGGTAATTTTCCCACTGTCCACTACCAGAAGTTCGTCGTATTTGGCCACGGTGGGACATATATGTTTGGGGATGGCATAGTGTTCCGTACCCACTTCCATGACATTTAGGTCATCATACTCCACCACCAAATGCTCTTCGGACTGGCTAATTTGTTTATCATGTTTCAGACTTAAAAATTCCACTCTTGGAAAGGGCATTTCAGGAGCAATGGATTTATGTCCTAAGTCAAAACATAATATGCCGGGCTTGGGTTTGCTGATAATCCTAGTGAACAATACGGCGGCAGGGAGAAACTTCATCTCTGGGAAAAGACCTCCATACCCTGCGTCCCATAAAAGAGTTGTGCCCGGACTGGCTATGACGTTTTCCCTTTTACTATGGATTGGGAAAGTTGGAGACCCCCCGGCAATGATAATGGGGTTTGGAAGCTTGGCTTCCAAAATTCTTTCTTTCAATTCCAAAACCGAATCGAAGGCTTTATCGCAATCCTGTTTTCTGCTATCAAAATCGGGATTTCTGAGATGACCATCGTAAACATGTAGGCCGAGAATATTCAAATGGGGATTTTCAGATATATGTTTGTATAAATGGAAGGCCTTTTCATCCGGGGCAATTCCCGTTCGGTTCATTCCCACGTTCAAATCGATATATAGGCTGATTTTCAGGTCGTTTTCTTTCCCCGATGTTGCCAATTTGTCTGCAATGGCCAGGGTATCCGTCAGTGCCGAAAATTCCGTATTGGGAAAGGTTTTCATCAAGGTTATGAATCGGGCTATATTGGCCCCCACGGGCTGCATGGCCAAAAGTACTTGGGGAGCACCGCAATTTCCTAGCAATTCGGCTTCGGCAATGTTAGCACATTTGAACTTGTTGATACCCCGTTTCATTTGCATCTGAACGATTTCCGCACATTTATGGGTCTTGATATGGGGGCAAAGCTTTTTTGTATCCCCAACCATTCGTATCATTTCCTCGATATTGTGGACGACCCTTTCCCTATAAACCAATAAGGATGGGGAAATGACCGAAGTAATATCCTTTAGCCGAAACCAATTTTCTTCTTCCATAATTTCACCTAATTTATATTGATTCTATTTTTAGATAGTTATATGCCTATCTACGTATATGCCTTCAGATTAAAATAACACATCCCTTAAAAAGGGTTTATTTGTGAAGTTCGAACATTGCCTCGATTTCCACGGCGATACCTCCAGGAAGCATCATACCCACCGCACTGCGTACGCCCACACCATTTTCTGCACCAAGAACATCGGCCATCAGTTCGCTAAAACCATTGATAACCAAGGGGTGGTCATGGAAATCAGGTGTACAATTGACCATGCCCAAGGTCTTTACCAGCCTTTTAATACGGTCTATTTCACCAAAATGAGTGATGATGGTTGACAACATGGTCAAACCCACATGCCTGGCACCTAGTTTTCCTCCAGCAAGGTCTAGGTCATCCCCAACCCGTCCCTTGTAGAGAGAACCGTCTTTTAAAACCGGGCCTTGACCGGATACATACAGAAAATTATCTACTATCAAAATAGGTCGGTATAGACCCGCTGGTGGGGGAGCCGGAGGCAATTCCAAGCCTAGCTCCCCAATTCTTTTGGATATGCTCATTGAACAATATTTATATAAACTGATTTAATATCAAAACGCCGATCAATCCCATAACTCCTACGGTGGTTTCCATTACTGTCCACGATTTTAAGGTATCCTTAATAGAGAGGTTAAAGTACTCTTTGAACAGCCAAAACCCACTGTCATTGACATGCGATAGCATGAGGCTCCCTGATCCTATGGCCAAGACCATGAGTTCCGCACTTGTCCCTGTTCCTTCTATCAGCGGTAAAACAATTCCTGCGGCTGTTAATCCGGCAACGGTGGCAGACCCCACACAAACCCTTATGATCGTTGATATCAACCATGCCAAAACCAAGGGGGAAATGGCAGACCCGCTAAGGGCCTCACCAATGTACTCGCTCACGCCACTATCGATTAAGACCTGTTTTAAGGCCCCGGCACCGGCAATGATCAATAAGACCATGGTAATTCCTTTGACAGCATCGCCTACGGTATCCATAACTTCCTTCATTGATTTACCACGCGCCAAACCTAAGGTATAAATGGCTACAAGTACGGATAGAAGCATGGCCATCACAGGGTCCCCACAAAAAACCAAAATGGACCTAAGGATGGAATCAACAGGGAGAAAAAGAGCGGCAAGTGCCGCAATGGCCATTAATATTACGGGGAGTAAGGCGGTAAATATGCTAATACCCGTTCCCGGCATTTCCTCATCTTTAAGGATGGTAGGGTTCATCAATTCCTTTAAGGGCGAAGCCTTGATATTCATCATTGTTCTTGAAAGAAAGGGACCTGCCACGATAATGGCCGGAATGGCTACAATGATACCATAAAACAAGGTTTTACCGATATCCGCATTAAAGGTTGCGGCAATAGCGGTTGGGGCGGGATGCGGAGGTAAATATCCATGGGTCACCGAAAGGGACGCCAGCATGGGCAATCCCACATAAAGCAGTGGTAGGCCAGTGGCCGCGGCAATGGTAAAGACCAGTGGGACCAAAATTACGAAACCAACGGAGTAGAACATGGGTATGCCCACAATAAATCCTGTGAGAACTACAGCCCATTGAATACTCTTTTTTCCAAATTTCTCCACCAATTTGGTTGTAATCCGTTGTGCGGCCCCACTTTCTGCGACCAACTTTCCAAGCATGGCTCCAAGCCCTAAAATCAATACAAGAAAACCAAGAATGTTCCCAATTCCTTTTTGTATGGAACTAACAACTGTAATGGGTTCCATGCCTTCGGCTATTCCAACAAATAGGGATACCAAAACAAAGGATATAAATCCATTGAGTTTAAATTTTGCGACCAAAAGGAACAAAAGAAGTATTCCAAGGACTACGATGACAAGAGGCATGGGTTGTTATTGGATTGGTTTGTAAACCCGAATATAAGATAATTTTTTAGGAGGAAGGTACCGCTCCCATGCCGATTCCATTTTCCTTAAAAAGTAGAAATGTCCTGACCTATCCGTAATTTTTAAGGTTTGTAAAATGCAAGTGCTCTTTTTTTAATACTTTTAAGAAAAGACCCTATCCTGATGAACAAAAGAGATTTTATAAAGCAATTGGGAGGTGCCGCCCTTTTTTCCCCGTTTTTGGGAATGCCCCATGATGCTTTGCAGCAATCCCAAAGCCCCTATCCCCAAAATGAGGATGCTTTCTGGGAACGTATTCGTGAGGATTATGACCTGAAACCGGATTACATCAATTTGGAAAACGGGTACTACAACTTCATTCCAAAACCCACTATGGAGAAGTATATGAAGCATATTCAAATGGTGAACTATGAAGCTTCGTATTACATGCGCACCGTGCAATGGGAAAACAAGGATAAGGTTAGGGACCGCTTGGCAAAATTGGTAGGATCCTCTCCGGAGGAACTTATTATTACACGAAATACCACAGAATCCTTGGACATGATTATTGGAGGTTATCCCTGGGAAAAGAATGACGAGGCCATCTTTGCACAACAGGATTATGGGGCTATGAAGGACCAGTTTGGTTTGGTGGCAAAAAAATATGGTGTCGTCAATAAGGTGATTTCCCTTCCCAATCATCCAGCTTCGGATGAAGAAATCGTTTCCTTATATGAGTCCCAAATAACCAAGAGGACGAAACTGTTGATGGTCTGCCACATGGTAAACATCACAGGGCAAATTCTTCCTATTAAAAAAATTTGTGATATGGCCCATTACCATGGGGTGGAGGTTATGGTGGATGGGGCCCATTGTGTTGGACATATCGATGTGAATATCGCGGAACTTGGGTGTGATTATTATGGCAGTAGCCTTCACAAATGGCTAAGTGTCCCTTTGGGCAGTGGCATATTGTTCGTTGCAAAAAAACACATCGCCAAGATTTGGCCCCTTTTCGCGGACCATACGGATGACGTGCCCGAAATCAGAAGGCTTAACCATACGGGCACTTTGCCCGTGCATACGGATTTGGCCATAGATGATGCCATTGATTATTTGGAAAATATCGGACTTAAAAGAAAGGAAGACCGACTCCGTTATTTGCAAAGGTATTGGAGCGATGCGGTCCGAAACGTGGAACACATTGTGGTAAATACCCCTGTAGAACCACACCGAAGCTGTGGTATTGCCAATGTGGGTATAGCGCACATGAAACCGGCAGACTTGGCCAAAAGCTTATTGGAGGAATTCAACATATTTACCGTGGCGATTGATTATGCCAATGTTCAGGGCTGTAGGATTACCCCGAATATTTATACGACCACCGAGGAACTTGATGCATTTATAATTGCTTTGAAGACAATGGCGAATAGAGTTTAGATTATTTCTATCGTTTCTTTTTTAAACCAAAGAACGGCTGTAATAACGGAATTTTTAGAATTAAGAAATGATATATCAACCAGCTAAATCCAAAAGTTCCCAAAACAAGAAGTGATGCCTTTGGAAATAGCCCCCAAGAAAGGTCCATTAAGAAGTAAGCCAAAACAACGGTGACTGTTTGGTGAAGGATGTAAAAGGGATACACGGCCCTATTGGCATATGAAAGAGAGAGACTTTTATGGTTTAAATGTTTTGCCGCAAACCCAAAAAGCACCAAGATCCATGACCATATATTCACTACTTTAAGCAATGCTTCGGTAAAATGGACCACATATCCGTCTTCCAGAAATACCCAAATGAAAACTTGACTAAGAAAGGTGAAAACACCTATTAAAATAGCTTTGGATTTTAAATCCTCCACAACTTTCCAAAATATATCTCCGGTAGAAATCAGAAGAAAGCCATAAAAAAACAAGACCAAACTAAAGCTAAAGTTAAACCAGTCGTCTATCAATGCATGGGTTATGTCAAAAAATGGTTCTACCAGTGCTTCCAATAGATAGAGCGGCACAACAAACCAATAAATGCCAAAAGGTTTGCCAATGATTCTATTGATCCAATCGCTAAAAGGGTTTTGGTTATTTCTTAGGTAAACGAACAAAGGCCCCAACAAGAGGGAGAAAACAAGCAAATAAGGAAGGAACCATAAGTGGTGCCAGCTTATGTTGCCTTCTGGATATACACCCTTAAAGGCAACCGAGGTAAAATAGTCTAGATAAGATCCTGAAAATTGGTGATTGGCCAATCGTTCTATGTAAACTTGAGGAGGCACAATGAACATCATCCCAAATATAAGAGGAATCCCTAATCTTCTAATTCGTTCCCACCTGAACTGACCAAGATTTCTTTTAGAAAATGCATAGTAGGTACCCATGCCGGATATAACAAACAATATGGGCAATCGCCATTGGTTTAAAAATAGCATGGGCCACTTTAACCAATCGTAAATTACGTTGTTTTTGATATGCCATCCCCAAGGAACAAAAAACATTCCTACATGATAAAAAATAAGCAATGCGAATACAATGACCCGTAACCAGTCCAAATCGTATCTCCTAATTGTGGTCTCCATGATTTACTTTTTCGGCAAATATCGACCTGACCTTAGAACGGACAAATTTTTAGGGTACTCTTACTGTCCTGAATTACAATTTTGGAGAAAAAGACTTTATATATGCGGATGGTGAAGTGCCTGTGTACTTTTTAAATGCAGAATAAAACGCGGATTTCGACTTAAAACCCGCCAATGCTCCTATGGCCTCTATGGTCAAATTGGAAAAGCCGGGGTCTATCAATTTCCCTTGGGAGAAGACTATTCTCTTCTGATTTATAAAATCGTTGAAATTGGAATGTTTCCCTTGATTTATAATTTTTGATATATGGTTTGGATGAACTTTTAGAATAGTGGCCAAATCGTTTAGTGAAGCATCTTGGAGAAGAAAATATTTGTTTTCATCTACGTAGGATTCGATACTTGTAAGATTTAGGTTTGATTTAGACTGGCCAATGGTTTCATACTTGTCCGCAACCCAAGATTTTTCAAAAAACCGGGATTCCGATACTAATACATAGGTAGTTAAAAAGGCAAGGCAGCTGTTGAAAATACCCAGGTAATGATCCCCGCCATCGTCATCAAATGAATAGAAAATTGAAAAAATAAATACCAGTAGTAAAAAAAGAACAATAACCGTATTTCGTGTGAAAATATACTTACTGGATTTATTCTGTACCCCAATTTCAGTTAATCTAGATTTTTCTTCCCAAACCATTTTTAAGGATATGACGGCATAAAATAGAAATGTGAAAAGTATCAACCAATCAAAAATATCCTTTATATAATGATAGCTATAGTCAAAGGATTCCGGTATTTTGGCGCTGGGAAACTTCGAATAATATGCGCCAATATAGGCGTTGTATTTCACTGATATAGGGGCAGTATAAAATGGAATCTGCGATAAAAAATATACAATTGGTAGAATGAAATGCCACCAATGTTTTTTGAAAGCAACATTCTCACGTTTCAAAAAGCAGTAAATGGCCAGGTAAAGTGTTGGTCCTATAATTAAAACGAAGGCCTCTGTGGAATCGTTTAGGAACAGCACATATTTAATAAGACCTGTATAGCAAACATAAACATCCAAAAAAATAAGTGCGGTAGCCAAAATGGAAAATCCTAACCATCTTAGGCCAATATTGTTGTTGGACCTAAGAAGGAGTACAATTGATAGGAAGAAGCTTTGGGCCACTCCCAAAAACATTATTGTGGAAATAAGATTATGACGTAAGGGAATGTTTTCAATAAGCGTGTCCAGTTCCACAATTACTGTTTTTTCATATAGTCCACTAACTTTTGCGGTCCTTCAAGCAGTAACCTTACAACTTTAAGTGTTCCGTCCAAAGTGGTATCAATTTGCCATTTTATAAGGGAAATTTGTCCGTTTTCAATTTCAATTCCCGTAATACTTCTTGGGTGGACACAACTACCATCGTTAAAAAATGGGATGTCTCCAGGCTCCGGAAATCTGGGTCTATGGGTGTGGCCTACAATGGTAATAAGGAGGTTGTTGTTAAGTATCCAACGTTTTATCCTTCGCTCCAACTTTATCAACTCCTTAAAATTCTTGGCCGGACTTGTGGGATCTGCAATGCCCCATACTTGTAAGGGTTTCCAAAGTACACGTACCAAAAATCTGCCCCACCTCCAAAAGGTATAGTTCCACCAATCCGCTTGATGGCCATGGGTGAGAAACAATTCCTGCTGTGTTTGCGTATGTTTTAAAACAAGGGCTTCGTTGTAGGTAATGCCTTCAAATAACTCCTTGTCCGTATTATCGATGGGCTCAAAGTAACTGGAAAGATGCTTGTCCACGTAGGCCTTATCCTTATAGACCATGTCATGGTTTCCCCATATCATGTGTAGTCTTTTTTCCAAATGGAACTTTCGTAAAAGTTGGTATACATTTTTATGGGCCTCAAAGATGGACTCAAAATACATATTTTCCCAAAGTTCGTCCCCATCGCCCAACTCGCAATAGTCAAAACCTTGATTGTAATAGTGGTTCAAGGCATGGAAATAGATATTCCTGTTATTGGCGAAGTCATCGGCAAAACTATTGTCCCCTCGGTGGCAATCACTAAAAAGGATGAACTTTGAAGTATCATCGAACGGAATATATTTTGCGTTGGAATAGGCTCTTGAAAGTCTTTTTGCGGAGGACATCTACAAAGTTTTTATAAATATCCGAAAAACCGTAACATCGTCGGATAAAACTTTAACAAAAAAGAACCGTATCTTTTGTAATTTTAAGAGTGTTTGTTAGACAAATGTTTTATGGAATGCGACGATAAAATAAGACCACTAAGGTATCTTATAAGTTTTGACAAACTTCTAAGGGCATATGAAGAAATGCTTGATGGTGATGATGATGTTTTGGCGGCAAGGGCGAGACAGGTTCTTGAAGCCCAAAGGCCTTATCCCATTCTAAGGGATGGATTTGAGGATTTGGAAATGATCGATGAGCACAAGGATGTCATTTCCTTCATTCTTCAAGACAGTTTTTCCCCTATTCTTGGCGAAAATGAAATTAAGGTGGCTTCCATACCCTATTTTGATTTCTTTTTCAATCCCTCAAAACGGTTTCAAAATATCGTCAGACAGGCGGGCCCGTTTTACAAACCAAAAATAAGGAACCAAGAAATTGGGGTGGATTATATCATGGGATGTATCGTAATCCTCAAGTTCTACTATGGGGTGGAACTCGATTTTAGCCGGCCCTATTTTTATGATATTCCAGATTCCAATGGTGTTATGCACCATTACCGTATTATGTATAATGCGGATTTTATTGATATACTACCTACTGAAAAGTCAAGGGATCTTTCTCAAGCGGATATAGACGAACTCATGGAGAGTCCGGACAATCTTATCCTTTGGCAAGAAAAGATTCCGCCGGACAGTTTTTTAGTCAAAGGTTTCATTATTGCCAATATGTTTGACGTGACCTCTGAACATTCCATATCGGAGATAAAGTCCAGCCTCATAGCAAGCGACAAACGGTCAAATGATAATTTTATGGGAAACCTACAGGAAACGTTCAGGTCGTTCTTTAGGTTGCCTGATATCAAGGTAGGTTTTGTGGTTTATAACGCAAGAAAGGACCAATTTGAACCTGTGTATGGAAGAAACATGTCAAGCTTTATCCTGAACGGAAAGGATTCCAAGTTGTGCCATGACGCTCTTTGTCAATATTCCTATAAAAGGCTTATTCAAGAAAACAAATATTTTGCCATTTCCGATGTAGAAAAGTACAATCAGGAATCTAACGGTAGTGACCCCTATCATGTACTTGGGGACCAAGAAATAAAGAGTGCCATTCTTGCCCCAATTGCTTTTGAAGGTGAGCTATTGGGCGTTTTGGAAGTGGTCTCAGGGCGTAAAAACGAACTGAACGGTGTCAATGCACGAAAGTTGGACGATGTAATGCCCTATATAGTTTCTGCGGTCGTACGATCCAAGATAGAGGAAGAAAATCTTATTGACGCCATCATCCAAAATGAGTGTACTTCCGTGCATTCATCAGTATATTGGAGGTTTCAGGAAGAGGCAAAGTACTTTATAAAAGATCAGTTGGAAAGTAGGTCTCCTTCCTTCAAGGAAATCGTTTTTAAGGATGTGTATCCACTTTACGGTCAAATAGATATAAAGGATTCTTCCAAGGCCCGTAATAAGGCCATCCAAAGGGACTTAATGATTCAATTGTCCCAAATTAATGGGGTACTGGAGAAAGCTTTGGTAAAAAATAGATTGCCCATTTATGAGGAGCTCATTTTTAGGGTAAACAATCATTTGAACAGTATCAAGGAGATGCTATATACAAATAGTGAGCAGGCCATTTTTGACTTTGTAAAAGAGGAAATAGACCCCGTTTTCGAACATCTAAAAAAAACGGATGCGAAAATAGCAAAACAAATACATGCCTACGAAGCCAAGATAGATATGGGTACGGGTTCGTATTACGATCATAGAAAAAACTATGATGAAAGCGTAACCAAGATCAACAAAAAATTGGTGTCTGTCCTGGACAAAAAACAAGAAGATGCGCAGGCTATGTTTCCCCATTATTTTGAACGTTACAAGACGGACGGGGTAGAACATAACTTGTATATTGGCGAAAGTATTTCAGAGAACGGAGGCTTTAATTCCTTATATCTCAACAACCTTAGATTATGGCAACTGCAGGTTATGTGCGAAATGGAAAATGTGCACTATAAATTAAAACCTGAGTTGCCTATTCCTTTGGATGCTACCTCCCTTTTATTGGTCTACAGTTCTTCCCTGTCCATTCGTTTTAGAATGGACGAAAAAAAATTCGATGTGGATGGAACCTATAACGCCCGGTACGAAGTCATTAAAAAGCGGATTGACAAGGCCTATATAAAGGGTACCAACGAGCGACTTACCCAGACGGGTAAAATTGCCATCGTTTATTCCCAGAAAAAGGATGAACTTGAATATTTGAGGTATATCAAATTCCTGAAATCCAAAAAATATTTTACCGATAATGTAGAAATCGTTGAACTTGAGGGTCTTCAAGGGGTTTCAGGGCTAAAGGCCATTAGGGCCGAGATCTTGTACAAGACCGATCAAGAGTCCCAAGAATCCTATACCTACGAAGATTTAATGGCCACTTTAGAAGAATAAGGTCTGGGTTACCAAATCCTGTAGTTGTCTTTCCGGACCAAAAAATTTAAAGGACAAAGCAAAAGCTATGACTGAAATGATCATACCAATCATAAAGGTGGTGTAGGTCCAACGTAGCAATTTGTATTTTTTGTTCAATACAAGTCCCAAAAAATAGAGATCCTTAGTCAAGGAGGAATATATATAATCCTTGTCTTTAACCAATTCATTGATGGCCCATTCATAATCTGCAAGGTCCATTTTGTGAAAATTTCCAAAGAATAGTAGGTTGACCTTTCTTTTGGCTACATCGTCCTTTGTGAATTCGCCACTGGTAACATTGGGTCGGGTGGCCAAAACGGCCAATATCATGGAGACAATGCTGAACAATACAAAAATGGCGGTTGGATATATGAGATAATCGTTGGAAGGATTGTCCAATTTTGGTATTAGGTTGGACAAAGCCAAGGAGATGATAATAGCGTTGACCGATAGTAAAATGTTTGCCTTGGTATCTGCAATATCACTCAAGGTAAGGTGGTTTCTTAACGTAACGCGAAAAAGGGTCTGTATCCCCCTATCTGGACTTTCTCCTTTGAATTTTGCCTTTAACTTTTCTTTTTTTGCAATGTTCTTGATGGATTTTTTCTCTTTTATGAGCTTCTTAAGATTGTCATCCTTTTTCTCTTGCCAATTTTCCTTGGCGTAATCCGTATAATATCGATGTTGATTGCCTAGCACACTTATATTTAGGTCTACCCAGTCTTTATAGGTATAGTCTGCAAGATTCAATAATTTAAGTTCTTCCCGTAATAATTCGGATGTTTCCAAATAGCTTGTTTGCGCAAAGTGCGAGGCATCTGCGTCCCTAAGGATTTTTTCCTCAATGGAATTGGGCACCGCATCTTTTTCCGTTGCCATGATGTATCTGTTTACTTTGGAAATCAGGTCAGAATCATATCCTTGGTTCTCAAGAAATTTTGTCGCAATGATGCAGCTATTCTTTTCATGATCCTTTGTCGCAAAAGTATACCCGGTGTCATGAAACCAGGCAGCAATTTCCAATACTTCTTTTTCCTCATCCGATAGGGCACAGGCTTTAGAGATTTCTTTAGTACTTTTAACAACACGTTGGGTATGCCTTAAATTGTGGTAGAGATAGTTTGGATCTAGCTCATTGGACAGTAAGGCCGTAACGTGATTTTTGGTATGCTGAAGAATATCCGCCATAAGGAAACTTTTTTAGGAATTCCAAATTACAAAAAATAGAACACTGGGTCGTCTACATGAGAAAATATACTACCGCTTTTTTACTACTTTGTTTGATTACGGGTTGTGCTACCTATAAATCAAAATATGCAGATGTACGGGATGCTGAGGATATACAAATCGATACGGATGTTGAGCATACCTTTTACCTAATTGGTGATGCCGGACTCTCACCCATTGGCGGTATGAACCCTGCATTGAAAATCTTTAAAAAAAAGCTTGAACAAGCAAATGGGAACAGTACGGCCATTTTTTTGGGCGATAATATTTATCCGGCCGGTTTGCCAGATCCCAAGGACTCAACCATTGCCTATTTAACGGCAAAGAACCATTTGGATGCCCAATTGAAGACACTCGTCAATTTTAAGGGAAGAAAACTATTTATACCGGGCAATCACGATTGGTACACGGAAGGTCTCATTGGATTGGAACGGGAAGAGGATTATATCAAGGAACAACTGAATGATAAAGATGCCTTTTTACCAAAAAATGGTTGTCCCATAGACGTAATAGAAGTGAGCGATGCACTGGCCATTATTGTTTTGGACACGGAATGGTACCTCACCAACTGGAATAGGAGGCCGGGTATCAACGATAAATGTGAAATAAAAAGCAGGGAAAAATTTCTTTTGGAGCTGGAGGATGCAATAAAGGATTACAGGGATAGAACTACGTTGATCGCCATGCACCATCCCATGACAAGTTACGGCCCCCACGGTGGGCAATACTCGTTTAAAAAGCATTTTTATCCAAAAGACATGCCCGTTCCTTTGCCAGGTTTGGGAACCTTTATCAATATTTTGAGGAGGACCTCCGGGGCTTCCACAGAGGATATGGGCAATAAAAGATATTTGGACCTGGTAAAAAGGGTAACGACCTTGGCGCAATACTCGGATAGGGTCATTTTTGCCTCCGGCCATGAGCATACCTTACAATATATCGTTGAAAACAGTACGCCACAGATTGTTAGTGGTTCCGGAGCTAAAAAGGGAGAAACAAGGTTATTGAACGGATCCCGTTTTTCTACTGGGAGAATGGGGTATGCCACCTTGGAGGTTTACACCAATGGGTCTTCACGGGTTCGGTATTACGGTGTTGATGGTCAGGGGAATGAGGAATTCCTTTTTACTTCTGCAGTATTGCCCCCAAATGCACAGAAATTGGACACTATATTTCCTAGAATTCCGGATAAGGAACTAAAAGCATCCGTTTACACCAAAGAGGAAATCGATAAATCCGGTTTTTTCAAGGCGATTTGGGGAGAACGTTATCGTAGCTATTATGGCAGGGAGGTGACCGCACCCGTGGTCTATATAGATACCTTGTTCGGGGGACTTACACCCGTTAAAAAGGGAGGAGGGCATCAGTCCAAGTCCTTGCGTTTAAGACATGCTTCCGGAAAGGAATACGTCATGCGCGCCCTTCGAAAACTACCTGAACTGTATTTGCAATCCATGGCTTTTCAAGATCAGTACCTTATGGACGATTTAAAGGAAACCTATACAAAGGAACTGCTGGAGGACTTTTATACAGGTTCACATCCCTATGCCCCGTTCACGGTTGGTAAACTTTCAGATGCCGTTAAAATTCTTCACACCAATCCGGTACTTTACTATATTCCGAAACAGGAAGCACTGGGTGAGTTCAATGATGTTTTTGGAAACGAACTGTATATGATCGAGGAACATGCTGGCGATGGTCATGGGGATTTGGAGAGTTTTGGGTATTCCAATGAGTTAAAGAGTACGGATTCCATGTTGGAGGACCTTCGGGATGACGAGAAGTATATAGTGGATACCGATGCCTACATCAGGGCCAGATTGTTCGATATGGTCATAGGGGATTGGGATAGACATGTGGACCAATGGCGATGGGCCGAGTTTAAAGAGGATGGTAAAATAGTTTATAGACCCGTTCCAAGAGATCGTGACCAGGCCTATTCCCAAATGGGCGATGGCATTTTAATGGGCCTTGCCACCCGTATCATCCCGGGCCTACGCTTAATGGAAGGATTTAATGAAAAAATTAGAAACGTTAAAGGATTCAATTCCTCTCCAAAAACGTATGTACTGGATCTCGCCTTATTATCAGAAAGCACCTTGGAAGACTGGACCAAACAGGCCAAGTTTTTACGGCAAAGGATTGATGAAAGGGTTATTGACGATGCGTTTACCATGTTTCCCAAGGAGGTGCAGGATGCCGGTGTTCAAGAAATTAAAAGAATTCTACTATCAAGGGTTGAAAGTATTGAAAACACCGCTATCGAATATTTTAAAGTTTTGAACAAATTTGCCACGGTGGTGGGTACGGACAAGGATGATTGGTTCGTAATCACCCGATTGGATGACCAAAGAACCCAGGTAAGCGCCTACAGGATTATTGACGGGGAAAAGAAACAGCAGTTTTTTGATAAGGTCTTCTATACTTCCAGTACCAATGAAATTTGGGTGTATGGCTTGGATGACGATGATATTTTTGAAGTGGTAAACCCTAACGATTACAAAGGGGTAAAGGTTAGGATTATCGGGGGGCAAAACAATGATATTTACAGGATAAAAAATGGTAGGGGTGTCGCCGTATACGATTATAAAAGTAAAAAGAACACGATTGAGGGGGCTGGGAGAACTAAGGTCAAGTTAACGGACGATTATCCGGTGAATACCTATAATCCTTTAAACATTCGAAGTAGCAACAATCAGGTGATACCAACGGTAGGTTTTAATCCAGATGATGGAATCAAGGTGGGTTTTATGGATACCTATACCTACAATGGTTTCAGGCAAAACCCTTTTACCCAACAACATACTCTTAAGGCATCCTACTATTTTGCCACCAGTGGGGTAGAGTTACAGTATAGTGGGGAATTTGCCAATGTGTTCGAACATTGGAATTTGGCTTTGAATACAAGATTTACCACTCCCAATTTTGCTATTAACTTCTTTGGTTTTGGGAATGACACTGATAACTTGGACGATAATTTAGGATTGGACTACAATAGGGTACGCATTCAAAATTTTGAGTTCAACCCTTCCTTGGTATGGAGAAGTCCCCTGGGCGCAAAGTTTGACTTGGGTTTTTCCTATGAAGCCATTGAAGTAGAGGAAACTTCAGATAGATTTATCAACACCTTTTACCAAGTAAACGGTCAGGAGACCGGGAATAAATTTGTGGGCGTACATGGCAAATATTCCTATGAGAACCATGACAATCAGAGTTTTCCCACCATGGGCATGGCGACCTCCATTGCCTTGGGCTTCAAGGAGAACATTGGTATGGCCAATAGGAATTTTGGATACTTAATTCCGAGTATCTCCTTCGACTATAAATTGATTCCTAGTGGCCGACTCGTTTTGGCGACCAAGTGGAAAGGGCACATAAATATGGGGAATGGTTATGAGTTCTATCAGGCTGCCAGTATAGGGGGAACCGATGGATTACGGGGCTATCGAAACCAACGCTTTACAGGGAAGGCTTCCTATTACCAAAATACGGACGTGAGGTTTAGCCTACGTAAAATGCGCACCCGAATTTTACCATCGGCATTGGGGCTTTTTGGTGGTTTCGACTATGGTAGGGTATGGTCACCAGGAATTTCTTCCAATGAATGGCATACTTCCTATGGCGGTGGTTTTTTTCTGAACACCGCCGATATATTGAACCTGAATCTTGCCTTGTTCCATAGTGAGGACGGTCCTCGTTTTACCTTTGGACTCGGTTTTGGGTTTTAACGCTTTTCAACCTTTCTTAAATCCAAGGAATAGAGATTGTTGCCCGAGCCATGGGAGCCTTCATCGGACAGTAATAGCACATCTTCATTTATAAAGCATATGGACTCCAGTTGGGTCCTAATTCCCAAATCTATTTCCTCAACCTTACCATTGGTGAAGTTGTCCCAAGTAAAATCCGTAAAAATGAAGAGTTTTCCGTAACTGAGAGCGATGACTTTAGTGCCGCTTGGGGAAATGTCTATACCCGTTATTTGGCAGGTCTTCCAATCTGAACACAAGTTTATTTCAGCGACTAATGTTGCCACATATTCCCCCTTTACATCCGGTACGCTATAAACATAGGCACTTCCGGTAAAAGGGTTGGACCTGTTTTTGGTAACGATAAATACTTTGTTGCCATGATGGAAGATGGCTTCGGCATCAAAAAAACGTCCGGACTTCTTCGGTGGGAATTGTTGTTGCTCAGGATAGCGTAGCTCAATTTTTTCGGCAACGATTTTGTCGCCAGGTTCTACTTCTGGATTGGGAACCTTGTAAATTTTTAAATTTTTACGGCTGTTATCGTTGTTGCCTATATCGGCTATGTAAACATTCCCCAAATGGTCCTTGGCAAGATCCTCCCAGTCATCATTGTCGCCATTCTTCATCGTAAGGGTCTTTAGGATTTTTCCCTTAAAATCGACTTTATAAAGTTCGTCCTTATTACCCCCATCCTCTACGATCCAAACAGTGGAATCTGTAAGGCTTATCATACCAGAGTTTTCCTTAAGGCTTCCAGGTAAATCCGTAATGACCTTTAACTGCCCGTAATTGGTACAGGAAAAAATGGTAAGGGATAGTAATAAGAGGCACGTTCTAATCATATTGTAAAATATCAATAAGAACGTATGAATTTACGAATCTAAATTTAAACTACTCTTGATTTGCCGCAACGGATTTGACGCTTTTCATATTTATTTTGTCGATAAGCAATGCACCTAGTTCTCGACCTTGTCCCACACCCACTTCTACGGCGGCCCTATAGTGAATTCCTCCGTACATTCTGCTGATGGCAGCCTCATCCGCAGCTTGGTTGAATGAGGTAAAGCTTCTTATGGGAAGCCCGTACGGTAGTTCCGTATCGTCATCAAAGCTGAAATCGTCCCCAAAAATATCCGTCAGGGCCGTTGCGGCCGCTCCGGAGACTACACTATGTCCGCTAGTATATTCAGGAAAGGGTGGTGTTTGCAAAATGGGAACCCAGTTTTCGTCAATGTGCTGATTGATCAATGTTTCCGGTCGAATGAGATTACTTCTGTATTTCTCGTCCCAGCAGCTTATAAAGGCATCTGCGATTGCCATGGAGGTTTTGGTATATGCGTACACCGATTTCTGAAAATCACTTTCGGTTTTTCTACAGGCTATCTTTGTAATTCCGATCCAATGCGCACCTGGAGTGATTTTTTTGGTAGCAAACATCAGATGTCCACGGGTAACGGATACGTAGGGATTACAATCCCAAAACTTAGCTATGGCTACCTCCTCGGATTCGTCACCAACAGCGGTAATCCTGTTACTGGTTTCATATACCTCCAAAAGTTCTTTATAGAATTGGGAATTTTTGTCCATGGAAAATGCTGGTGGAGGTGCCGGTTTGAATTGAGCCGCCGAGTCCAAAAAGAAAGGACGTATCTTGTTCCAATGCGGTTCTATACCATCCATGTAAGCGGGCGGGGTGGGCTGCCACCTTGCCGGATCATCCGTGTCCACCGTAAACTTGGGCATGGTGCGGGTTTGGCTATAATTGTCCTTCCCCATCCATGTTTTTATATGTTCCGCTACTTTTTCCCCGTAGGCCTTGGACGCCTCGAACTCGATTTTGTTCGTAGTTTCCCATGAGGCAAAGAGACTGTCCTGCAAAACGTTGAATTTATCCTCCGAAAAAATCAACTGCTTGCTAATGTTCATGTGGGCGATCAATGCGGCCAAATTAGGATTTATATTGGGGAGTGAGTCTATTTTAGGTATTGGGGTAAGCTCATTTACCTGTCCGGCCAATGAATTATATTCCGGGTTTACCTGTGCTATGATTTCATAGGCAGCGATATTTGGGTATGCGAATATTCTACTGGCCACTGGTGGAGAAAATATATCATGAATCATGATCTCTACCACCTTATCAATGGAGGTATGTAAATCCTCTGCCGTTACATTGATCGGTTCATTGCTTTGTGGTTTTTCCTGTGAACAGGAAAGGAAAACCAAAACAAGCAAAATGGCCGAAACTTTCTTTAACATATTTAGTGTCATTTTGTTAATCATCGTCAAATTAATCCCTCAATCAAAGGACAAAATTACATTATTTTGACTGCCAATCAATTCTTTAGGGTTAAAATTGGACGTTTTGGGGGAACATTAAACTATTGTTAATTCTTTTTAAGATATACTTTGCTTACACAGTTTTAGTCCTAGTCTTTAGCGGAAGTAATCTCAATGGGCATATAGACCTCTGTAACCCAAGTCTTGGAGTCACCTCCCATTTGGGGATTGTTATGAAAGACCTCTAGAGGGGTTTCTTTTATGCTGATACTATTATTTTCGGCATAATTGATCAAGGCATACCAAGCCCTATCGGATGAGATGTAATTTCCATTAAATATTGCCTTTAATGCAGGTTTAGGATTAAGGTACTTAAACTTGATTTCCCCTAAATCAGGTAAGGTGTCCAATTTTTTTATTGGAAAACCGAAGTTGTAGGTTAGACTATCTGTTTTCTTTGCCCAATGGGTAACCTCTACCATGGGAAGACCATCAAATTGTATATTATTTTTTAATAGAACATCGCTAATGAAGTTGGTATTGTCCATCATACCCTTCGCCTTGTTAAACTGTTCCTTTGAAATGGTAACATAGGCGAAAAATTTGGAAGGCGTTTCTTCTTCTCCTTCAATGGTCACTTTAAAATTATCTACATGATCTTTTAACACGGTCATAAAGTCGTAGACCGTTTTTTCAGATCGCTTCACGAAATCAGTTTTCGTAAAAGGCACTTTAAGCTTATTTATGATGCTATTTTTAAGATTACCATCCTTTATCTCTACAGATACTTTTGAAAGTGAGTCATGAATTGGTATTATGGACCAATGATAATCATGGACTGAGTCTGAAAAGGCAAACGTTTGTATTATATGATTAAGGTCCTCTTGCTTTAAAGTGGTGGTAGTTTTTAATCCTTTGCCCCAAAGTTTTATAGATTGATTTATGGTTCCCGGTAGTGATTTGGACTCAAAATTGATAATGTAATCAGATGGTTTAACAAACAGGTACCATAGAGAGAAAAGTAAAAAAATGAAGAGGATGATTTTTATACTTTTTTTCATAATCGATTTTAAAGTTTATGTAGTTATAATTTATTTTATTGGGAATTGCGCCTTGTCCTTAGGGAAGTATCTTATATAGTTGGGCCTTTTCGTTATTGAATGTGGCCAACAAATAAGGTTGGTCATGAAAACGAAGAATATTAAGGTGTCTTAATGATTTAAACATGAATTTTAACCCTAACTCGTTACCCAAAATGATATCATCGGAGGAATTGATCAATGCCCCCGGAAAGGAATCAAACCTACCATGGTAAGGCTTAACACCAAAATAGTTGCCTCCGGCCAATACTTCCTGACTTCCATCACCATCAAAGTCATATTTTAAAAACGTCAAAATAGGGGCCAACTGCATTTCAAAAGGAAAAGCTACAAACTCAAATTTTCCATTCTCATTTTTTAGATAGCCCGAGTTTAAGTTGGTTACGGTTAGGACCGTGGATTCATCAAGGATATCTTTCCCAAGTACATCTTCAATGGACTTACCGGCAAAGGCGGCATAGGACGTGAATTTTTTTCTTAGGAATACGAGTTGACCGGATAGTTCATTAAGTCCGTCGATTGGATAATAGGCATCTTGATTGTAGTTACATACAATAGTCTCCGTATTGCCATTCCCATCAAAATCATGATAATACATTTTCAATGGATGCTTTTTAGAAGCAGAAAATTTGGAATTCGTGCCCCAATTGCCTAATAGATAATCAAGATCACCGTCTCCATCCATATCAAAGCTTTGTATACTTTGCCATAGACCGGTCAAATCGCCGGATACCAAATCGTCATCCCATATAAAGTTGCCGTTGTTATTCTTAAGGAATTTTGGTGCCATCCATTCACCGATAACAATCAAATCGATTTGTCCGTCTTGGTTATAATCCTCTGCAATGGCATCTGTAACCATACCCAATGACTCAAAGATTTTTTGGTTTTTTATGAAATACTCCCCATTATCATTTACCAGTATATATGAATCCGCTGGTCTTCCAAAATCTCCGGAAACGGATTGGCTTCCGATGAATAGGTCCAGATCGCCGTCTCCATCAATATCAATGGGTACTATAACCGAAGTGTTGCCATACAGTTCAGGAAATTGAGAACTCGCGGCTGAACCTTCGTTGGGTCCAATGGTATAGTAGCTGTTAGTCAATGGCTTTGCCTGCCCGTAAAAATCGGCACCTCCTGTTCCAATTAATAAATTGGGCGAACTATCCTTGCCCGGATTCAAAATTAGGGAGACCACGTCTTCTTTTACGGAGTCCTGTTGAATATTGGGATAGGCCATTTTTACAAAACTGGAGTCCTGTTGAATAAATATCTGTGAAGGAATAAACTTGGAACTTCCAAAATAAATATCGTCCTTACCATCATTGTTCAAATCCCCAATGCTAGTTGCTGGTCCACGATCTGAGGTTTGGTAGGGGATTAGCTTTTGCCGATTAAAATCAGTATAAGAATCTTCAATATGTGCAAAATCAATACCTAGATTGTCTTCTACAATAGTGAACAATGTTTTGGTAGCAGATGTATTTGTCTTGTTATAGGGCTGGGTGTTTTGTGGCGATACTTCCAAGGTTTGATTTACGGAAACATTTTTAAGTATTTGGTAGGATAGGTCAGGCCAGATGATTTCTAATGAGTCTATTGTTGTCAATTGGTCAAATCCAAAATGAATAATAGGTTGAGAAGAAGATTGAAATCCCCGAACGGTGTAGAGCTCCCTGAACTGCAAACTGCCGTTTGCATAAGATTTTACTTTTGTTCCAATGCCAAAAGGATTACCTTCCTTGTATGTTAGTTTTAGCTTTAGGTAATTGGAACTATTATTGGTTTGGTTTTCGTAAAAGGTAATTTCACTGTTTAGGTTATTGGTTACTATGTCCAAGTCACCGTCGTTATCCAAATCCCCAAAAGCCGTTGCTCCGGAAACAAGAGTGTCTTGAGGAATCCATTTCGTGGACTGGTCTAGGAAAGAGGCTCCAGAGGTCCCTTGAAAAACTTTGTTTGCAATATTCCCTGATGGCATTAATTCCAATGCTTTTTTATCAATGAGATTCGTATTATTTATTTTCTTCTCTACATTGTCATTGGACAAGAAATTAATGTAGTCCAAATCATTTGGGCGTTTTGGAATCCCGTTACTTATGAAAAGATCTTGTTCCCCATCTTGGTCATAATCCCCAAATAGGGCGCTCCAACTCCAATCTGAAGCGGCGACGCCACTTGCAAGGGCACTTTCCATAAATGTGCCGTCCGGTTGGTTGAGGTAGAGCATGTTACGGGTAAATTGGTAGTGATAGCCATAGTCGTTGATACGAAGTTTTTGAACTTGGATATTATCATCCCCTTCGGAAGATTTTAGCACTTTTTCGTCCTCAGGTAACATATCCAAGGAAATCAGATCGGGACGACCGTCATGGTTAATGTCCGCGACATCACTACCCATGGAAAATCTGGAAGTATGGCCAAAATTTATTCTAAGACTTTCCGTAAAGGTCCCATCTCCATTATTTAGGTAATAATAATCATCCTCATGAAAGTCATTCCCAATGTAGAGGTCTGGATATCCGTCCATATTGAAATCCGAAACGGCTACGCCCAGTCCGTAGCCATTGATGCCTCCAAATATTCCCGCTTCCTCACTTACATCAACAAACTTCCCGTTATCGTTCCTGAGTAACTTATCACCCGTTTCGTAATTTCGTTGATATCTAAGTTGTACATTGCCAAAGGTATCCTGGGTGTGGACGGCGTGATTCAATAGATACATGTCCAAATCGCCATCCAGGTCAAAATCCAAAAAAGCGGCGTTAGAGCTGTAGGATTCAAAATCCAAACCATAGGCAGCAGATTTTTCAATAAATGTACCGTCGCCTTGATTTATAAAAAGCTCATTATGTCCGTTAAAACCATTGAGGCCAACAACGGCACAAACATAAATGTCCAGTAGTCCGTCACCGTTTACATCGCCCATCACTGAGCCCGTGTTCCAAGAGCTTTTACCGGCTACCCCGGCTTTCTCAGTAATATCTTCGAATTTTAGATTGCCTTTGTTGAGGTACAATTTATTTTCAAGTTGATTGGCGGATAAATAAATGTCCGGCAACCCATCATTATTAATGTCTCCTATAGCAATACCTCCACCATTGTAGAAATAGAGATAGTCCAGAATATTAAGGTCATCCGTTTCCTTTAGGGTGTTTGCAAATTTGATACCGGTCTGTTCCGAAGAAACTTTTTTAAAGACCTCTCCTGAATTTTTATCGGTACAACTTATAGAAATCAGTAACGTAAAGAAAGCTATGGATTTAATTCTCATGAAGGCGATAGATTTTCGGGGCAGCATTATTTATAGCCGCAACAATAAATTGATTTCCGGATTTATCCTTAAGTATTTTGAGATGTTTTACTTCATTTCTAATGAACATTCCACTTTTATCATAGTTTTGCCATTCAAAACCAAGTTTTCCATCCCCTAAAAGAACATTGCCGTAATTGGCATCCAATCTTGAAAATTGAGGCTTAAATTCAAAATTGTTCCCTGCCATTATTAGATCTAGGTTGCCGTCCCTATTCACATCTGTGCATGCTATACCGCAAATACAGGAAAATTGGACTTGTGGTGGTAAGATTTTGACGGAAAATTCACCATTCCCCTCGTTGATTGCAATAACGGACTCTGAGGTTGAAGCCGTTTTAACGATGGAATTATCTATAACTCCTTTTGAAAATAACTTGTCTATCGTTCTTTTTGCATAATCCGAAGCTTTAATGTTTGCCTTTTTAAGGGCCAATATCTGGGTCGTTAACTCCTTTTTTTGATGTAGCGGGTAATCGCCCTCGTCATATCGTTGGGTTACAATTTGTTCAATGGTACCATCATTGTCAAAATCGTTTACCCACATCTTCATAGGATTTCCTGGGGTTGGTTTGTAATGTAGATTGCTTCCTGCGTTACCTAAGATCAGATCTATATCGCCATCATTGTCCAAGTCCTTTGCATCAATAGCGCCCCACCAACCGCTGAGGCTATCTAGGCTGGTATCCCATTGACTAAGTCTACGTCCGGAGTTTTTAAATATTTTAGGTGTTCCCCAATCAGAAACTGTAATCAAGTCTTTTTTATCGTCAGAATCTATATCTACCCAGATGGCATCAGTGACCATTCCGGCATTTTTTAAGTCATAGGCAGATTTTTCGGTAACGTCGGTAAAGGTATTGTCCCCATTGTTTTGGAGCAACAAATGATTTGGGTCTACACCATAGGTGCTTACCACACTTCTGGAGCCAATAAAAATATCAGGGTAACCGTCACCGTTGAAATCATTCGTGACTATAACGGATATATTTTTATTGGTACTGGGCAGTTTAGTGTTCAACTTGGTATAGTTGGCTTTTCCATTATTAATATAAATCCTTGCTTCATAGGTGTTCTGCATACCTATTTCGTTTCCGCCACTTCCAACGATAAGATCTAGATCCCCGTCATTGTCCATATCGAAGAAAGCCGCCGCAGTGTCTTCCTGTGCTGCATCTACATCAAAATAGGATGAAGTTGGCCTTCCAATCTTGGCATTATCCCCAAAAAGATAAAGTGCGCCTGGTTGTCCTTTGGCCCCCCCAATGAAAAGATCATCATTACCATCACCGTTAACATCCCCAATGGCCATTGCGGGACCTTCTTGAGCCAAGGATTGATAAATTAGACCCTCGTTGTTGAAATCATTGTATTCATTTTCATTATGGGCAATTAAATAGGGGTTTTTCACTTCTTGCAAAAGAGGCGTGGATTCAACTTTTTTAGGAAGCTTGTATTTAGTAGTAGCATTCTCTTGATTAAATGTCAAGGTAGTATTGACTTCAACATTTTCCAATTTTTCCGTAAGGTCATTCGGCCAAATAATTCGGATAGAATCTAGAGTAGTTTGACCTCCAAGCCCTATGGTCATTGGGTATTCTACCGAAGATTGAAACCCACGTGAAGGTATCAACGTTTGCTCTATGATCTGGTCCTTAAAATAAAGTTTGGCGACCGTACCTATAGCGAATTTGTTTTTATCCGATCCTATGAACTTTAATTTTATAAAATTGTTTTTGTTTTGTTTTTCCGAATTGTTACGGTAGACAAAACTTTCCATATTCACATTATTCACTACAAGGTCCAAATCCCCGTCATTGTCCAAATCCCCATAAGCTGCTCCATTGGATTTGCTGGGCAATTCAAATCCCCATTCCCTGTTTGCATTTTTAAAAGTAATGTCCCCTTTATTTTTATAGGCGTAATTGGGAAGGGGAGTCATGGGCATTTTGTTGATGATGGAATCAATAGATTCTTTATGACCGGTAAGGGCCATTTTTTGGATGATTTCATTGGCAAAGAAGTCTACAAAATCCAAATCCGTGAGGTCATGGTTTATACCGTTGGTGATGAAAATATCCTTAAGGCCATCATTATCCATATCGAACATAAGTCCGGACCAGCTCCAATCCGTTGCCTCAATTCCACTATAATAGGCAATTTCTGAAAACGAACCATTTCCGTTGTTCAATTGTAAGGTATTTTGAATGTACTGTTGGTGAAAGTCCTTACTTTGCTTGAGTTTAAAAACGTTATAACCTTCAAACTCCATAACGGATTTCACGCGCTGGTCCGGTTCTGGGAGCATATCGGTAATAAAGATATCACTTAGGCCATCATTATTGATGTCCGCGATGTCTATGCCCATTGCGGATAGACTTAGGTGATTTGTCCACTTTTTTATTTCTTCACTGAATGTTCCGTCCTGATTATTAATGTATAGGTAATCCCTTTCATAGAAATCATTGGAAACATAAATATCCGGGTAAAGGTCTTGATTTATATCGGTAACCATGACTCCAAGACCAAAACCAATTAAACTGCCGTAGATTCCGGACTCTTCACTAACGTCCACAAATTTTCCATCATCGTTTCTTAACAACATATCGCCTACGCCCTTGAAGATATCTGGAACACCCTCCCAATCCTGTGCACGTACTTCCCGCTGTTCTGCATATCCTAGGCTACTCACAGGGATGTTACTATTGTTAAGGATGTAAGCATCTAGATCACCATCTTTATCATAGTCAAAAAAAGTGGCATGTGTGGAAAAACCTGTTTTTGCCAAGTTATATTCTACCGCACTTTCCGTAAAGGTCAAGTCGCCATTGTTGATGAACAGGTCATTATCATGGTTATTGCCTTCCATATTTCCGGCATTGCTTACATAGATATCCAAAAATCCATCATTGTTGATATCTGCCATAGTAACTCCTGTTGACCAAGGTTTGTTACCTGTAACACCGGCGGATTCCGAAATATCCTCAAACTGAAAATTTCCTTTGTTGAGGTAAAGTCGGTTAGGCACCATGTTTCCCGTTAAATATACATCTGTAAGGCCATCATTATTTATATCTCCTAGCGCTACACCGCCGCCATTATAGAAATTTCTGTATTTGAAGATGTTGAAATTCTTTTGGTTTTCAATGTTATTGTAAAACCTGATTCCTGTACTGTCTGGGGACATCAAGGTAAAAAGAGTATTTTCCATTTTCTGTGGCTCGTTTCCTCCACTGGATTTTTCCTTACAGGAATAGCCTAGAAAAATTGCAATTAATGACATGATATAATAAGCCTTATTCATTTTGATTCTTGTATGTAAAAAAAATTGGTGAGGCATTGTTACGGGCAATAATAAATGCCTCCCTGTTTTTTAGTTTAATTTTTTGTATTTCCCTGGCTGCTCCATCAATTTCCAACATTTGGTATTGGCCTGTAAATGGATTTTGATTGTCCTTGGAATGGTACAAAATTAATCCATGTAATGCATCTAACCGACCTAGCTGCGTACTCATTTCAAAGGTATTACCAACAATCAATAAATCAGAATAACCATCTCCGTTAAAATCTCCAGAAGTTATGTCGTGAACGGAAGATGCCTGTGTAATTAATGGCAGCGGTTGCTTTTTAAACTTCCCGTTTCCTTCGTTCAAGAATAAACAACTTTTTAATTCATAGACAAATTTTTTATCCGATTCGCTCAATGTGGAATTACCGAATATCTCTTCAATACTCGCTTTGGCAAAAGAATTATAGGAAAGAAACCTCTTGTTGAGGAACGGCATTTGCTTTACTAGTTCATCCTTGGAAGCGAATGGTGTTTCCGTATTGCCATGATAATAGGTTATAACTGGATCTTTTTGTCCGTTGGAATCAAAATCATAGTTGTACAGGGTAATGGGTTTTTCTTCAGTAGCCTGGAATTTGGTGTTGCTACCCCAATTTCCGGCAATAATATCCTGATCGCCATCATTGTCAACATCCATAGTAAATATGGTGTTCCACCATCCATGAGTCTGTTCTAAGCCATTTGATTTTAAAAGTTTTAACTTTTTGCCATCGTTGATAAAAATGGAAATAGGCATCCAGTGACCAACCGCTATTAAGTCGCTTAGTCCATCACCGTTGATATCTTCCCATAGCACATCTTTTACATTCCCTATTTTTTTGAGCTCTGGGGCAATAGTATTGACAGCATTGGTAAACGTTCCATTTCCATCATTTACAAAGAAATATTGTTCTGGAACTTCGCCGTACATAGAGGGTACAAGGTCTGAAGTTATAACAACGTCCATATCCCCATCATTGTCATAGTCAAAGGGCAACACCTTGGAAGCATTAAGGGCAACGTTTTCAAAGGCAGTAACGTCCTCATTAAAAGTCCCCTTATAGTTCAAGTAAAGCCTGGGTTTTAATGGGTTTCCATCACGAAATTCGTTTCCGCCACTTGCCACCAAAAGGTCTAGATTGCTGTCCCCATTTGCATCAAAAAAAGAACTGGTAACGTCTTCGTTGATAGATTTAGGGTGGAACAAATCTGATTGACTTTCGGCAAACTGTCCATTTTTATCTTGAATATATAATTTGGAGGATTGCGTTTTGGCTCCTCCAATAAATATATCCGAAAGGCCATCCATATTAATGTCGGCTACGGAAATTGCAGGTCCTTCATTGGATGAGGCAAAAGGAATCAAGGGTTCTTTGTTAAAGTCAAGTGTCTGTTTTTCTTCATGAACAAAATCTATGGCAAAATCCTTTCCTGTGTAATAGTTATACACTAAAGACTTTTTTTTCGGAATAAAACTTGAACGTTCAGGAGCTTCATAAGTCACTACGATTTCCTTATTCAGCTTTAGCTTGGTGATTTTCTTTATTGAATTGTCCGGCCAAATGATGGATAGTGAATCCACTACGGAGTCTTTTCCCATTCCAAAAATTAGAGTATTGGAACCTGATGAAAGGTAATTGTTGGATGGGTAAAGTTCTTGGAACTGTTCATTTCCGTTCGAATAAACATATACCTTTGCTCCTATAGCGTTGATGTTTTTGGAAGGTCCTTTAAATTTTAGTTTAACGAAGTTGTTGTTTTGCAGGGTGTTTTCCATAATGGTAGCTTCTTCATCTATATTATTTATTATTAGATCAAGGTCTCCGTCGTTATCCAAATCGGCAAAGGCACAACCATTGCTAAATGAAGGTTGGCTTTCGAACCAGTTATTAGTATTATCCGAAAATGTTAGATCCCCATTATTTTTAAAAATATAGTTGGCTACTTTTTTTTCAGGAATTTCATTAATTAATGGCATATCTGTATTCCTCATGCCGGCATCTATCCTGCGCTGAATATCTTCATTGGCAATGAAGTTCATATAATCCATGTCATTGGTAGCTCCTTTTATTCCGTTGGTAATAAAAAGGTCTTTATGCCCATCATTATCAAAGTCTGCCAATAAGGGTCCCCAAGACCATTCAGTTGCGGAAATGCCGCTTAAAAAACCGATTTCCGAAAAGCTGGAACCTGAATTATTTAGGTGTAGGGTGTTTTGCATGAATTGTGGAGCAAAACCATTTTTTAAATATTGTTGATAAATTGGATAACCATATTCCAGCCCCGAAGTTTTGTAGGTCTGTAAATCTTCGGGAAGCATATCCAAAGAAATGATGTCCGGATAACCGTCATTATTAACATCCGCTATGGCATTTCCCATGGAGTAGTGCGAGGTATGGCCCATTTTTGTGTCATCATGGGATATTATTTCCTTAAATGTGCCGTCTTGTTGATTGATGTAGAGATAATCATTTTCAAAGAAATCATTGCCAATATAAATATCCGGATAGCCATCAAGATTAATGTCCGAGATGGAAATTCCCAAACCATATCCACTTTTTCCCTGGAATATTCCAGCTTTCTTACTTACATCGGTAAAATGGCCATTTACATTCTCATAAAGTAGGTCTCCTGAAATTGGGTCAATTTTAGACCGATTTTCTCCTTTACCGTAATTGAGGTTCGGATGGACTGAATGGTTCAATAAGTACATATCTAAATCCCCATCAAGGTCATAATCAAAAAATACAGCTTTGGTAGAAAGTCCTTCGAAATCTAGACCATATTCCATTGATTGGTCCTTGAAAATAGGATTTCCAGAAGCGTCTAACCCCTGATTTACAAACAGTTTATTTTTTCCTTTTAGGGCTCTGTATCCTGAAGCCTGACAGATGTAGATATCCAATAATCCGTCGTTGTTAATGTCTACCTGAGTGACCCCGGTAGTCCAGCTGTTTAAATCCATTTCATCCCAAGGGATAGGTATTTTTTTAAACCTGAAATTTCCTTGGTTTACGTAGAAGGCGGGGGGTACTTGGTTACCCGCAAAAAAAAGATCTATAAGTCCATCGTTATTATAATCTGCGGTAATAACACCAGCACCGTTGTAATAGTACAAATAATTGAGAATATTTAGTCGAGGAGTACTTGTTAGGGTATTTGAGAACTGGATGCCGGTACTGCTGGACGGTAACCTGTTAAAGAGTTTGTCCTTAGTATTTTTAGCACATCCTGTTAAAAGTAGTAGTAAACCAATATATACCAAGTGTTTTTGCATAAGGGCCAAGCAAGCAAAAGTGAGTGTAAAGAAATGAATTTATTAGCTTTTAGAAATACTTTTTAACCTTGCACTAACTGTTTTAAACTTTTATTAAGTTTTATTAAAAAAAGAATCCCTTCCATGGAAGGGATTCTTATATACTCAAAAAATTGAACTACTATTCGTAACCTGGATTTTGCACCAAATTTGGATTGGCCAATAGCTGTGGTAATGGGATGGGGAACAACAATCTTTTCTGATTTGCAATTTCCGCATCATTCTTAAATTCCCATGCTCTAAGATATTGTCCAAAACGAATTAAATCATTTCTTCTCCAACCTTCAGTATATAATTCCCTTCCTCTTTCATCAAGAATGTCGCTTTCAGCTACTGAACCAAGTGGATTCGCACCCCTTAACACACGTAGTGTATTAATCATTTCAGTTGGGTCACCACCGCTTCTGAACATTGCTTCCGCTTTCATTAAATAGGCGTCGGCATATCTAAACTGCACTTTATGCAATGTAGTTTCACCAAAACGGGGATTGTATTTAATAATTCGAATACCTGTTCTTTCACTATTATTTATCAAATTTTTGGAACCGGTTCCGTCTACAAAATCTCTAGTAAAGGCCAAATCAACGCCCTGTCTGTCTTGTAATTTACTTCCATCCAAATCGTATTGTTGGTTTACTAAAAATCCAAAACCAACGTTGGAGCCAAATTCATATCCTTCTACATCTTCTGTATATTCTCTACCGGTAAATGGAAGTCCTTCTGCAGGAACACCTCCACGTCTAATTTCTTGTCCATCCAAGGGAGTAAGATCAGTTTCAACCCTATTGCTATTTGGGTCTCCTTCGAATAAATCATAGTATTCAGCCAAGGTACTAAATCCATTCCATCCGCCACCCCCGGCTAGACCAAAAGAATTCAAGTGAAGTGGAGCGTAAATCATGTTTTGTACGTTGGATTCTGTGAACCAAATCGTTTCACTGTCTGGACTGGCTTTGAAAATCTCAAAATAGTTCTCGTCCAATTCATATCCATCTGCTGTAATAGCATCAACCAAAGAAATGACTTCGGCCATATCTCCTGCATCAGGAGATCCACCACCACCGTTTAACTGGTTTACATAAACATGTTTGTTTAAAAGAATTTTTGCTTTTAAGAATCTAGCGGCTGCTTTACCAGGTCTTTTCAGCTCTTCCCCTGAATTTCCTGTAAGTGAAGGTAAACCTGATATACAAGTGTCTAGGTCAGCTAAGATAAAATCTACAGCAGCCTGACCAGAAAGTACCTCTGGCAATGCTGTGGTAGGTAAACTTGTATCCCTGAACGGTACTTGTCCATAAAGGTCTAAAATTCTCCACATGGCATATGCTCTGAGAAAACGTGCTTCTAACTTGACGTCTTCAGGAGAGTTGCTCCTGTCATCTAAAATTTGTGAAGCCAATAGTTGGTTGGAGTTCCATTGCTCAAATGGTGTAATAACATCAGCATCTTCCAAGCCCCATTCGTGCTGGTGTAATTTTCTCCAGCGACCGTTGTCACCCCAGTCAGCTCCTCTAGTGGGAATAAGTTGAGCATCTGTAGTAACTTCTAAAAGGGCATATGTATTAGCTTGGTCAGATAGCTGCCCCCTAACAGCTCCATACAATGCTTCCAATGAAGAAGCCGGGTTTTCAAGTCCTTGGAAACCTTCCGATATAAAGGAATCGGTTTCCTCAATTTCCAAATCGGTACAGGATACAAACCCCGCTGCCATCAGGAAACTTGTTAGATAAATTTTTAAATTAAATCTTTTCATGATAAAACAATTTTTTTTTAATTAAAATGAAGCATTTATTCCAAAAGTAAATGTACGTGGATTTGGGAACGTCATAAAGTCGATACCCCTTGTTGGCAATTCTGCTGCGTTCAAGTTACCAGTATTTACAGTTACCTCAGGATCAATTCCACTATAATCCGTAATTAAGAACAGATTCTGGCCAGTTAAAGAAAATCTAAGGCTTTTCAAAGCACCTTCTCCAGATAAAGGAACTTTATATCCAATAGATGCATTTTGGAACCTTACGAAATCACCTTTTTCTAAGAATCTTGATGATACTGCTGTAGATGCTCCCGGGTCTTCACCAAGGGCAAGTACATTTTGTGTAACGTTTCTTGCAGTACCCAATTGACCTGCGTTAAAGAAGGAGTTCGCGGTGTTGTTGTAAACCGAGAAACCAAATTGTCCTGAGAAAAATGTGTTCACATCCCAGTTTTTATACCTAAAATTCAACGAAAGACCACTTGTAATATCCGGCAATGCATCTTCACCAACAAATGTTTTGTCCACATCAGGATCTCCAACGCCATTTCCATCAACATCTGTATATATTGGATTTCCAGTGCTATCAAATCCTTCGAATATAGCCATGTAATAAGAGAATAAGGAATATCCGGATTCAAAACGTTGCGCAAAAGCACCTGTTAAACCGGGACCGTTTATTGGTCCAGAGTTGATTGCTCCTGCAAAGTCTTGTATTTCATTTTGGTTATAAGAAATATTGAAGTTTGCAGAGAAATTCACATCCTGTTGTTGAATGAAATCATAACCTATGGCAAATTCAATACCTTGGTTGATTACACTCGCATCCACATTACCAAACTGGAATGGAGTTGTAGCAGGGAAAGCAGGAGGTGTACGTAATAATAAGTCTCTTGTGTCCCTGCGATATACATCAATACTACCATTCAATCGATCATTGTTGAATCCAAAATCCAATCCGACATTGTAATCCAATGTACTTTCCCATTTCAATTCAGGATTATCTGTAGCCACAATTGCCAAACCATTTTGTTGTACTACAGCATCATTGTTACTGCCAAGACCTCCAAAACGCTGTCTGGCCACAAAATTACCATAACCTAAACCGGCTTGGTTACCAGTAAGACCTGCACTTAACCTTAACTTAAGAGTCGAGGTATTTTCACCTATAAAATCCTCTTCGGCCAATTGCCAAGCAAAAGCAGCGGAAGGAAAGTAACCATATTGGTTTTCAGGTCCAAATCTAGATGAACCATCCGCCCTCATTGTAGCTGTAAAAAGATATTTGTTATTCAGCGAATAATTGATTCTTCCAAAATAAGATTGCAATTCATCAGTGTTGTCAAAAGTATCAGCGGTAACAGCGTCTACTTTCCTTTCAAATGCATAAGGTATGTTGTCAGTAGTTGAAGAAGGGAATAATCTATTTACGACCAAATCAGATGTATTGGTTGCATAATAGAACTGTTGAAAGGACCCATCAATGGTTCCTTGAGCCTCTTTCACCGTACTTACTAAATCCCTGCCCATTTGATTTAAATCGGTTGTGCTAAATCCTCTACCGGTAGTATTCCTACCTTGGGTTCTAAAGTCTTGGTAAGCATATCCCAGAACAACATCGAGATTCGATTTTTCGAACTCCTTATTATATGAAATGGTTGTCTCTAAGGTTTTATTATCCCTCTCAAGACTGTAATACGTTCCAAAACCCTGTCCTGAAATCCCTGGATAATTGATAATATCAGATGTTAGAACTGAGACATTTTCACTACTCGATTTATCGTATCCAGCATTCACTTTGGCAGAAATTTCAGGAGTGAATTTGTAATCCACAGAACCATTTAATAAAAATCTGTCTGTGTTGCTGATGTTTTGTGATTCAACCAACATGTTGATTGGGTTCCTGGAAATACTTCCTGGAGGTTGAAAGGATATGCTATTGGGCCAAGTAGGATTTGCAGAATAGGTTGCACCTAAAATATCACCTTCAACACCTGCGCCGGAATTCAGCGGTGGTTGTGACCTATTTACCCTTGAAACGGATGTTTGAAGAGTTAACAATAATTTGTCGTCCAAAAATCTTTGGTTTAAATTTAATCTTCCCGTAATTCTTTCAAATTCAGATTTTTCAATGGTACCAAATTGCTTGGAGTAACCAAAAGTAGTACGAACGTTTCCTGATCCATAGTTGTTAGAATAGGAGATGTTATTATTTGTGGATGCTGCTGAACGGAATATTACCTCTTGCCAGTCTGTGTTCGATCCAAAATCGTTGGCAACTGGGTCAGCTCCATAATCCGGTAGTGCTGTTAAAAATTCATCCCTACTTAATAGGTCAAATAGTCTTACGGGCTTGGCAACGCTTAAATTTGAAGAGAATTCCCAAGATCCTTGTGAAGCTCCTTTACCACTTTTGGTGGTAATGATTACAACACCGTTTGCACCACGCGAACCATAGATGGCGGTTGCAGAGGCATCCTTCAGGATACTCATACTTTCAATATCGTTGGGGTTAAGGAAGTTTAACGGGTTACCCACCTGTCCACTGCCAGTTCCTCCGGCATTGGAACCAGTGGCTTCCGTATTTTCACCAAAAAGGGGTACTCCGTCAACAACAAAAAGAGGGTTGTTATTTGCTCTTACCGAGTTGGCTCCCCTAATGTTAATTTGAATACCAGCACCAGGCTCACCGGTTGTTTGTTGAATATTAACACCAGCGGTCTTGCCTTGAATTAATTGTTCCGGAGAGGCAATGTTTCCACCGTTGAAATCCTCGGAGGTTACGGCCGTTACAGATCCTGTAGCATCCTTTACCGTGGTAGTACCATAACCAATTATTACAACTTCTTCCAAAGCTTCAGCGTCTTCTTCCAAAGTAAAGTTTACAGTTGTTCTGCCGTTTACAGATACTTCCTGGGTTTTGTAACCTATATAGCTTACAACTAGAACGGCATCTTCCCCTACTGAAAGGGTGTAGTTTCCATCAAAATCAGTCTGTGTACCGTTTGTTGTTCCCTTTTCCAAAACACTTGCACCTGGCAAGGGGCCAGAAGCATCGGAAACGGTACCCGAAACTTCTTGTGCCTGATTAATGCCAAAGGTCAAAATTGCCCCAAGAACAACTAGGCTTTTTAATAGCGTAATCTTCATAAATTGTTAATTTAAGTTGAGTTTAATTAATTTCAAGAGTTAAAAATATGTAAAAATGTCAAAAGCACACATATAGAATCAATTATATAGTTACGAAACCGTTTTCGTGTTAATAACTTTTAAAAGGATTAAAGGTTTGTGAATCTTGAAGGTGTTAAAATATTCAATTCGTAAAAAAAATAAACCTAAAATGTGAAATTACAATTTTAAACAAATATATGGATTTAATTTTTCTTACTCTTTTCTTGTCAAATATTTAAAGAAATCCAAAAACGTTCTATTTGAATCGGGTTTAAATTTTATTCTAAAATTTATGTAATTTGCTACCTCTGTTATTCCACCTAATACAATTTTCCAATTGAAAAGGAGAGTCACTTTAAAACAAATCGCAAAGGAATTGGAAGTATCTATATCTACGGTTTCCAAAGCATTGAAAAATAGTGAGGAAATCAGTAAGGATACGAAGGAAAAGATTCAGGCGTTCGCCAAACTTTATAATTATAGGCCCAATAATATAGCCCTAAGTCTTAAAAATAGAAAAACAAAAAACATAGGTGTTATTATCCCGGATATTGTCCATCATTTCTTCACTACCGTTTTTAGGGGAATCGAACAATATGCAGGGGAAAAAGGATATAACGTAATGATTTGTGTTTCGGATGAGTCTTTTGAAAAGGAGGTTCTTAATATGGAACTCTTAGCCAATGGCAGCATAGATGGATTCATTATGTCCCTGTCCGCCGAAACACAGGAGAAGAATGATTATACCCATCTCAATGAGGTCTTGAAACAAGGAATTCCCCTTGTACTTTTTGATCGTGTGTCAGAGGAGGTTTTATGTGATAAGGTAATTCTCAATGATGAGGAAATAGCCTATGAGGCGGTGGAGTATATGATCCATACAGGGAAGAGGAATATTGCCTTAATAACCACGGAGGGCTATTTCAATGTTAGTTATGACAGGGCAAAAGGGTATCAAACGGCATTACGGAAAAATGGATTGGATTACAATGATGCATTGGTATTAACATTGCCTTATAAAAGTGAGGACGATACCGATATTTGGAACTTTTTCGAAAACAACGAAATAGATGCCGTACTCTGCGTAAACGAAATTTTTGCGATTAAATGCATGGATGTAGTCCAAAGGCAGGGAAAGAAAGTGCCGGAGGATATTTCTTTCATTGGGTTTACCAACGGAATTTTGTCCAGATATTCAACGCCCAAGTTGACGACTGTGGCGCAGCATGGAGAGCTTATGGGCGAAACAGCCGCCAGATTGCTGATAGACCGAATAGAGAACGATTTGGAAGGAAACCATAAAACAGAAGTGATTTCCGCTACTATTATCCATAGGGAATCCACTATCAATTAGTTACTTTTGCCGGCATGGAAAAAAAGGGATTTATTTTTGATTTGGACGGTGTTATCGTGGATACGGCCAAATATCATTACCTAGCTTGGAAAAAATTGGCCAATGAATTGGGTTTTGACTTTACCTTGGAGCAAAATGAACTTTTTAAGGGGGTTAGCCGAAAGCGTTGTCTTGAGATACTTTTGGAAATTGGAAAAGTTAATGCCAGTAGGGAGCAGTTTGACCGTTGGATGGTCGAAAAAAACAAGGATTATTTGGACTATATTGAAAAAATGGACGCATCGGAGATTTTACCCGATGTACCGCGTGTCCTGGAATTTCTAAAAAACAAGAAGGTTCCAATCGCTTTGGGATCTGCAAGTAAAAATGCTAGACCCATCTTGGAAAAAGTTGGTCTTTTGCCTTTTTTTGATGTCATTGTTGATGGCAATAATGTTACAAAGGCAAAACCGGATCCGGAAGTTTTCTTGATCGCCGCCTCAAATCTTCAAGTAGTACCCCAGAATTGTGTGGTGTTTGAAGATGCGGTTGCTGGCATAAAAGCAGCCAACAACGCCATAATGACAAGTATAGGTATTGGGGATTCGAATACCTTGACCGAAGCGAACTATAATTTCAACGATTTCACGGAAATGACCGATGATTTTTTGAACAGCTTGCTGCAATAAATCGGCTGTATAGGCCAACTAAGAATAGACAAAAATTTTATCCCAATAATAATATATGAATCAGGATTACATACGACCTAACGAGTGGTCCATTATAGAGGAAGGTTTTGATGCGGAAAGGGTAAAATCCTCTGAAAGTCTCTTCAGTATAGGAAATGGGGCCATGGGACAACGGGCCAATTTCGAGGAAACCTATTCCGGGGAAACGTTCCAGGGTAGTTATATTGCAGGTGTCTACTACCCAGATAAAACCCGTGTGGGCTGGTGGAAAAATGGTTATCCGGAGTACTTCGCCAAAGTATTGAACGCGCCTAACTGGATTGGTATAAAGGTGCTTGTAAATGGGACTGAACTCGATTTGGCTACCTGTAAAAAGGTATCGGTTTTCAAGCGTGAATTGAATATGCTAGAGGGTTGGTACAAAAGAAGCTTTGAAGCTGTTTTACCCAACGACGCCCAAGTTGAGGTCCACATTACCAGATTCCTAAGTTTGGAATTGGACGAGGTGGGTGCCATTTCATTTGACATATCCCTAAAAAATATGGATGGTGAAGTAACCTTCATTCCCTATTTGGATAGTGGAATAACCAATGAGGATAGCAATTGGGACGACAAATTCTGGAATACTACCAAGGTGTCCTCATCGGGCAACAGGGCCTTTATTGAAGCCCACACCATGAAGACGCATTTCAAGACCTGCACTTTCATGCAGGCAAGTTTGGATTACAAGGGTGTTTCGATTCCCGGAACTTTGGAAACATCCACGGATACCTTTGTATCCTTGCAATTTTCGCAGAAAGTCTTAAAAGGGGAGAAACTGACCCTCACAAAATTTGGGGGATATACCGTTTCCAGAAACCATCCCGAGGATGCACTGGTAGATGCGGCCAATGAGGCATTGGACAAAGCTACCAATCTTGGTTTTGAAAACTTATTGGAAAAGCAAAAAGAGGCCTGGGCACGGATTTGGGAAATGAGCGATATCAACATCCAAGGTGATATAAAGGCGCAGCAGGGAATTCGGTTCAATATTTTTCAATTGAACCAAACCTATTTAGGAACGGATTCCAGACTGAACATAGGTCCAAAAGGATTTACAGGAGAAAAATATGGGGGTAGTACGTATTGGGATACCGAAGCCTACTGTATACCATTCTATATGGCCACGAAGGACGAAATGGTTGCCCGGAAATTATTGAAATATAGGTATAACCATTTGGAAAAAGCCATTGAGAACGCAGAGAAACTCGGGTTTACCAATGGGGCTGCCCTATATCCCATGGTGACCATGAACGGTGAGGAGTGCCATAACGAATGGGAAATAACATTCGAGGAAATCCACAGAAACGGTGCCATCGCATTTGCTATTTATAATTACTACCGATATACGGGGGATTACTCCTATATTCCAGAGATGGGCTTGGAAGTGCTCATTGGTATTGCCCGTTTTTGGCACCAACGAGCGAATTTTTCCACCCTCAGGAACAAATTTGTCATTTTGGGGGTAACCGGTCCCAACGAATATGAAAATAATGTCAACAACAATTGGTACACCAATTACTTGGCCCAGTGGTGTATCCAATTTGCCCTGGAACAATTGACCAAGGTAAAGGAAGGATATCCGGAGGATTACAAAAGGATAATGGGCAAGACCAACCTTACGCCTACCGAATGTGATGCCTGGAAAAAAGTGGCGGATTCCATGTATTTCCCTTATTCGGAGGAATATGGCGTCTACCTGCAACAGGATGGATTCTTGGACAAGGATTTGGTCAAGGTAAGCGATTTGGAACGATCGGAACGGCCCATTAACCAAAAGTGGAGCTGGGACCGTATTCTACGATCGCCGTATATAAAACAAGCCGATGTGCTTCAAGGCTTCTACTTTTTTGAGGATCATTTTACAACGGATGAACTGGAAAAGCATTTTGATTTTTACGAACCGTTCACCGTGCACGAATCTTCCTTATCACCTTGTGTGCATAGTATCCAAGCGGCAAAATTGGGAAGAATGGAACAGGCGTATACGTTTTACCTTAGAACTTCCAGATTGGATTTGGACGATTATAACAAGGAAGTTGAGGAAGGACTCCATATAACCTCCATGGCAGGTACCTGGATGAGCATCGTTGAAGGTTTTGGGGGTATGCGTGTGGTCAATGATACACTTTCCTTTGAGCCCCGCATACCCAAGCAATGGGACGCTTATTCCTTTAAAGTGAATTTTAGGAACCGCATCATCAAGGTTAAGGTCGCTTCCAACGAATTGACCTTTGAACTGAACGGGGACAACGGAATTTCCATTCTGGTGCGAGGTAAAGCACATGAGTTATTGCCCAAAATGCCCTTAAATGTTAACTAAGACCCCGTATTTTTTGGGGGGTCCGACGATTTGTTGGAAATAGGAAATTGAAATGCAAGGAAAAATCGTAATCTACCACGTTTTTACCCGACTTTTTGGGAATACCAACACTACCAATAAACCCTGGGGAACCATCGAGGAAAATGGGGTGGGCAAGTTTGCGGATTTTACCGATAAGGCCTTATCGGAAATCAAAAAGCTTGGCGTGTCGCACATTTGGTATACCGGTGTTCCGCATCACGCCGTAATCAGGGATTACACGGCCTATGGTATTTCAAATGACGACCCCAACGTGGTTAAAGGGCGCGCAGGTTCCCCCTATGCCGTAAAGGATTATTACAATGTGAATCCGGATTTGGCCCTGGACCCTGCAAAAAGGTTGCAGGAATATAAAGAGCTAATAAATAGGACCCATGCCCATGGTATGAAGGTCATCATGGATATTGTGCCCAATCATGTAGCCCGGGATTATCAAGGTATCTCCAACCCCAATGGTGTACGCAGTTTTGGTGCCGATGATGATACCAGTAAAGAGTATCAAAAAAATAATAATTTTTACTATATCCCCGGCGCCCGTTTTGAAGTGCCGGATTGGAGGGATGGCTATAAGCCCTTGGGCGGTGAACGGCATATATCCATAGGAACGCTCAAGGAAAATCCGGCCAAATGGACAGGGAACGGTTCCAGAAGTCCCAAGCCCGATATGAACGACTGGTACGAAACAGTCCGCGTAAATTACGGTGTAAAACCCGATGGCGGTTTGGATTTCGACCTTCTTCCGTATGATTTTGGGGACAAAGATTTTAAGGAACACTTCCGATTTTGGCAGCATATGGATGTGCCAGATTCTTGGATAAAATTTAGGGACATTGCCTTGTACTGGATGGATTTTGGTGTGGATGGATTTCGATATGACATGGCCGAAATGGTTCCAGTGGAATTTTGGAGCTTTATGAACTCCTACATCAAAATGCGAAATGAGGATGCTTTCTTAATGGCTGAAGTCTATAATCCTGATCTTTACAGAACCTTTATTCACAAAGGAAAAATGGATTATTTATACGATAAGGTCGATTTTTATGACGGTCTCAAACATATCATGAAAGGCTATGGTTGGTCCGATCATATTCCCGTAGTACAGAACAATCTCAAGGATATTGAACATCACATGCTCCATTTCTTGGAAAACCATGATGAACAGCGTATTGCGAGTCCGGAATTTGTAGGCAAGGCCGAAATAGCAAAACCCGCAATGGTGGTTTCCGCCACGATCAGTACTTCCCCCACCATGATCTATTTCGGGCAGGAAGTGGGGGAGCCCGCAGCCGAAAATCCCGGATTTGGAAGTGCCTCAAGGACTTCCATTTTTGATTATGTGGGTGTTCCACATCATCAGAGATGGGTAAACAATAAAAAATTCGATGGGGGTCAATTAACCCAACAGGAGCGGGATTTGCGTGATTTTTACCGGAGACTTTTGAATTTCACCTTGGAAAGCGAAGCCCTAATGGGAAAATATAGGGAAATTCATTTTTACAACAAGGAGCGTACAAAAGGTTATAACCATAGGGTGCTTTCGTACGTGCGATGGTCCGGAAATCAGAAATTGGTTATCGTCCTTAATTTTGATGTGACCGATTCCTTTTCGTTTGATTTAAAAGTTCCAAAGGAGATTTTGGAGCAGTGGAAATTGAAGGAAGGAACCTATGAAATAAAGGATGCTCTCTACGGTATTAGAAATAAATTAAACATTATTGCAGGAGAAGGCCATATAGAAGTGTCTCTTGAACCATTGGAATCCTTTATTTTTGAAATTTTATAGTCTATGTAAGGATACATCCCAAGAACTTTCTGGCGGGTTACTTATATTTGACTGATAAAACAGATATATAGAGCAAATGAAAAGAGTATTTTTAACCTTAGTTTTTGGGATACTACTATCTTCCTGCAATATGAATCAACCTTTGGTAATCGGGCATAGGGGTGCCATGGGACATGAAACCGAAAATACCTTGGCTTCCGTTCAAAAGGCCATGGATCTGGGCGTTGATATGATAGAAATCGATGTGTTCAAAATCCAAAGTGGGGAAATCGTTGTTTTCCATGACGAAACGGTGGACAGATTGACCAACGGCCCAGGAAAGATTGAGGAGTACAACATTTTCGACCTAAGCAAATTATTAGTTAATGGCGGACACAAAATCCCAATGTTGCAGGATGTCCTCAAATTGATAGACAATAAAGTGGCCCTGAACATAGAGCTAAAAGGGGATGATACAGCAGATAAGGTCAACCATATCATGAACTATTACATTGAGAAACAAGGATGGTCGACCGAAAATTTTATCATTTCCAGTTTCAAATGGGACGAGTTACGCGAAATGAGAAAATTGAATCCAAACGTACAGCTTGCGGTATTAACGGAAGAAAACCCTGTGGACGCCATTCCTGTGGCTAAGGAACTTAACGCGGTTGCCATAAATCCCTATTTCAAAAACCTGGATTTGGAAATCGCAAATCAGATCAGGGAAGCCGGACTTAAAATTTACGTGTGGACCGTAAATGAGGATTTTGATATTGACGCCATGAAGAAAATTGGTGTTGACGGTATCATTACCAATTATCCTGAAAGGGTACGGTAATGTTCGATGTGGTCATTGTCGGGGGCGGTGCGGCCGGTTTTTTTGCGGCCATCCATATCGCCGAAGCTAGACCCCAATTAAAAATAGCCATCCTGGAACGTGGCAAACAGGTGTTGACCAAGGTAAAGGTTTCCGGCGGTGGAAGATGTAACGTTACCCATGCCGAGTTCAACCCCGCAGACCTTGCGTCCAATTATCCAAGAGGAGAAAAGGAGTTGTTAGGGCCTTTTCATACCTATGCCACTGGAGATACCATCGGGTTTTTTGAAAAAAGGGGTATATCCTTAAAAATTGAGGAGGATGGCAGAATGTTTCCAACAACGGATTCCTCACAGACCATTATCGATTGTTTTACATCCGAAGCGGATAGATTAGGCATACATATAGTTAGAATTTGTACCGTTACAGGATTTAAGAATGTTTTTTCTGATCAAGGGGATCTATGGGAAATAAGCACTGCCAAAAAAGCGTATAGATCCAAAAAGTTGTTGTTGACTACCGGAAGCAACCCCAAAATTTGGGGACTATTAAACGGTTTGGGCCACACCATCGTTCCTCCGGTACCTTCGTTGTTTACCTTCAATATTCAGGACGAACGCATCAAAAATATACCGGGTATAAGTTCACATACCGAAGTTACCGTTTTGGACAAAATAAAATCCCGAAGAAATAACGGTCGTGTAGGCCATAGCGAAATCCTGTCATCCGAAGGACCATTATTGATTACCCATTGGGGTATGAGCGGTCCGGCAATTTTAAAACTTTCCGCTTGGGGTGCTCGTATATTGGAATCCTATAAGTACCAGTTCAAAATCAAAGTGAATTGGGTTCCGGACTATCACCCAGACGGACTCCTGGAATTATTCATGAAGGTGAAGCAGGTCGAAAAAAAGACGGTTTTAAGAACCAAGGTGGTGGACGTCCCCAAGCGATTATGGGCCAATTTGGTTTGTGCCGCCGGAATCGATGATAGCCTTACATGGCCAGAAGTAAGCAAAAACCAGTTACAGGACTTAACGGCGCAATTGACGGAAAGCCTGTTCTTCGTAAATGGGAAGAGTACTTTTAAGGAGGAATTTGTGACCGCAGGAGGCGTGGACTTAAAGGAGGTCAACTTCAAAACCTTTGAAAGCAAAGTGCTCCCAAATGTTTATTTCGCGGGTGAAATTTTAAACATTGATGCGATAACAGGTGGCTTTAATTTCCAAAATGCCTGGACGGGCGGTTTTTTAGCGGCCCAGGGGATTGTCAACAGTTTTGATCGAACGTAAAACGATGGATAAAAAAATCGCATTTTTAAGGGGAATCAATGTAAGTGGGCAAAGAAAGGTTCCTATGGCAGAATTGCGTTCAATCCTGTCCAACAATGGATTTAAGGGCGTAAAAACCTATATTCAAAGTGGTAATGTTATTTTTGAGGAAGCTGATGTATCGGTTCCCGAAACAAAAGTCTCTTTGGAAAAAATCATTAAGGCTCATTTCGGTTTTGAGGTGCCCGTTTTGGTCAAGTCCGTATCGGATTTGCATAAGATCATCCGCAATAACCCATTTTCAAGAAAAGAGGATTTGGAAGCCAATAGAATATACTTTGTTATGCTTTTTGGACCCCCCAAAAAGGAAAGGCTAGATTTGTTCAGGAAGGAGGTCTATCCGCATGAAACATGGGAATTGGTAGAGGATTGTTTGTATCTCTGCTGTAAAAACGGGTACGGAAATGCCAAATTGAACAACAACCTAGTAGAACGAAAGCTAGGTTTGGAAGCTACCACTAGAAACTACCGCACGATGTTGAAATTATTGGAAATGGGAAACGCTAATTAAGTTCCCAGATTTTGTAATTCAGTAGGGTCGCAAAGCAGACCCATGCCAAGTACGGGATTAAAAGAAACGCCGCTATTTTGCTCACCAGCCTGAACCATTTGATGGTAAAGATAATCATGACCAAAAGCGCTAGGATGACCAATAAGGCCCAAAAGGGCGATTGAAGTCCAAAAAAAACAATGCTCCAAAGCGCATTTAATAAAAGCTGAAAGCCAAAATGATACAGGGCGGTCTTAACCCACTTATGATGGAAACCTTTCGCCCAGACCCATCCGGCAGATATGCCCATCATGATATATAAAGTAGTCCAAACTGGGGCAAATAACCAGTTGGGTGGATTAAAACTGGGTTTGTTCAAGGTAAGGTACCAATCGTTCACGGAACTTTGGGTAACCACACTGGATACAAATCCGATAACAAGACACAAGGTGACACTTATCAAAACAAAGGGAAGTCTCTTTTTTAGTAGGGCCGTGTTCATGCCCTAAAATAATCATTTATTTTTATTGGTCTGGCTAAAAACTATCTTTGCGAAAATAGTTGGCTACATGACAGAAAAAGATTTTATCCCTTCCAAACCCATTGATTTATTTGAGGAGGGAAAGGTTGCTTATAAATCCCCTAGTAACATTGCATTGGTAAAATATTGGGGAAAGAGGGAAGGACAAGTTCCAGCAAACCCTTCTATCAGTTTTACATTAAGCGCATGCGCCACTACCACCAAAATAAATTTTAAAAGACTGGATAGTCCTAACCCTGAATTTTCTTTTGAATTTTTTTTCGAAGGGAATCCAAAACCCAGTTTTATACCTAAAATCGAAACATTTTTTAAACGAATTGAAGCTTATGTTCCATTTTTAAAGGACTATCATTTTATTATTGAAAGCTCCAATTCGTTTCCTCATAGTAGTGGTATCGCTTCATCCGCAAGCGGGATGTCGGCTTTGGCCTTATGCCTTGTGGAAATAGAGAGAATACTTCAACCAGGAATGGATGATGGTTTCTTTTGTAAAAAAGCTTCTTTTCTAGCTCGATTAGGTTCTGGAAGTGCCTGCAGAAGCATTGAGGGACCTCTTGTTTCTTGGGGAATACATGATGAAATTCCAAATAGTACCAATTTATATGGTGTTTCCTATGATTTTGAAGTACATCCTGTTTTTAAAAACTATCATGATACCATTCTTCTAGTGGACAAAGGACAAAAGCAGGTTAGTAGTACCGTAGGTCATGATTTGGTCAAGGGACATCCATTTGCAGAGCAACGTTTTCAGCAGGCCCATAGAAATCTTAGCAGCTTAAAGCCGATCTTAAAATCGGGCAACTTGGAAGAATTTATAAAGATTGTGGAAAGTGAGGCCTTGACTTTGCACGCCATCATGATGACCGGAGACCCCTACTTTGTTTTAATGAAGCCCAACACTCTGGAAATAATAAATAAAATATGGGCATTTAGGGAGGCATCCGGTACACATGTATGCTTTACCTTGGACGCAGGTGCTAACGTGCATGTGCTTTACCCGGAAAAAGAAAAAAAAGAAGTGTATCAATTTATTGTGAATGAGTTAGTTGCATACTGTGAAAACCAGCAGTATATTTGCGATCGAATTGGTTTAGGTGCCACAAGACTAAAGGTTTAGGTAGATACTTTTATTGTTTTAAATGCGTTAGCTGAATAGGTTTTTTGGCGATAGACCTTTTTTTTGAGCAAAAAGATTAAAAATTGCGCTATAGTTATCTATATTTATAGGTGTTTAAGCCATATCGGTTTTATTTAAACAAATGAAAGGACCACTATTTTATTCAAAAATTCTTCTTTTTGGGGAGTATGGAATCATCAAGGATTCCAAAGGGCTTTCCATTCCCTATAATTTTTTTAAGGGGGCTTTGAAAACCAGTAGCGACTCGGAAAAGGCGAAAAAGTCCAACCAAGCTTTACGTGAATTTGCATCGTACCTAAAGGAATTGGCTATTACAGAGCCGGAACTGGTTGCCTTTGATTTCATCGCAATGGATGCAGATATTGAGGAAGGAATGTATTTTGATAGTTCCATTCCACAAGGGTATGGAGTAGGTAGTAGTGGAGCATTGGTCGCGGCCATTTATGATAAATATGCCAAGGACAAGATAACGGTACTAGAAAACTTGACCAGGGAAAAACTCCTTTCCTTGAAAGCCATTTTTGGTAAAATGGAATCATTTTTCCACGGTAAATCTTCTGGATTAGATCCTTTGAACAGTTATTTAAGCCTGCCTATTCTGATTAATTCACAAGACAACATTGAATCCACCAGCATACCATCCCAAAATTTGGAAGGTAAGGGAGCCGTATTTTTATTGGATAGCGGATCCATCGGTGAAACGGCCCCTATGGTTCAAATCTTTATGGAACAAATGAAGAATGAAGGCTTTAGGAATATGCTTAAAGACCAATTTATTAAGCATACTGATGCTTGTGTGGAGGATTTTGTGAACGGCAACGTTAAATCCCTTTTTGGAAACTTGAAAAAGCTTTCCCACGTGGTATTGGATAATTTTAAGCCAATGATTCCTGCCAAATTTCATGATTTGTGGAAGCAAGGAATAGAAACGAACGACTATTACCTAAAACTTTGCGGTTCTGGTGGTGGCGGATACTTTCTTGGATTTACCGAAGATCTTGAAAAAGCGAAGAAGGCCCTAAAAGACTACAAATTGGAAGTGGTCTACAATTTCTAGTATATACCCAACATATTCATGCTTAGTAGAAAAAACAAACTCCTGCTATTAAAGGTATTGAGTCTGTTTTCAGTGGTACGTGGGTACAATTTATTAATGATCGTATTGGCCCAATATTTGGCATCCATCTATATTCTTTCACCCAATCTACCGGTAAGGCAAGTTGTTTTTGATGTCAATCTTTTTGTAATCGTTGTTGCTTCCGTTCTGGTGATAGCTGCAGGCTACATTATCAATAATTTTTACGATGCTGAAAAGGATCTGATCAACAAACCTAGGAAGACCATGCTGGATAGGTTGGTGAGCCAGCATTTCAAATTGTCTTCGTACTTCGTGTTGAACTTTTTGGCCGTTTTTGCAGCAAGTTATGTTTCTTTTCGGGCAGTACTTTTCTTCTCGGCCTATATCTTTGGTATCTGGTTCTACTCCCATAAGCTGAAGAAAATACCCTTTGTTGGGAACTTTGTTTCCGCTACTTTGGCTATTACACCTTTTTTTGCCGTTTTCGTGTATTACAAAAACTTTGAAACCGTAATATTTGTTCATGCGATGTTTCTGTTTTTGTTGATTTTGGCCAGGGAATTGATAAAGGATTTGGAAAATATTTCTGGCGATGTGGCACAAAATTACAGGACGATACCCATTATTTACGGGGTGGGTGTTTCCAAATCGTTCATTGGAATTTTGATGTTGATGACCTTGGTACCTGCCCTATTATTGATTTTTAAGTTTGATGTTGGTTACATGAACTATTATTTTACAGGTTGCATCCTTCTTTTTATTGTCTTTTTGGTCATTCTTTTTAAATCTAGTACAAGGAAGCATTTTTTATGGCTTCATAATATTCTCAAACTGGTCATTGTAGTGGGTGTTTTCAGTATTTTATTGATAGATGTTGATTTGGTCCTAAATCGAATTCTTTAGTCACTACTTTCAGAATTTTCACCCCATGTATCATTTTGTTTCTTCAGAAAGCAAGGAATGAATTAAACCAAGAAGAAATACCATATCCCTTTCTTACCTTTGCTTAAAATAAGACAGTTATGAGCAGGGGGGATTCAAATAAAGGAGATAAGGCTTCTGGGAGGCAAGGCGGTTCTTTTAGAAAAAAAAGTTATGCTAGGGGTAATGCGCCTATAAAGAAAAACACCGCTCCAAAACAGGTAAGCGACCCAAATTCCATCCGGCTGAATAAATATGTAGCCAATTCCGGGGTTTGTTCCAGAAGGGATGCAGATATTTATATAGCTGCCGGAAACGTTACCGTAAATGGAAAACCGGTTACGGAAATGGGATACAAGGTGAAATTAACGGATGAGGTCAGGTTTGACGGGCAACTGTTAAATCCAGTAAAAAGGGAATATGTGCTTTTGAACAAACCAAAGGACTTTTCTACCACCATACGGGACGAAAAAGGGAAGCGTCATGTATCCGGATTGATTTCAAGTGCCTCCAAATCAAAATTGCTTCCCGTGGATAAGTTGGACAAGGAAGATACGGGACTGCTACTTTTTACCAATGATGGTGATTTGACCAAGCGTCTAAAGAGTCCCATCAACGGTCTTAGAAAGATTTACCACGTGATATTGGACAAGGACCTTAGGAGTGCGGATCTAGTTAAAATTCAGGAAGGTGTTGTAGTGGACGAGAAAGTGGTCAAAGTACAGGAAATCAGTTTTATTGACGATGCCCCAAAAAGAGAGGTAGGTATAGAAATCTACAGTTCCAGAAATAAAATTGTCCCAAGACTTTTTGAACAATTGGGCTATAAAATTGTAAAAATGGACCGTGTGGTGTACGGCGGACTCACAAAAAAGGATTTGCCCCGGGGCCACTGGAGGTATTTGACCGAGCAGGAAATCATCAATTTAAAAATGATAAGATAAACTCAGCCTATGAATGGGAGACCATGAAATTGTTCCAATGTTCCAAATGTGGTAATACGGTTGTTTTCGAAAATAACCTTTGTGTTTCTTGCGGGCACTATCTGGCATATTCTTCCTACTACAATCAAATGGTTTCGCTGGAACCCAACCGCTCAGAATGGGCCATACCATCTTTGAACGGTGAAACCTATAAGTATTGCGCCAATAATCTACATGGAATTTGTAATTGGTTGATTCCCATTGATAATAACTCGGAATTTTGCTTGGCTTGTTCCTTGAACAGGACCATACCTGACTTATCGTATCAAAAAAATCAAGAACATTGGAAGCAAATTGAATTTGCAAAGCATAGGTTGGTATATCAGCTATTGAGGTTAAAGTTACCCATTGTCAATAAAGGGGAAGATCCGGAGACTGGGCTTTGTTTCGATTTCCTATCCCCAAAAAACAAGAACAATCTAAAAACCGGGCATGCCCATGGCGTTATTACAATCCTTATTTCTGAGGCTGATGCTGTGACCAGGGAAAAGGTCAAAGAGAAAATGGAGGAGCGTTACAGAACGATGTTGGGCCATTTTAGACATGAAGTAGGTCATTATTATTGGGATATCCTCATACGGACTGATGAAAACGTATTATCAGGCTTCAGGGAAATATTCGGAAACGATATGGTCCCATACGATGGCGCCTTGCAAAATTACTATTTGAACGGTCCTCGACAAGACTGGCAGAACTTCCACATTAGTAAATATGCTTCTTCCCATCCTTGGGAAGATTGGGCGGAAACATGGTCCCATTATCTACATTTAATGGACACTTTGGAAACCGCCTATAATTTCGGACTGAAGACAACTCCAAACTTACAAGGAACACACAGACTGGGCTTCAATGCCGATTTTGACCCATACTATGAAAACGATTTTCCTACTATTTTAAAAACAGGTATTGCATTATTCTATTCCCTGAATAGTATGAACAGGTCCATGGGAAAGGACGATGCCTACCCTTTTATTATTTCAGAGCCTGTAAAGACAAAATTGACATTTATTCATAACCTTTTATTCCAGAGGAAAAGTTTTTGAGCCAAACTTTCTTTTGAATGTGATCGCTCATCTTGTTTAGTTATGCTTTATTGTAAAAAAGCATAAATTATGAATATATCACCCGTATTAGGTTTTGCAAAACTATTGGTAAAGAGCAGAAAGACTAAATTGTTATTGATCGGGGCCCAGCTAGGATATGTTGGTTATAAATACTTGAAAAACAGAAAGAGAAAATACCCAAAATCTAAATCAAAAACAGTCAAAACAACCGATTAGGGAACTTGGCAGTTCTAAATCTTCAGAACCTTTGAGTGGTTCGGTAAGGTAATCCCTATTTTCAATGATTTCATAGAAGTCGTTTGCTATTTGAGGAAGATTATCTCTTCTTGTTTGAATTGCCTTTATGATTCTTTCACCATCCAGTTCAACTAAAAATGGTTGCCAGGCTTTGAAACTTTCTTCAATAGCCAAATTCGAAAGTAGGCCTTGTAATAGCTTCGCCTCTTTAATGAAATATTCTCTTGGAGTATTTTTCAGAAAATATATATCAAAAGGCATGACCAATCCAGGTAGGTAATCTATTTCCTCTTTAAATGATTGGAGGTCCGGTAATACATGTTTGTTAGAAATGATAGAGGGTATGATTCCATCAACACTAAAAAATGCATTATCCCTATCCCCGGCAAGTGGTATTGCTATATATTCGGTTTCATTTTGAGTTACAACCCATCCCCACTGTTTGGAGTGACGGTCCCAATCACCTATGATAATATCAAATAGTCTCGCCCTAATCAATGTTGATTTGTCTATGTTAAGTAAAGGGCCCGTATCCTTTTTCAATTCTTGCAAGTCTTCAGTATCCAAAATGGCCTTCACGTTTTTATAGTGGGTCCAATTTTTTCCTCCATCCGTTTCATGTTCCAACAAGTAAATTTTATTACCATAGTCCTTATTTAACTTTTCCAGAGCGTTTTGTTCTGGGAGAAAAACAGCCTTAGGGTCAGTATGTAGAAGATTTGATTTTTCCGCCAATTTAGCTACTGCTAAGGCCGCATAGGGATGCTGAGCGGAAATCCCATCAACAATAATATTCTCTAAGCCAAGGGTTCTGGCCCATTCTGGAACCAATGGTTCAGGATCTTTATTTATACTTCTAAGTGTATAGATATACCCACTTTCGGTCTCTAGCTTAAGACTGTGTGTTTGTTTTCCGCCCCCTTTCTTCAAAATCTCTGCACCTCCAAGCAGGGTATCCAAATGTAGTACTGGAAACTTTACTGGTGTAGACCACGCTTCACGATACTGTTGCCCTTGCATCATCTTTTTAACGGCGTTAGCTTTGTACAATGTGCTTGGTGCAACAAGTACGGAGTCAATTCGTGAAAAATCAATAGACTTCAAATCTTCTATATTTAGAACAATGGACGAAGTCTTATTTTCCTTACGTGTAGAAGAAATGGAGATATAGGTAAGTAAGATAAAAGCAAGAACAATTATCCCTAAAATTAAACCGATTTTTTTCATGGAATTAAATTACCCATGAAACGATTAACTTAATACTTCTGAAAATTTTTTTTAGAACCCAATTACAATTTTTCTTCAAACAATAACCAAGTGTTAGGATCTATGGTAATTGATTTAGGAGCTTCATTCATGGGTATTTCGAAAATGGTCTTTTTGCCTTCAACATCTAATGTATATGTTTTTTCTACATCGTCCCCTACGCGTATTTCCAACGGAAAGGAAAAAGTAAAGTGGTCTTGCACTTGCTCAACATCGACAAAAAGCTTGTTTTTCTCATAATGCCAAGACCATTTAATCTCTGGATATCCCTTGGTAAATATCCATTGTTGAAAAAAGGTATCCAGGTTTTTTCCCGAAATCTCTTCCATGACAGCCTTGAAATCTTCGGTTAATGCATTGGAGTTCTGATATTTTTTATAATATGCCACAATGCCTTCCCAAAAAAGGTCATCCCCCAATTCATGTCGAAGCATATTTAAAACCCAGCCACCTTTTTGGTAGGTGTTCACGCTCAATACTTTTAGCGGGTCCTTAATGCTGGGGTCTACAATGGGTGATGGATTCTTTTTGTAATAATCGATTATCTGATTCCGATCTAATATCAGTTCCTCTTTTCTTTTTTCATCGCCGTAAACACGCTCTTGGTACAAAATGGCGAAGTAGGTTGCAAAACCTTCACTAAGCCACACATGGTTCCAATCCTTTTCCGAAGCAGAATTTCCAAACCACTGATGCGCTATCTCATGGGCAATGAGTCCCTCGACTTCATTTTTCCCGTTGACCGAATTTTCAAAATAGGCAATGGTTCCCGCGTTTTCAAGGCCTCCCCACTGGGTCTTTGCTTGCATATTGGCCAGTTTGGCATAGGAGTACGGACCTATTTGTTCAATAAAATATCGGAGGACTTTCGTGGCAACGCCATAATCCGAAAAGCCCTCCAGACGATTCTCTGGATACACCCATGCCGTAACGGGAATATCATACACTTCCCCCAACAACCTACTGGCAAATCTTGTGACCCCAATGGTTACGACCTTCATGGCAACGGGCGCAGGTTCCCTATAAATGGTCAATTTTGTGTCATTATCAAGATAGCTTTCCTCAATTTTTTCGCCCGTGGCTACCACATCATAATGGTCCGGGGCGGTAATCTTAAATTCAATGGAAGCCTTGTCGTACGGATGATCAACGGAAGGTAACCAATGTCTGGCTAAATTGGGCCAGTTGTCACCAAAGAAGGAACGTTGGCCAAACTTGGTAGTGTCTATCACCAAGCCTCTTTCAGGTATGCCATGATAGTTTACCGTATATACCTGAGATAAGGGCGTGGATTGATTAGGGGTGATGGTAATTTTATTGTTTTCAAAAACATAGTCCGCAGGTTTTCCTGCTTCGGAAACATTTGAAATTTTCATTCCGTACTTGCCGGAATATCCTATAAGGTCCAATTGAAAGGGAACCGATTCTTTTTCAAAATCCACATGGATTTCCGCCTCTCCTGCAATAACATTGGTAGTGTCGTTTAGCTGTAAATTGAATATATATTTCTTTATATCGACCGATTCATTTCTAGGGTAGGTGTCCTGGGATTTTAGGGAAGGGGCCGATAAAATACAAAGGGCTAGAAGGCAAACGGTTTTACGAATAGACTTTTTCATGAATATAATAGGCGCTAAAATAAAGGCCTAAGATAGAATATATATCCATTTTACCCATTGGGTTGTGGACACGGAAAACCAAAATTCCTTAAATCAGCTTCGATTTAGCTTTTTGTACAATGAACGAAGTAGGGCTGTTAATCTCTGTGATACCCTTCGCCAAAAAGATAGCTCACCACGATCCCATGGGTGTTTCCAAGCGGATTATCGTTAAAGGCCAAGTTGTAGTTGTATATCGCCCTTATATTTTTTAGGAGATAGACCCCGGCCAACAAATTGATGGACGAATTGGTGCGGTAGCCGGTGCCCAGTTCAAACCTGTTTTTATAGCTCATGGCCACATTAAAATCTAATTGAAACGGGGCTCCGTTTTCATACTTGGCCAGCACATTGGGTTTGATCATGATTTCCTCAAAAATGTTCGAATAAAATCGGTAGCCAAAATAGCCGTAATAGGAATTGGAGAGATCTAGATTATCGTCCGTAGCCAAGGTATCCCCCAATACGTTAGGAGCTGAAAAGCCCAAGTGAAAATCGGCCAGGTTCAATAAGATCCCCAAGCCTATGGTGGGTATGGAAGCATTGATGTTCTGGGCGAAATTGGGATCACCAACGATACCCAGATCAAGAAGATTGTCTTGGTATTGCTGTAGCCCTCCCGAAATGGCGAAAGAAAGGGAGTTGGGCGTGTACACCTGCCAGTAGGGCCTGTTCTTCTTTGTATCGAAAAATATCTTATAAGAATAGGTCGCAAAGGCATTGGTGGAGGTCGTTACGCCAATTTCATCGCGAATGAACCCTGCCCCCAATCCTACTTTTCCTCTGTTCAAAGGGGTATGCAGGCTTAATGCAAAACTTCGCGGACTTCCTTCTACCTGGTTAAAAAAACCGGTATTGCTTATGGATATTTCCGTACTTGGGGCCAGTCCGGCATATGCCGTATTGATGAGATACGGATTGTAATTATACTCAGCAAACAAGGGAGTCTGCTGTGCCTGTAATTTGCTTCCGACTATCTGAAATAGAAAGTATATCGCCAATAAAGCGAATTGGTACATTGTTTTGTTCATTTATTATCGCTTTAAGACTAAGAACCCTTGTAGTTTATTAAGATTGTGTTCGCCGGATACCTGTATGTTAAAGAAATAGGTACCACTTGGGAGTTCACTGGCTCCAAGTTTTGTTTTTCGATTGGCGGTACCATTAAATACATTGGACTGATTATCATAGCCCTGAATCTCGAATACCAAATCCCCCCATCTATTATAGATGGAAACCGTGTTATCAGGATTTAGTTCAATACCGTCAATGGTCCAAAAATCGTTTATGCCATCCCCATTTGGAGAGAACCCGTATAAGGTATCATCTTGATTAATGGTGGTGAACATAAATTCGGTACAGTCTATGGCATCCCCCAAGAAATTGTAAGGTGTAATCCTCACATAATACCTGGTATCCTCCATCAATCTTTCCATAAACGTGTAGGAAGTTAGGATGCTTACATCTTCATTATTGACCACATCGCTGCCACCGGAAGAAGTACCAACGCTGAGTCGGTATCCATCTGCCGTGGGCGATTCCTCCCAAGTAAGAGTTATATCTACAGGAACGTTGATATCCCCATTGCTTGGAGTAAGCAAGGAGGTACAATCTGGTATGGTGGGCAAGGTTTCCGTGGTAAAACTCTCTTCTGAACATCCCATTGCCGTTCCATCCAAGTTATAAGGAACGATGGTCACAAAAATGACGGTAGCTTCAGGCAGGTCCGTTGCCAGATCGTACATGCTTACGTTCCCCACGTCGATAGTGTCCAAAATATCGTTTCCACCCGATGTGGTTCCCACTGTTAGGTAATAGCCATCCGCATTGGAAACGGGAGCCCAGGAAATATCGCTGGATAGGATTACATCGGTTGCATTATTTAATGGACTGGTCAGGTTGGTGCAATCTGGAACATTCAATACAGTTTCCGTGACGAAACTTTCTTCCGCACAACCTATGGCACTTCCAACGGCATTATAAGGAACAACAGTCACAAAAATTGTGGTAGCTTCAGGTAGGTCTGTAGCTAAATTGTACATACTCACGTTCCTAACATCGATACTATCGAGGATATCGTTTCCGCCCGTTGATGTTCCTATGGTCAGATAATATCCATCCGCGTTGGAAACGGTATTCCATGAAATGTTCGTGGATAGGATTACATCGGTCGCATTGTTGAGCGGTGCCGTCAAATTGGTACAATTGGGTACGGTTGGCAAGGTTTCGGTTACGAAGCTTTCTTCCGCACAGCCCATTGCATTTCCAACTGAATTATAGGGTACAATCGTCACAAAAATGGTAGTAGCTTCGGGCAAATCCGTTGCCAAATCATACACACTTACATTGCCAACATCTACATTGTCCAAAATGTCATTTCCGCCGGAAGTAGTTCCCATGGTCAGGTAATATCCATCTGCATTTGAAATGGTATTCCAGGAAATATTGGTGGATAGGATTACATCGGTTGTATTGTTGAGCGGAGCCGTCAAACTGGTACAGTTGGGTGCGGTTGGCAAGGTTTCCGTCGTAAAACTTTCCTCGGTGCACGAAGCGGCACTTCCAAAACTGTTGTAGGGTTCAACGGTCACGAAAATAGTTGCATTTTCGGGTAAATCCGAAGGAAGGTCATACATGGTCACATTTCCTAAATCCATAGCGTTAAGAATATCCGTTGATCCGGATGCCGTTCCTACAGTAAGATAATATCCATCCGTATTTGCGGCAGCGTTCCAACTAATATTGGTGTCCAAAGGTACATTCGCCGCCCCATTCAATGGGGATGAAAGCGCCGTACAAAGGGGAGGGTTGTTCAAGGTGGAAGTTCCGGTCCTAAAATTCTCCTCGGCACATCCAACGGCATCGCCTACCTCATTGTAGGGTATAATGGTTACGTAGTGCGTTCTGTTGCCCTGTAATGTTTGTGGGAAGGAATAGGTAGTCGTGTTTCCAACATCTATGCCATTGGCGATCTCAATACCGCCCTGTGTTATCCCCACATTGACGATATAACCTGTAGCGCCGTCCACCATGTTCCAAGTAAGATCCGTATCAATGGGTACATTCACGGACCCCGATATAGGATTGGTTAGGTTTGTGCACACCGGTGGTACGGGAATCAACTCCGTACGGAAGCTTTCCTCGGTACATCCCAACGCAGGATCTTGTTCGTTATAGGGTACTATCGTTACATAAATATCCGTATCCTCGGGTAGGTTGGCTGCCAGATTATAATTGGTGGTATTCCCAACGTCTATATTGTCCAGAATTTCATTGCCTCCGGAACTGGTGCCAATCGTCAATCTATAGCCATCCGCATTAGAAATGGGCTCCCAGGACAAATCGGTATCCACGGCAACTTCCGTAGCTCCGTTCATGGGCATAGTAAGTTGGGTACATTCCGGTATGGTTGGTGGATTGTTAGCTATCGTAAAACTCTCTTCGCTACATGCCACGGCACTTCCCGTATCATTGGTGGGAACTATGGTCACGTATACGGTTTCACCCCCTAAAAATTCGGTTGGGAACTCGTAGGATGTTGCATTGACCACGATTTCATTATTCAGGATATCATTTCCTCCCGGAGTAGTACCAACGGTCAAATGATATTCACGGGCGTAAAGGACAGGCTCCCAATTTAGGTTGGTGTTAACAGGAACATCAACTTCACCCTTTAAGGGTGCAACAAGTAGGGTACATTCAGGAATCGGGCAATCCAGTATATCCTGATAGAAGGACCATCCAAAATTATCCGTCATGGATTGCCTTTCCTCAAGCGCATCGCAATATAGCAAGCCTTGGGCTCCCAACGAAAGACCAGGAGTAAGATTTTGCTCGGACCATGCAATCAAGGTATTGTCGTAGTTAATGCGAGTCAACGCCGTATTGTTGAGCATGTTGGTCACATTGCTGACATCCCCCATTACCCAATCCCCTAAATACTGGTCAAAGGCCGAAGCATTTTCAAACATGGCTTGCATGGAAACACTGCCAAGGTCCCATTGTTCTACAGGCTGATTGAAAGCTGAGGCGTTCCTGAACATCGAATTCATATTGCCTACCCCGGAAACGCGCCAAGTATTAATATTTTGATCGAAGGCCGATGCATTTTCGAACATGCTTTGCATTGTGGTGACCCTACGTACGTTCCAATTATCCAAAGGTTGATTAAAGGCAGATGCCCCGTTGAACATTGAAAACATGGTAGTGACCGATGCCACGTTCCAGGAATTTATGGGTTGGTTGAAGGAAGTGGCACTTTGGAACATAGCCTCCATAGTTGTTACGAAAGAAGTGTTCCAAGCATCTATATTTTGGTTAAAGGCCGATGCTCCCCTGAACATTTCCCTTGCGTTCAATAGCTCACCGGTATCCCAATTTGGTATTGGCTGGTCAAAAACAATTGCATCCTTGAACATGGCTTCCATATTGGTTACGGAACCTACGTTCCAGTTACCTATGGATCCGTTAAAAACCGCCGCATCCTCAAACATGGAATTCATTAGAGTAACCGAAGAAACATCCCAACTATTCAATGGTTGGTTGAAAAGCGCCGCACTCTCGAACATGGATGCCATATTGGCTACGGCACTCACATTCCAAGAATCCAAGGGTTGGTTAAAAACGGAAGCCGATTGGAACATGGATTGCATGTTCACGACGGAATTCACGTCCCAGTTACTCAAAGGTTGGTCAAAAGCACCTGCCAATTGGAACATACTGCGCATATTGGTAACGTTGGTAACGTTCCAGGTATTGATGTTTTGATCAAAGACCTTTGCATCGTAGAACATGTATTGCATGTTCGTAACTTCGGATACATCCCAATTACCCAAGGGTTGGTCAAAATTATCCGTATCGCGGAACATGTAACTCATGTCCAAAACATTGGATACGTCCCAGCTATTTATGTTTTGATCGAATGCCGTGCTCCTACGGAACATGGCCTGCATATTGGTTACACTACTTACATCCCAATTATTCAAGGGTTGGTTAAAGACCATATCGAATACAAAACCGTCGAACATTTGACTCATATCCGTTACATTGCCAACGTTCCAGGAATTTAGCGGCTGGTTAAATAATTCTGCCCTTTCGAACATGGAAGACATATTGGTAACGTTGCTTACGTTCCAACTATCTATATTTTGATTAAAGGCAGATGCTTGCCGAAACATATCCGCCATATTGGTTACACTGCTTACATTCCAATTGTTAAGGGGCTGGTCGAACGAGGTTGCCGCTAAAAACATGGCGCTCATGTTTGTAACATTGCTTACGTTCCAATTGTTCAAAGGTTGATTAAAATCCGTTGCACCTATGAATACGCCGTACATATCGGTCACATTGCTTACGTCCCAATTGGAAATATTTCCATTGAATAATGCACAGGAACCAAACATACTTCGCATATTGGCTACACTTGACAGATCCGGAACATCGGTGGCGTTATATTCCATGTTGGAGCATCCATAAAAGGCTAGTTCCATAGATTCCCATGGTTGGGTGCCCCATTGATCTATGGAGATTAGTTTAAAACTATCCGAATTTGAGTAATAATGGTAGGGTGCCGGAAAATTGCCTATAATGGAAACGGTATATATTCCTGGGGTAAGATAGGTATGCGTTATGGTACTCGTAACATGGTTATTGTATTGGCCATCACCCCAGTCGATGGAATAATCATATACTAAATAGCCTGGATACCCCGTATTGGCCTCTATTCGCAACTGATTGGCGGGTGTACTCTTATAGTCGGTCAGGGTAGTATTGTAGGTCAATTTAAAAGCAGCTGGACTATTGACCCAGCTTTCAACTACCGTGAAGGTAATAGGGGTACAACCCACTGCATCGCCTTCGGCATTAAATGGGATTACCAATACGGAAACATCGTCCCCTGGGGTAAATTCATTGGTGAAATCTACTCCTACAATAGTCGCTCCCAAAGTTTGATTGTACACCTCCACTGGTCCCGAGCCATCGTCCCTGGTTACCGTTACCCTATACCCAGTAGCATTGGGTACCGGGTCCCATCGAATATCACTATTGGCGGGTACTTGGGTATCACCTGCCGCCGGCATTGTAATGTTTGCGCAAAGTACGAACGAACAGTTTATGGAATCCCCGGTAATGTTCCAGCCATGGTTATCCATCAAATCTTGTCTGGCATCGCGACCATCACAATAAGTAAGGTTCGTAGCTCCCAGATTTACGTTTGATTGGACCGTTTGAGCTGCCCATCCTATCAAGGTATTGTCGTAATTTTCTTGGGATATTCCAGAATCGGACAGCATATTCTCCATACTGGATGCATTGCCAATAGGCCACATGCCCAAATTTTGATCAAATGCAGTAGCTTCTTGGAACATTCTGCCCATATTGGTAACACTGGCGGTATTCCAATTGGATAAAGATTGGTTAAATACTGGTGCCCCCCTGAACATACCGTTCATATTGGTAACAACATCCACGGTCCAAGAGTTCAAGGGTTGGTCAAACACCAATGCCCTCAAAAACATATTGTTCATTAGTGTAACGTTACTTACGTCCCAGCTATCCAGAGGCTGATTAAATAACGGAGCATTCTGGAACATTTCGCTCATATCTGTAACGGAGCTTACATCCCAGCTTCCAATAGGTTGATTGAACATATGGGCTCCATTGAACATCCCTTTCATATTGGTAACATTGCTAACGTTCCATCCGGTTATATCCTGATTGAAGTTGTCCGTGTCCCTGAACATATAGCTCATATTCGTCACATTGCTCACGTCCCAATTGTCCAAGGGTTGGTTGAAGGTAACGTTCCAAATCCATCCATCGAACATACCGGCCATGTTCGTCACATTGCTTACGTTCCAGTTGTTAAGAGGTTGGTTAAATGTTCTATGTCTAAAGAACATGTTGCTCATATTTGTAACATTGCTCACGTCCCAACCTTCAATAGGTTGATTGAATTCCCCTTGTGCGAACATACCGGACATGTTGGTCACATTGCTTACGTTCCAGTTGCCAATAGGTTGGTTAAAATCAGAGGAATAGAACATATTGGACATGTCCGTTACATTGCCAACGTTCCAGTTGTTCAAAGGGCGGTTGAAACTATTTGTACTTTGAAAGGTCCCGGACATATTGGTAACCTGACTTACGTCCCAATTATTGATGTTTTGATTGAACGAAGAAGCACCTGAAAACATTCTTGCCATTGTGGTAACGGAGGCCACGTTCCAGTTGTCCAAGGGTTCGTTATAGGCGCTGGCACTATCAAATGTATGGGACATGTCCGTGACCGAAATCGTATTCCAGGCATCCAATGGTCTATTGAAAATGGAAGCTCCATGAAACAGACCTGCCATGGTAGTGACATTGCTTACGTCCCAATTGTTCATGATACCGTTAAAGTTTCGGCAGTTCCTAAAGGTTTGCGACATATTGGTGACTTGGGACAAGTCCGGCGAATTGATGGCATCAAAGTTGAGGTTTTCGCATCCGTAGAAGGCATTTTCCAACGTTTGCCATTGAATGTTCCCCCAGTCCAGTATTTCAATTATTTTTAGTCGGTCTCCCGTATTGTTAAAATAAATGGCAGGAAAACTACCGCTAATTTGTATGGTATAATTTCCGGGAGATGCGTAGATATGGGTTATATTCCCTGTAACTCCCGTATCCGTATTTCCATCGCCCCAGTCTACATCATAATTATAGGTCGTATACGCAGGGTTTATAGGTATGGTTATCGCGTTGACCGCCGAAGACCCGCCGCTTGTATTGTTCGTATTCCAAATGGAAGTAAAGGATTGTGAGCTGGCTGTTACACCGATTAAAAGCAGAATGAAAAACGGGAAGAACTTCTTGAACATAATTCGACATTATAATGTTTGCTGAGAACGTTTTCAACTTCGAATTATTTTAGGAAGGAAGAAAAATGATGTCAGTTGGCCAATATTGGTTGTAAACGCTCCCAAACAATCAATTTTAAAAGGATTTTGGTGATTCGTGATAGTAAATTTCCGATATGGGTCAAGGAAATTGGATCGATTAAAATACCTTCAAAAAAGCCAAATGGAATAGAATGAAATTTAGTTTAAAACAGCTTCCAAAATTATTGTGGACGACTTTTAATACATGGCTGGACAAGGAACCATTTAAAATAAGTGCCGTAATAGCATACTACGCCATTCTCTCCCTACCAGGACTTTTAATAATCATACTTGAGATTGTTGGTTCCATTTGGGGAAGAGAAATTGTTCGTGGGGAACTATTTTCTGAGATATCCTCTGCCATGGGCCCAGAGACGGCACAGTCCATTCAGGGAATATTGGAGAATACCGGGAGTGAAAATACCTCTACATTGGCGACAATTTTAGGAATATGCGTGCTTGTTTATGGGGCAACCGGTGTTTTCTACCAACTACAAAATGCCTTGAACGGTATTTGGGGCGTGTCGCCAAATTACTCAAATGAACTTTTGGCCACTATTTTTGGTAGGTTGAAGAGCTTTGGATTTATTTTGATTTTTGGTTTTCTTTTGCTAATCAGCTTTGTGATTACCTCGTTTCTTTCAGCTTTTTCCAGGCAATTGTCGCGCTTGATGTCCACCACTGTGGTAGGCTGGACCTTTGTAATGGACGTCCTGTTATCGTTGGTTTTTATTTATTTCCTGTTTGCCGCCATGTTCAAATTCTTGCCAAGTAAAGCGGTCAAGTGGAAAGCGGTAAAAATAGGGGCGGCACTTACCGCGCTTTTGTTCTTACTAGGGAAGTATGCCCTTGCCTTTTATTTTGGGAAAGCGGAACCCGGTTCAACCTATGGTGCCGCAGGATCTGTTATTATAGTAATGCTATGGGTTTCCTACTCCAGTCTCATCGTTACTTTTGGCGCACAGTTTACCAAAATTTACTCGGATAGGTTCGTTACTTCAAACTAACCTATTTTATCCATTTTCGACTTGATTTCTGCTAGGCAAAGATTGCCCAAACTCCCTTCATGTGTATGTGAAATATCCCGTTTTGGGGTAAAGGTACCTTGCTGGATTTCCTGCCCCATTTTCTTATACGCATCCCTGAACGGCATTCCGTTTTGGACCAACTCGTTCAAAGTGTCTACACTGAACAGATAATCGTATTTTTCATCTTCCAAGATGTCCTTATTTACTTTGATTTCCGCCAAGCTGAACGTAAGTATTTCCAAGCAAGCCTTCATATCCTGGATGGCAGGCACAATGATTTCCTTGACCAATTGAAGATCTCTGTGGTAACCACTGGGCAAATTGTTGATGACCAGGCTCAATTGGTTGGGGACGGATTGTAGTTTGTTGCATTTTCCCCTGACCAGTTCAAAGACATCCGGATTTTTTTTATGGGGCATAATACTGCTTCCAGTGGTCAACTCGTCTGGAAAGGAAATAAAATTGAAGTTTTGGCTCATGTAAAGGCAAATGTCCATCGCCATTTTAGATAGGGTGGACGCGATACTTGCCATCCCAAATGCCGTTGCCTTTTCAACTTTTCCACGTCCCATTTGGGCGGCTACCACATTATATTTTAGGGTTTCAAAGCCCATTTCCTTTGTGGTGAAGCTTCGGTCTATTGGAAAGGAACTTCCGTATCCAGCTGCACTCCCCAAGGGATTTTGGTCGGCCACTTTGTAAGCAGCTTCTATAAAATAAAGATCGTCTATCAAGCTTTCGGCATAGGCGGAAAACCACAGCCCGAACGACGAGGGCATCGCTATCTGTAAGTGGGTATATCCAGGGAGCAAGACGTCCTTGTACGTATCTGCCTTTTCCAAAAGCAGCTTGAATAATGACTTGGTCATGGATTTAATTTCAGACAACTCAACTTTCAGATATAAATGCATTGCCACCAAAACTTGGTCGTTTCTAGATCTGGCCGTGTGGATCTTTTTGCCCGTATCGCCCAAACTCAAGGTAAGCATGTATTCTATTTTGGAATGCATATCCTCAAAGGAGGGCTCAATGGTGAAGGTCCCCCTTTCTATTCTTGAGGCGATGGCATCCAATTCCTTGACCAGGTCCTGGGTTTCCTTTTGTGTCAAAAGACCGATTTTTCCTAGCATTTTCGCATGTGCCTTTGAGGCGATCACATCATATTTTGCCAGTTGTAAATCCAGTTCCCGATCGTTACCAACCGTGAACTGGTCTATTTTTTTATCCGTGCTAAATCCTTTGTCCCAGAGCTTCATCGTTGTTCAAATTCAATTTCAAGTGCAAACATCAAGTTCAAAAAATTTGTGTTTGAACTTGTGTTTATTATTTAATAAATCCTTCTAATATCTTAATATACAAATCAATGCCTTCCTCAATTTCGCTTACATATATAAATTCATCGGCGGAATGGGAACGGGTACTGTCCCCCGGTCCCAATTTTAAGGATTGGCAACTCAATGCCGCTTGATCAGATAGGGTAGGGGAACCGTAGGTTTTACGCCCCAAAGCGATGCCCGATTTTACCAAGGGATGATCCTTGTCAATGGACGAAGAGTTGAGTCGCAACGAACGTTCCTTCAATTCACACGGGGCTTCACGCTTCAACAAATCGGCGATTTCCTGATTGGTATACTTATCATTTACCCGAACGTCGACGACCAAATCTACCTGAGAAGGGACAACGTTATGTTGGCTCCCCGCGTTTACTTGTGTCACCGTCATTTTCACATCTCCCAAGACTTCCGATTTCCTGTCAAAAGAATAGTTTTTGAACCACTCCAATACTTCTATCGTATTATAAATGGCATTGTTATCGTTGGGGTGCGCCGCATGTGAAGGAGTTCCCCTTACCACGGCATCAAATACCACAAGACCTTTTTCCGCAATGGCCAGCTGCATGAGCGTAGGTTCCCCAACTATGGCGACGTCTATTTTGGGCAGACTGGGCAAAAGTCCCCGTAAACTGTTTTTTCCGGCATTTTCCTCTTCGGCCGAAGCGACCATCAAAATATTATGGTTCAGGTTTTCGGCATGATAAAAATAGGCGAAGGTTGCCAACAGGGAAACCAAACATCCCCCTGCATCGTTACTTCCCAGCCCGTATAATTTACCATCCTCAATATGGGGCTGAAAGGGATCTTTTGTGTATGCTTGGTTAGGCTTTACCGTGTCGTGGTGTGAATTTAAAAGTAAGGTAGGTTTGGCATTGTCCCAATACTTGTTCTTTGCAAAAATGTTGTTGTGAATACGCTCAAATGGAATATCCAGGCCCTTGAACCAATTTTCCAAGGCAGCCGCCGTACCTTCTTCCTCTTTTGAAAAGGAGGGTATGGAAATCAATTCCTTTAGCAGTTCTAAGGCCTTTTCCGTAAGTGTTCGTTGGTTCATTTTATAAGGTTATGGTCGTAAATAGGTCGTTGTTTTGGTCCAACATGAACATATTTCCCAAACAGACCGATTTTACGTTATTATGTAATGCATGGAAACAATTTTCCAATTTGGGCAGCATCCCGTCCGCAATTATGCCTTCGTGTAAAAGCTCCTTGTATTTTTTTGAATCGATGTGCCTAACTACCGATGCTTCATCGGTCACGTCCATCAAAACCCCCGGTTTTTCAAAACAGTAATAGAGTGTTGTGTCGTATTTTTCTCCCAATCCAATGGCCAATTCAGAGGCGATAGTGTCCGCATTTGTATTTAAAAGCTGCCCATTGCCGTCATGGCTCATGGCACAAAACACCGGGGTTAGACCTAGTGAAATCAGATTGGAAATAGTTGTTGTATTCACACCATCAATATCTCCCACAAATCCAAAATCGATTTCTTTAACCGGTCTTTTGTGGGCCTGTATACTATCAGCATCGGCACCGCTCAGACCAATCGCATTACAATGCTTGGACTGTAATTTAGCGACAATATTTTTATTGGTAAGACCCGCATAGACCATGGTAATAATGTCCAAGGTTTCTGCATCGGTAATTCTGCGACCGTTTACCATTTTGGATGCTATGCCCAATTTGGAAGCCAATTGTGTAGCTAGTTTGCCACCGCCATGTACCAAGATTTTAGGACCTTCCATTTCGGAAAACAAATGGATGAATCGCTCCATTTCGGCCTCGTTCTCAATGACGTTTCCTCCAATTTTCACTACTGATAGTTTCTTCTTCATTTCATGAATTTAAAATACCCCCATCAATGGTCATGGCCGTTCCCGTTATCCAAGAAGCATCTTCAGAAACCAGGAACAACGCTAATTTTGCTATATCATCAGGCGTTCCCAATCGATTCATTAAAGTGGATCGAGCCGCAATCTCCACCGCATTCGCCGGATTGTCAAAGGCTTTTGCGGAATCCCACAGTAATGGTGTGTCCACGGGTCCCGGACACATGGCATTTACCCGTACATCAGGGCCATATTCCACCGCCATTTGTTTCATCAAGGCTATGGCACCTGCCTTGGAGGCGCAGTAAGCTGGATGATTTGGGAAACTTTTAAACGCGGCAATGGAAGCATTGATCAATATGTTCCCTTTTGATTTTTGCAATTGCGGGATGGCATATTTGCTAAGATAAAAAATGGCACCCATATTGGTGTCCATCGTTTTATGCCAATCTTCTAAAGTGAGGTCGATTACGTTCCCCAGTCCTAAAATTCCAGCGTTCAAGGCGACTATATCCAAGGCTCCAAAGTTTGATATTGCCGCCTGAACCAATCGTTCATTGTAACTTGGCTCACAAACGTCACCCTCCAAAAAAACGGCATTCCCAAGGTTCGACGCAAGTTGGGTGCCTTCACCTTTATTTCTACCGGATAAAATTAATTTGGCGCCTTCCCCTGAAAATTTTGTAGCAATTGCCCTTCCCATACCACTGGTGGCACCGGTAACGATACATACTTTATTGCTCAGTTTTGCTTCAATCAAGGTTATAGGTTTTCCAGAATTTTCTTTAAAACGATTTGTGCGGAATACGTCCTATTATTGGCCTGTTCAATGACCAAACTTTGGTCGCTGTCCAAAACTGCATCTTCTACCACCACATTTCTACGAACTGGCAAGCAGTGCATGAATTTTGCTGAACCCAATTTTTCTTTAGTCATCATCCAGTCGGGATCCTGATTTAATACCTTCCCATAATCGGTATAACTGCTCCAATTTTTCACATAGACAAAATCCGCATTTTCCAATGCCTTTCGTTGATCATATTGAATGGTCACATTCTTGGTAATCGCCTCGTTCAATTCATAGCCTTGCGGGTGGGTAATGATAAAATCGGCATCTTGCTTTTGCATCATATCTACAAAGGAATTGGCAACTGCATGCGGTAGCGCTTTTGGGTGGGGTGCCCACGACAGCACAACTTTTGGCCTTTCTTTGGTATTGTTCTCGTCCAAGGTAATGGCATCTGCCAAGGCCTGTAAGGGATGGCCCACGGAACTCTCCATATTTACAATGGGAATGCCAGCATATTTTCTAAATCCGTTCAAGACTACTTCGGCTTCGTCCTGCTCTTTGTCAGTCAAGGAAGGAAATGCCCGTATGGCCACAATGTCGCAATATTGCGAAACTACTTGCGCGGCCTCCTTTATATGTTCCGAAGTATTTTGGTTCATGACGGTACCATCTCCATATTCCAGGGCCCAACCCTCGCTGCCAAAATTCATCACCATGACTTCCATGCCTAAATTCATAGCCGCTTTTTGGGTGCTTAAGCGCGTTCTAAGGCTGTTATTAAAGAATAACAAGCAAATGGTCTTGTTGGCTCCCAGATGTTTGTCGGCCCTTGGTTGGGATTTCAATATCCGTGCTTCTTTGACCCATTCAGAAAGATCATCTATATCACTAATGGACAAGTAATTCTTCATATCTTAATTTTTGTAAAGTTCGATGAGCCTTCAATCGCATCCAAAATAAAATTATCCTTGAGACCGTTCACGATCCAAGTTTCAATGTGGGCTTTTTTCGCGATTTTAGCCGCTTGCAGCTTGGATTCCATGCCTCCCGTACCATGTGAGGATTTTTCCGCACTGATTTCCTTTTCCAGTTCGTCTATTTCATGGACTTCCAAAATGGTACTTGGAAGAGGATCATTGATGGTTTCCTTGACATAAATACCATCTGTATTGGTAGCTATGATGAGCAAATCTACTTTTAGAAGACTTGCGGTCAATGCGGCCAATTTATCATTGTCCCCAAATTTAATTTCGTCGGTCGCCACGGTATCGTTCTCGTTGATAATGGGAATAAAATTATTTTCCACCAAAACATTGATGGTGTTTCTTATGTTTTCTTTGGATTCAGGTTTTTCAAAGTCGGAATAAGAAAGTAAACATTGGGAGGTAAAAAGTCCCAACTCCCTAAAATTTTCTTGGAAAATCCGCATGAGGTGGGGCTGCCCAATAGCGGCCAAGGCCTGCTTAACGGTAATTTCCTGCCCATTATGCTCCAATTTCACGAATTGCTTGGCGGCCGCAATAGCACCTGAACTAACCAAAATAAATTCATAGTCATTCTTTAGCTTTGCAATTTGCCGGGCTATATCCTCGATCTTACCTCTGGAAATTTGGTCGGTTTCCTTGGTAAGGGTGTTGGATCCTATTTTTAGCAATATTCTTTTTTTGGACATTTTTTATTCGCTATTCGTCGTTCGCGAGACGCTTACCGCTGTTCACTGTTGGTTTTTCCTAGGGGATGATCTCTTTTTTCTAATTATTTCTAATTTCACGTTAGTTGTTTTATGCTTCTACATTTTCCTTTCTGAATGCGACATTGGATTCCATTGATTCCATATATAGGTCTCGACAGCGCTCGACCTGACAGATTAATTTTTTTTACCATCAACCATCAACCATCAACCATCAACCATCAACCATTTACCTTACCTGCCCATTACCTTTCACATACCACTTGTTGGTTACCAAATGTTGAAGCCCTATGGGTCCTCTTTGATGTAATTTATCCGTACTAATGGCCAACTCCCCGCCAAGACCAAATTCACCCCCGTCCGTAAAACGGGAGGAAGCATTGTGATATACGGCCGCCGAATCCACGGACGTCATGAACGTTTCCGCTTTTTCCTCATTGTTCGTGACAATCACTGCAGAATGTCCACCTCCGTAGGTGTTGATGGTGTGTACCGCTTCTTCCAAATCTGGAACTTGGCCTATTAATATCTTATAATCCAAAAATTCCTCGTACCAAACTTGGGCATCGGGCATTACGGATGTTCCTTCCAAGCCTTCCAGCTTTGCGTCTGTCAGAATCTCGACCTTATGCTTTTTCAAGGATTGTATCAGATGTTGCAAAAACTCCTGTTTTCTATGTAAATCCCTTGAAATAAGAACTTTGTCCAAGGCATTGCATGCCGAAATCTTCGAGGTTTTCCCATTGATGATAATGTCGAGGGCCATCTGTAAATCGGCATCGGTATCCACATATACAAAATTGTTGCCCCTACCACTTACAATGACCGGGCAGCGGGCATGTTTCTTTACAAAGGCAATCAGTTTTTCCCCGCCCCTAGGGACTATCAAATCCAATTTCTGGGTCGGATTTTCCAAAAAGGCCTGTGTCTGAGTACGGTCGAACTCCAAATAGGTTACCCAATCCTTAGGACAATCATGTTCCTCTAGGGCTTTGTGCCAAAGGTTTACCAAGAAAAGGTTGCTGTTCAAGGATTCCTTACCACCTTTTAATAAAATTTTGTTTCCCGATTTAAAAGCGATTCCCGCCGCTTCAATGGTAACATCTGGTCTGGATTCATAGATAATCAAGATGGTTCCAAAAGGAGCCGTTTTGTTACTGACCTTTATACCGTTTTCATGGGAAAAGGCAAAACGTTCGATGCCCAACGGGTCCGGTTCCTTAGCTAATTTTTCCAAGGAGGAAATCATCCCATTAACCTTGACGTCATCCACTTTTAATCGGTCGCCCATGGCCAGATCTGCCCCATTGTAATTATCCATATCCAATTTGTTGGCGGAGAGCAAGGCCGTTTTTTCAACAGAAATCAATCGTGCCATGGTCGTAAGCACGGCGTTTCTGGTCGTTATGTCCAACTGTTTGTTCACTTCAATGCGGTTTTTAAGGCCTCAAAAAATGTATCGATATCCTTTTCTGTGATGTTTAGTGCGGGAAGAACCCGAAGCACATATTTGTCCTTGGCACCACCCGTAAATAAGTGGTGGTCGTAAATCAATTTTTTTCGCAAGGGACCCACTTCAAAACCAAATTGCAGCCCTAGCATCAAACCTTTGCCTTTCACCCTCTTCACTTGGGGTATTTCGGTAGCCTTTTTTGTAAAGTAACTACCTAGTTTGGCCGCATTTTCCACCAATTTCTCTTCCTCGATTACCTCCAAAACGGCCAAGGCAGCGGCACAGGCCAAATGATTGCCCCCAAAAGTGGTACCCAACATCCCATGACTTGCCTTAATACTTTCATGCAAAAGTATTCCGCCCACCGGAAATCCATTCCCCATACCCTTGGCGATGCTGATAATATCCGGTTGTATTCCATGATGCTGAAAACCAAAGAATTTTCCACTTCTGCCGTAACCTGATTGTACTTCGTCAGCTATAAGCACCACCTCATGTTCCTTACACAGGGAGGCGATATTCTGATAGAATGGTGTGGAAGGCTCGTCCAGGCCGCCTACACCTTGAATGGCTTCAATGATAACGGCACACACATCGCCCTTACTCAGCTCCTTTTGCAGGCCGTCCAAATCATCCAGTGCCAAAAAGGTAACTTGTTGCTGCTTGTTTATAGGTGCGTTGATGGAAGCATTGTCCGTTGCGGCTACCGCGGCGGAAGTCCTGCCGTGAAAACTATTTTTAAAGGCGACGATCCGGGATTTTCCCGAAATAAAGGAAGCCATCTTTAGGGCATTTTCATTGGCCTCTGCGCCCGAATTACAGAGGAAAAGATTGTAATTTTCACAACCGGAAAGTTTCCCCAATTTTTCGGCCAGTTCTTCCTGAATGGGATTTTGAACGGCATTGCTGTAAAACCCAATTTTGTCCAATTGGTCCTTTATCCTTTTTACATAGTGCGGATGTGAGTGCCCTATGGAAATCACTGCATGACCACCGTAAAAATCCAAATATTCATGTCCTTTATCATCGGTAACCACGATTCCCTTGGCGGAAACGGGAGTTACATCGTATAATGGGTAAACGTCGAATAGTTTCATATAATAGTTGTTCGTTGCTGGTTGTTGGTTTTTGGTTGTTCTTTCTTGGAACAAGTTCAAGTTCAAATGTCAAGAGTAGTTTCTTACGTTCTATTTGAATCTTTCACTAATTCGCTAACTTACCAGTTCACTATTTCACTTTTTATCGTTTCTTAAACTCGGTTATTTTATCATAGGAGGCCACGATACCCTGGATCAAGGATGAACTTAAGCCTTGGTGTTCCATTTCGTTCAGTCCTTGTATGGTACACCCCATGGGGGTGGTAACCCTGTCTATTTCTTCTTCCGGATGGTTGCCACTTTCTATCAAGAGTTTTGCGGCTCCGTTGCAGGTGTGCATGGCCAATTCCTGGGCTTCTTTCGCGTCAAAACCCAATTGAATGGCACCTTGGGTAGTGGCACGGATCAGACGCATCCAGAAGGCGATTCCACTGGCACAGATTACCGTGGCCGCCTGCATTTGGGATTCCGGTATTTCCATGGAATGGCCCATCCTATTGAAAATAGCTTTGGCCAAATCGATCCGTTTTTTTCCTTTTTCATTGCTGCAGATGCAGGTCATGGATTCCCCTACTGAAATGGCCGTATTGGGCATACTTCGTATAATATAACGGTCTGTTCCAATTACTTCCTCGATCCTTTTCAACTCAAAACCTGTGATGGTGGAGATAATGACATGATTGTCCGTGAAGAGGTCTTTCACACTTTCCAGAATACTTGCAAAATGCCCTGGCTGTACCGCAAAAATCAGGATATCGCATTTGGCCACCGCTTCCCTATTGTCAGCCGTGACAGTGACATTGCCATATTTCTCATATTCAGAAATGGACCTTACATTACGTTTGGTCAGGTACATGCTCGTGGCACCGTTACTGTTCAAAATGCCTTTGGCTATGGAAAGGCCCAGATTACCTGCTCCTATGATCGCTATTTTCATTTCCCTTTTTCGTTATCCGTTGTTCGTTGTTCGTTTTTCGTTGTTGGTTGATGATGGTGCTCTGGAAACTTTCGGTTTTATGCACTATTCCACTATTCCACTATTCCACTATCTCACTATCCTTAAAACACCCCTGCCTTCAAATTTAACCCCAGGTTTTCTTCCAAACCTAAAATTAAATTCATGTTTTGTACCGCTTGCCCAGACGCGCCTTTCAATAAATTGTCGATGGCCGAAGTTATCAAAAGCGTATCATTATGTTTATGCAAGTGGATATGGCAATGGTTGGTATTCACCACCTGTTTTAGACTAATAGGTTCTTCCGATACATGCGTAAAAAGGGCATCGGTATAATAGTCTTTAAAAAGCTCCTTGGCATCTTCCAATGAACCTGAAAAATCCGTGTAAGCTGTAGCGAAAATGCCCCGTGTAAAATTTCCCCGGTTTGGTAGAAAAAACAACTCGCCAATAGGTTGCTGAAAAGAACGTAGGCTTTCGTTGATTTCCCCTAAATGCTGGTGTGTAAAGGGCTTGTACCAGCTTACATTGTTGTTTCGCCAGCTAAAATGTGAAGTATCCGACGGACTTACACCCGCACCCGTGCTTCCCGTGACCGCGTTTACATGGATCTTGTCCGATAACTCACCGGCCTTTGCCAAGGGCAAAAGCGCCAGTTGAATCGCCGTGGCAAAACATCCGGGATTGGCGATGTATTGGGCATATTCAATATCGGAAGTATTCAATTCTGGCAAACCGTAAACAAATTGTTTTCCGTTAAAATTGGCATCGGCCTGTAACCGAAAATCGTTGCTCAAATCGATGATTATCGTCTTTTCGGAAAAGGTGTTGTCCAATAAAAATTGGGAGGAATTTCCATGTCCCAGGCACAGGAAGACAACATCCACTTCCAGATTCACGGTTCCGGTAAATTGCATATCGGTCAGCCCTAAAAGGTCGGGATGCGCAGTATCCAAACCCTTACCGGCCCTGGTAGTGGAATAGACAAAATCGATTTCCACTGCAGGGTGATTCAATAATATACGTATGAGTTCCCCCCCAGTATATCCCGAACCTCCTATGATGCCCGCTTTAATCATTGCCTTGATTTACGTGGTTGTATATTTTTCCTGCGTTGGACTGAATTTTAATAAAGCCTTTGGCTTCCTCAGCCGTCCAACCTTTGTTCATTTCGCCATAACTACCAAAGGACGCATTCATAAGATCATGCGGGGATGAGATACCGTTCAATCGAAACTGGAAGGGATATAGACTCACGAACACATCGCCAGAAACTGTTTTTTGGGTATCGGTCAAAAAGGCTTCAATATTACGCATAACGGCATCCAAATATTGCCCTTCGTGCAAAAGCATGCCGTAGAAATTTCCTTGTTGTTCTTTTTGAAACTGTTGCCATTTGGTCAAGGTATGTTTTTCCAAAAGGTGATGTGCCTTAAGAATGATCAAAGCGGCAGCTGCCTCAAAACCTACCCTTCCCTTAATTCCAATGATGGTATCCCCAACGTGGATATCCCTCCCAATGGCGTATTTGGATGCCATGGCCTCCAATTTTTCGATGTTTTTCACGGGGGTATCCGCAACTCCGTTAATGGCAACCAGTTCCCCTTGTTTAAAAGTCAGTTTAACATCGGTTGGCGTTTTTTCCTCCAACTGGCTTGGATAGGCACTATCCGGCAGGGCTTTATCGGATGTCAAGGTCTCCTCTCCTCCTACGGAAGTTCCCCAGAGGCCTCTATTGATACTGTACTTTGCCTTTTCCCACGGGTAATCCACCCCGTTTTCCTCTAAGTATTTGATCTCGACTTCCCTTGCCAGTTTATTGTCTCGGATAGGGGTAATGATTTCTATTTCCGGAGCAATGATCTGGAAAATCATATCAAAACGCACTTGGTCGTTGCCTGCACCCGTACTGCCATGGGCGATGTATTTGGCCCCTATTTTCTTGGCATGGTTGACTATTTCAATGGCCTGTACGATCCGCTCCGCACTTACGGAAAGGGGGTAGGTGTTGTTCTTGAGTACATTTCCAAAAATGAGGTACTTTACTACCTTGTCGTAAAAGGTCTGCACGGCATCGATAGATGTATAGGAACTAGCTCCCAATTGCAACGCCTTTTCTTCTATGGTTTTAATCTCTTCAGGAGAAAAGCCACCGGTATTTACACTTACGGCATGTACTTCAAATCCTTTATCCTTTGATAAATATTTTGCGCAATAAGAGGTATCCAATCCTCCGCTATAGGCTAATACTAATTTCATTTTTATTTACTTATTCCCCAGTTATTAGGGATGGTTTGATTACTTTTTTTCTTTATTAAAAAATAGGGCTTCCTTGATGCTTTTGAGCCTTTTAAAGGCTTTGCTACTTATCTCCTTCCGATTCTTATCCTTTTCCTTTTGCTCAGGGTCGTACAACATACCTGTACATAGGCACATTTTACGTTCGGTACGTGTGAGGATATCAAAGTTTTTGCAGGTTTGGCAGCCCTTCCAAAATTCAGGGTCGTCCGTAAGTTCGGAAAAGGTTACCGGTTGGTATCCAAGATCATAATTAATTTTCATTACTGCCAACCCCGTGGTAATCCCAAAAATCTTGGCATTGGGGAATTTCTCTCTACTGAGTTCAAAAATCCTACCCTTTATGGCTTTTGCGAGTCCTTGGCCCCGGTAATCGGGATGTACGATGAGTCCGGAATTGGCCACAAATTTCTCATGCCCCCATACTTCGATATAGCAAAATCCAGCAAATTTCTCCCCGTCCAAGGCGATGATGGCATTACCGTTGGATAGCTTTTTCTGGATGTATTCAGGAGTGCGCTTTGCAATACCTGTTCCCCGCACTTTGGCTGATTCCGCTATGGTATCGCAAATGATCTGTGCGTATTTAAAGTGTGATTCGTTAGCAACAACTAGCTTCATTGCTATAAATTAAGATTAAAAAAGAAATAAAAATAAGATTTTGCTCGTGCGGAAATGGACTCACCTAATTCCATTAAAAGTTTATAACCCTTACGGGCGTCTACGGCGAGATACGAACGGACTGATTGGAGTACTGATACTCTTGGAAATCGAAATGTAATGGTTCTCGTTCATTATGAAAGTAAAAGTACAAATTAAATCCAACCTATCTAAACGAGGAAGGAATTTTTACAAAATGGCTACTTTTTGTGAAGTTGTGCAACAACCTCATACACAATAAATCCAATTACCACAGTGTATTCCAAAGACAATAAAAGCAAATTCTCCTTATTGTCCACTTGTGAATAGGCAAAATAACTTAGTACGATCATTCCTGTCCAAATGACGGGATATTTGACCGAGTTAAAGACACCCAATAGTAATACGGAAATAATATACCAAGGATGGACCGTTGTAGAAATCATGTAGTACAGGGTGAGCAACCACATCATGGAAGAAATTAATTTTAGAAGGTCCCTATTGTTTCTTAGGAAGGTCAGAAGTATGGCGGTTGCCAAGGTAATATAGGGAACGATCTTCCCGTAGTCTTTGATAAAATCCCAAGATTTCTCGTCCATGGATATGGCAATTTTCTTGGCGAGGTTATAAATTCCGGCATTAAATTCAAAATTTGAAAACCAAAGTCCGACAGTTTTTGAATAGTTGGTTAGAAAGGCAGGGTCATAAAAAGGCAGAAACAATAGAAGGGAAATACCTCCGATAATAAGATAAAATGGCAGGCTTTTTTTTAGTCCGAAATATTTTAAAAACAAAGGCAAAAAAAGAATCGGCACCAATTTTACCGAAATAGAACAAGCCATTACGACTCCTGCCAGTTGCCATTTATTTTGGGAAAGCAGATAAAGCGCCCATACCAAAAAGAACAACATAATACCCTCAAAATGAAGGTTCCCTGTTAGTTCAACGATGACCAAGGGATTTAAAAAGTACCAGCAGATAAGATGTGGGGACTTATTGAGGTTTTTTAAGAGTTTTCTTCCGAAATAAAAAATACCTAGATCGGCAAGTATGGTAAAGGCCCGCATGACCATTATGGAGCCCAAAATGCTTTTACCGCCCAGCATGGCGGCCAGGGCAAAAAACAGCTGATGTAATGGAGGATAACTGCTGTAATGTTTAGCACTTAGGCTACCCATTCCTTGATAGAGTTCCTGGGCATTTGCAATGGGCAGTCCCAGATTTTCCATTAAGGCGTTTGGGGTTTCCAAATAAGGGTTTATGAAATTCACCACCAGTTCGCCATCCCATATAAACCGATAAAAGTCCTGGGACAAATGGGGTTCTATTGGTATAAATACGAGCCTGAATAATACACCGGAAACCAAAAGAAACCTAAAGTTCCATTTTTCAAATTGGATAAGCTTCCAAGAAAAGAAGAAAAGCGCGGCAAAAAGCGTAAAAAGTTTAAAGTAATCCGTGCGCTCCAATTGATACGCCAAGGTGTAATAAAATACTAACGAGAACAGCGCAAAAAGTAGGGGCAGTTTGTGGAGTTGAAGATACGTTGTTAACCTTCTTGGCACGGTTATTTGGTTTGGTTTAAGAACATGCTAATTTACTCGATTTTTTAGCGATGCTTTCTTTTAAATCCTATTAATCTATAAATCAGGATTTTCAATATCAAAAACCATAAATGAAAAACGGACGGTCATTAGAGGACCATCCGTTGGATGATAAATAATTTTTTCCCTTAAACGAAGCTTATTCCATACCTTCCGCAAATTTCACCAACTTTTGCCAAATCTGGTGAACCTGGAGGCAATTGGGCCAACTCGTGAAACATTACCTCAATACCGGCGGGAAAGGCGGAAGTAATCATTTTAGCTTTTTCCGTTCCTACTACCTTCCAAGCATGGGGTACATTTTTTGGGGCAAATGCAACGTCCCCAGCTTTCAATATAGAGGTTTTTCCATCTACCATTATTTCTACCTCTCCCTTAATCACGCGAAAAATTTCATCTTCTTTGGTATGGATATGGGGCGGTATACCCGCACCCGGTTCAACATTGTCTACCCATTCCATAATCTGATTCCCCGTTTCACTTCCTAAAATTTTGTGGGTTTGAATATCACCAATAACATTAATGGTTTCACCCTCGTCATCCTTAATAATTTTGGGGTCATTCTTATTTTCAACTGATAGGTTTTTTTGAGATTTGCCACTTAATAATTGTGGAGCGATTAGGGTTACGCCCAATCCCATTCCCGTTGCCTTAATAAATTTTTTTCTGTCCATGTTCTTAAGTTTTACGGCAAGTTAAGGGCATACAGGTATTAGCTTCCTATGAAAAACTCCGTAAAGCCTTAGATTTTGGGACTTTTATTATGCTCGGTGCATGGAAGGCGTAAAACCGGTGTGTTGTTTGTAGAAGTAGCTAAAGTAATCCGCTGATGAGAATCCAAGACCAAACCCAATTTCCTTGATGCTTTTATCCGAAAACTTAAGTTGATGGCGAGCCCTCATAATACGCTGTTCTGTTATTAGACTCTTAGCGGTTACTCCCAGGACCTCTTTGACACATTCGTTCAAGTATTTGCTACTTATATTTAGGATATTGGCATATTCCTCTACTTCATGCAGTTCACAGACATGCTTATCCATCAATTTTTTATATTGATAAACAATGGATTTCTTGCTGTTGTTCTCTGAAATGACCGATTTAATATTGCATTGACCATCACAGTACACAAAAAATGTGTTCAAAAGTGAGATGATAGCATCTTCTTTATGGTTTAGGTGGGAATCCACCAGTTCATCTATCATCTCTAAAATACCGTAAACTCTTTTTTCTATCCCCGGGGCCAAATTTATTTTTGGAATTTCTTCTCCTGAAAACAAGCGAACTTCATTGATATGGAGTTTGCTCAATAAGGGATTATTCAATATTTCTGGCGTCAGATACAATATATATCCGTTAGAAATATCACTTTTTCGCTTACTTATTTCCCAATCGGTCTTTGGATGAAGAAAAAAAATGGTGTTTGCCGCATTCATATAGGTTTCACCATCTATTTTTATCCAATCAATATTGTTTTTTAGTAGACAAACAGCAAAACAACCCGCATATTTTTTAACGGTTTTTTTATGGATAATGGGCTCTATGGCGATTAATTGAGGTTTCATCAACTGCAATATAACCCATTTTCCCTATAAGTGGACATTTGTCGTTAATGGTCACAGAATTACCTTTTAATAGGGTTGGGACAAATGAGTTATGCCATAAGCTATCTATTTGAAATCGTTTATATTTTCACCAAGATCCAATACAGTAACATCATTCATAAGTTTACTGAGCAAACTGCTTCCGGCCGCACTTCTATATCCTCCAGCACAATGCACTACAATGGGCTTGTCCTTTGGTATATTCTGGTAGGTATTTCTTAGATTATTTAAGGGATGTGGCAAGGCTTGCCTAAAAAATTTACCGTCATCGATTTCGCTTTGATTCCGTATATCGACAATAGTATAGTGGGATGGATTCTTTTTAAAATCTGACAAGTCCAGAATGCTACTTTTTTCTAACCGATGCTTGTCCAAAGTAAGAACCGATTTCAATTGCCCTTCATAGCCTATTTTAGAAACCCTATCTAGAATGCCCTCCAATTCATAGGGGTTTTCAATGATGACATTGAACACTTCTTCCGGTTCAACAATGGAACCCAGCCAGGTCTCGAATTTATCATTGGATGAATTCGCCTGTATGTTGATACTCCCGGGTAAATGACCTTTTTTAAAATCCGATGCATCTCTGGTGTCTACCAACAAACCTTTCTCAAACGCTTTGAATCTAAATTTAACCGCAGCATTGGCATTGCGACTATTTTTTGCCCCAGTTTTATTGATATCTACGTTAAATCCAAAATAGGAAGGAATGAAAGGTTGGCTATCCAGCAAATAGTTTACAAAATCCTCCTTGGCCTGTTTTTTAAATGCCCAATTGCCCATTCTCTCATTTCCAAGGGTGCTACTCTTGTCAGAACTCAAATTTTTGCCACATAGGGAACCCGCTCCGTGGGCAGGGAAAACCAAGGCATCGTCAGGTAGCTCATTGAACTTGTTCTGAATGGTATAGTACATCATTTCTGCCAATTCCTGTCGCTTTGCCTTCATATTTCCAGCTTTTTCCCTAAGGTCCGGTCTCCCTACGTCACCTATAAATAAAGTATCCCCGGTAAAAAGGGCGGTTTTCCTTCCGTTTCTGGCGACAATAGTGATACTATCCGGGGAATGACCTGGCGTATTGATGGCGGATAAGGTCACCTGCCCCATTGAAATGGTATCACCTTCATCAAAGGTTACATGAGGATAATCCGCACCCAATTTTTCACTATTGTAAATGGTGGCCCCCGTTTCTTCATGAATCTGTAGGTGAGAACTTATAAAGTCTGCATGTGGATGGGTTTCAATGACCGCTACAATCCTTGCTCCATGGTCATGGGCGAACTCGTAATATTGCATGGGGTCCCTTTCCGGATCTATTACGGCCATTTCCCCATCGCTAACGATGGCGTAGGAGTAGTGGGCCAGCGGGGCATATTCAAATTGTTTTATGATCATAAAATCAGTTTTTAAAAAAAGGCGCCTTTAGAAAAGACGCCTTTAGGAAATACATTTTTTAATTTAAACTTTTTTTGGCAAGATACCAAGTTACCTTTTCCACCGAGTCGTCCGCCAATCTTGCATTTAGTTCATCCAAGGATTTTGGTGGCGGAACAATGGCCTTGTCCCCCCTTTTCCAGTCCAGGGGCATGGCAACACCATGTTTGTCAGAAGTTTGTAATGCTTCCAAGGCCCTAAGTATCTCGTCCATGTTTCTGCCAACATTCAAAGGGTAATACATAATGAGCCTGATTTTCTTTTTCGGGTCGATGAAAAATACTGCCCTTACAGCCGCGGTTTCACTTTCGTTGGGCTGAAGCATGCCATATAGTTTGGACACATTCATATCCAAATCCGCTATAATGGGAAAATCAAAATATACGCCGGTGTTTTCCCTAACATTTTGCACCCAACCCAAGTGGGCATGAATACTATCTATGCTCAAACCCAAAAGCTCGGTGTTTAAAGCATCAAATTCACTTTTTCTAGTAGCGAATCCGCTCATTTCCGTGGTACAGACCGGAGTAAAATCCGCAGGGTGCGAAAACATCACTACCCATTTATCCTTGGCAAAATCCGAGAATTTTATTTTTCCTTTGGTCGTGTTGGCCTCAAAATCCGGGGCAATGTCCCCAATTCTTGGCATCATCGTTGGCTTCTCTTTTAGCTCAGCTACATTTTCCATAATATTGATTTTATTTATTGAAGTATTAATTTTCGATAAAAATAAACTATGAAAAACGATAGGGATGTAACCCTGGTTACATAAAATCCGATTTAACTATTGTTTAACCTTAATCCCGAGTTGTGGCTGGATAATGAAATACACTTAAATACGCTTTCAACCTGAAATTAGCTGGGCCGTTCCCCTGCCTTCAATTTGTTCCTGAGATAGGCATAGCTGTCACCAATACGGTCAAAAACTTCTTCTGGGGAAATCAGGTCCGGAATAATATCCACTGCTTCAAGCATATCTTTAGGCTGCTCTTTTAAGCCTACCAGAATTACCTCTATATTCTCTTTTTCAAGGTCGAATATCACATCCTCCAAAGCATACAGGCCCGTTTGGTCCATATAGGGCACCCTATCCATTCGGATGATGACAGCTTTTACATCTTTTGAAAGTGTTTTGATCTGATCTTTAAAATAGGAGGTAAAACCAAAGAACAAGGGGCCATATAAATGTTTTATGATAACCTTGTCCTTGTACTTGTCATAGAATTCAATCTCGTCCTGCCAGGGTTTCTCACCATCCATTTCTGAAATATCTCCCACTTCCAATCCTTTTTCGCCTATGTCCCCTGATTTTTTCATGAATAACAAACATGCCAGGGCAATTCCAATGCCCACGGCATGGATCAAACTTCCAAAGGTGGTTACTGACAGTACCAATATAAGCACGACAGCATCGGCCTTTGGAACTTTTCGCAAATGTTTAAGTCCCTTAAAATCGATGATCTTGAATCCGATGGGAATCAACAATCCGGCTAAGACAGCCAATGGAATATGAGCCGCAAGTTGTCCAAGGCCCAACAAAACCGCTAAAAGGAAAAGACCATGGAATATTCCCGATAAACGTGTTTTGCCTCCGGCATTGATGTTTACAACCGTCCCTTTGGTGGCACCCGCACCGGGAATCCCGCCAATGGCCGCTGCCAACATATTCCCTATGCCCTGTCCAATAAGTTCCCTATTGCTATTGTGCTTGGTCTTGGTCATATTGTCTGCAATGACGGAAGTCAAGAGGGAATCGATACTACCCAGTACGGCCAAGACCAAAGCATATTCAATGATTTTGGGATAAGCACTTGGATCTACGCTTAGGACACCCCCAAGCTGGAAAGCCGGTAACCCGGATGGAATTTCCCCAATCAAGGGAACGTCCCATTTGGCAAAATAAGCAATCAACGTTGCTACGATCAGGGCCACAAGGGCACTGGGAATGGCTTTGGTGATTTTGGGAAAAATGAAATAGACCGCTATGGTTATAGCCCCCAACAAGAGGGCGTATAGATTGGTTTCGGAAGCTATTCTTGGTAAATCTTTTAACACAGAAACCGTTGATTTTGCGGAGTCCATACCTAGAAAAGGAAAAATTTGCAATAAGACGATTATTAAGCCCACACCGCTCATAAAGCCCGAGATAACTGGGTAGGGGAAATATTTAACATAGCCCGCAATGTTCAAAAAACCAAAGACTACCTGAAAAGCACCCCCCAATAAAAAGGTCAATAAAATAACGTTCATGGCATCATCCATACCGGCGTTCATCTGAATGGCCGCAGCTACCAAGGCCGCAGATACTACGGTCATTGGGCCTGTTGGACCACTTGCCTGGGTTTCCGTTCCCCCAAACATGGCCGCGAATATTCCTACCGCAATGGCCCCGTATAATCCCGCCGTTGCACCAAGGCCCGATTGTACACCAAAGGCCAGGGCCAATGGAAGGGCCACTACACCGGCCACCAATCCTCCAGTAAAATCACCTTTTAAGTGCTTGGTATTGAATAATGTATTGATCATAGTGTTTCTTTTAGATTTTTCAAACGGTATTATATAAAAAGGTACTGCCTAAAATATTTATACGAGGAAGATACCAAATCAGTTCGTTTTTTTAGGGTAAAAACAGATTTAAGTCTAGGATATGAAATACCTCCTATTAAAAAAACACATTGGGGAATTATTCCAATTTGGATACCTTGATTGTCCATGCATGATCACTTGGTGGATTCTTTCTGATCGATTTTGGAATGTTTACCACAAAACCTTCATCTTGCGGGGTCCACTTCAAAGCTTCACCATAACCCAAAAGTGTTACCGAACTCCCGTTAGCAGGTCGGTGGGATTTTATGGTGATGCTCGAGGGCATTTCCGTTTCCCCGTCCTTTGCCAAGTAGAGAAAATAGGTGGTGCCATCTTGCTGTTGCGTCATACAGATATTGTCCTCTTTATAGGGAGCTAGGGTTCGACTATTGTATATGGCTTCACTGTTAATATCCATCCATTTGCCATATTCCTGTAGCAAATTATAAGCACCTTGGTCCCATTCCCCTTCAGGCGATGGGGCAATGTTCAATAGCAGATTTCCCCCTTTCGCTACGATATCCACCAACATCTGTACACCTTCCTTGCCGGTCATGTAATTTGAATCCGGTGTGTAGGACCAGCCATCACCTGAAATAATGCAGGATTCCCACGGATAGGGAAGCTCCTTTTCCGGTACCCTGTTTTCTGGGGTAAGGTAGTTCTGGTTTTTACCATAAACGGCACGGTCTACGACAATAAGTCCGGGTTGTTTTTCACGGGCTTTGGCAACCAATTCGTCCATACGGATGTCCTGAGAGACCATTCTATGTTTGATAAAACCGTTTCCCGAAGTGTTTTCGGCAAACTTTTCCGCATAGTTTTCCTCCAAGTTCTGTTGATCTCGTTTTTTGACCCATCCGCCATCGAGCCAAATAATATCCACTTTGCCGTAATCCGTCAATAATTCCAATAATTGATTATGTGTGAATTGTACGTATTTTTCCCATTTTTCAGGATATAGGGCCGGGTCGTAATTGACGTTCCTATCTTGAGGAGGAAAATAAGGATCCCAGTAGCTTTCATGATGCCAATCCGGTTTGGAAAAATAGGCACCTACCCACATATCCTTGGCCCTGAACGAATCGAAAATTTCCTTGGTAATGTTGGCCTTCGGGTTATCACTAAAGGCACATTCCGGGTCTGTAACCTTATAATCGGTGTATTTGGAGTCGAACATGGAGAATCCGTCATGGTGTTTGGTGGTAAAAACCACGTAGCGCATTCCTGCGGCCTTGGCGGCATTGGCCCATTTATCCGGGTCAAATTTTACAGGGTTGAAAGTCTTTTTTAGACCCTCGTACTCTTTTTTATATTCAAAATAGTTTTGGGGATTGCTTCCTTTGGTCCGTTCGCACCAACCGTAATCCTCCGGACAAATGGACCATGATTCCACGATGCCCCATTGGCTATAAGCCCCCCAATGCATTAGTAATCCGAATTTAATATCCTGCCATTGATCCAATTTTTCCAGGACCAAGGGGTCCGTTTCCGGCACATAGCGTTCATCTTCCAAGATGGCCTGGGAGAAGGAAAGGGAAGTAAAAAAAAGAAGTAATACAAAGGCCAATATTTTTAGCATTGTTTTCATAGATAATTATGTTAAGACCAAAAATGGGTTATCGGTTAAATAAGCTGAAATATAGCAAATCTGGAAATCAATTCAGAAATGAAGATCCTAACGGCCATAATGAAGTGTGTGATTTTCTAAAGTATTTAAATAGATCAAAAGTGGCGGTATATCGCTATTACGTAGATAACCGCCAAATCCTTGGACTCATTGATTGTGTGAATTTTATTTCTTTTTCAAAGAGTATGTGTTTTGACTTGTGCTGAAATATGGCTACAGGTTAATAAATAAATTTAAGCTGTTTTTAAATATACCCTATTAAGTGTTTTATATGAAAAGAATAAATATGATCTTATATCGTATGCAGGTTGTAAACTTCAATTTTCTTTTTCCTCAATTTGTTTCAGAGTATTTTTTGAAGTTATTCAAAATTGCTTGCCAACCATTTCTTTGTAATTCAATTGAATTTTCAGTTTCAGGGTCAAATGTTATAGTTACTTCCGTTTGTCCTCCAGTTTCTTTAAAATCAACTGTTGCATATCTTCCTCCAAACTCGTAAGTAAAATTCTGTCCTTTGTCGATTTTCGTATAAACAGCATCAAAGTCAAAACCAAAACTTCCGTCTTTAGCTTCCATTCTTGCCAAATATCGGCCACCAACATTCAAATCGTTCGTTGCAGTGGGACAATGCCAACTTGTGTCCGCAAAGTTCCATTTAATTATATGTTCTGGTAACGTGTAGTAGTCCCAAACTTTTTGTTTGTTAGCCATTACAATTACTTTAATGGTTATCTTTTCTAGTGTCATAATCTTATTGTTGCATTTGAGTTGGGTCAGAAAACATTATTTCCCATTGGTGTCCGTCAAGATCAGCAAAACAGTCGTAATACATCCAGCCATGGTCTGCACTTTCTCGGTAACGTGTCGCACCGTTTTCAAGTGCAAGTTTTACAATTTTATCTACCTGTTCTTTACTTTCAACTTCAATGGCGGTTAGAACCTGTGTAGTTATTCCGTTTGAAATTGGTCTGTTGGTAAACGTGCTGAACAATTCGTGGGTGATAAGCATGGAATATATCAATCCTTCATTTAAAACTAAACACAATGCCTTGTCATCAGAAAATTGTTCGTTAAAAGAAAAGCCAAGTTTTGTCCAAAAATCTCTTGTCCTTTTAAGGTCTTTAATCGGTAGGTTTACAAAGATTGATTTTACTTTCATTTCAGGTAGTTTTTTAACGGGTTCCAAATGGTTGGACTGTGATTAGTTGCATGTTTCACACGCCTAGTTTAGCAAATACAAACCGAATAGAAAACCCGTAAGGATTTTCGTAAGTAGGCTAGGACTAGTAATAATTTATACACGTCTTAAGTTTGATTCTCTATAAATTGATGTACTAATCAGAAAGAACAAAAGAGAGAATTAAGGTTACTATACACGGTGAAGCTTACGACTTCGACAACATTGTTAATCCTCTCTCTTTTACTACTTAAATCACGTTCAGTTCTGTGAGACCTTGATCTCGTTTTCAAGTTGTTGTGATACCAGTAGCTAGTTCTTTCATAAATCATTTCTTATGAATAAATATAAAGAAACTTATGGAGTCGACATCAGTAAGGATGTCTTTGATGTACATGGTAGTAACAAAGGTCACGACCAGTATAAGAACGATGAAATTGGATTTAAGAAATTCCTTAAGGAATTACCCAAAGGTTCATTGGTGGTTATGGAAGCTACCGGTTATTATCATTATAGACTTGCACAGTTTCTTTACAAAAACGGAGTATTGGTTTCTGTTGTAAACCCATTGTCGATAAAACGTTTCGTACAAATGAAACTGGCCAAGGTAAAGACTGACAAAAGCGATGCAAGGGCCATATGTGAATATGCCCTTATAAATGAAGTTCCGCTTTACAATGCTTTAACGGATACCCAGAGCGAATGTTTACAGTTGTTCCGGTTATTGGATACCTATTTAAAACAACGTACCGCGACCAAGAACAAGATACATGGGGAAGCTGTTTTGGGTATACCCTCAAAGTTTGTTTATCGTTCCTTGATACGCAACAAGAAACAGCTGAATAAAGAGGTAGTTGCTATCGAATCAAAGATCCTGTCGTTGGTAAAGGGAGACCAACAAGAACAATTGACCTTGTTGATGTCAATACCTGGGATAGGTCAAAAGACTGCGTTATTTTTAATAGTGGCAACTGATGGTTTCAGCAAGTTCGAAACGGCATCACAGCTATGTAGTTATGTTGGTATAACCCCAACGATACGTGAGTCGGGAAGCAGTGTAAGAGGTCGTGCACGAATAAGCAAGGTCGGCAATAGAAAGCTTCGTAATCTATTGTTTCTATGTTCTTTCAATGCCTGTAAACATAACAAGGCATGCAGAGAGGTATATGAGCGAATCGTAAATAAGGGCAAGAGTAAGAAACTAGCATTGATAGCAGTTGCAAACAAACTATTAAAGCAGTCTTTTGCTATTGCAAAATCTGGTAGACCATATGATGAAACTTACGTTTCCATACTGCCAAGATAAATAGAAGATGGATTGAATAAAAAAAGCTCAAAAAATCAAGTTATTGAACCTATGAGCGTGGAATAATATTGTCTCAAATTAAGGAAGAATTTGTTTGTTTTTTACCTCAGTTCTTTGTTGCCATTTCGTTGTTTTTAATCGTTCATATTATTCAATCAAATTTCGATTTTCAGATTCAGCGTTTGAGTGAATTTAGTCAGCATTTTAATTCGTAAGCTTATTAATTTCAAGCATAGCAGCAAGTGTAATAAATCTCAAAATATGCGATATAATAAGTACCAATAACACTCTTAAAACTAAATATATTTTTTTGTAGTTGTATCCTGAAAAAAATTGATAAAAAAACCAAAAAGCATAACCAAAACCAATTATTGCATATATATTAATTAGTGGTCTTATCAGCGATTTATCATCAATGAAAGCAAATGATAGTGTAAGAGGTAATCCTAGTACAATTAAACCAGACCAAGAATAGATATTCATTACTAAATGTTCAGCAAAATTCAGTTTGCTTCTTCTAAAAAACAGATAACTGGAAATAGTTGTGGCACAAATAACAATTAAATAGGTGAGTTGTGGATAAGTTTCCAAAATTTGATCCAGTGAATCACCAGAACTTTTAAACATTTCTGGTAATGCTTCATTACTATTTACATTGCCAAAATCGAGCAAAAATTCAATTGCGATTAGTAATATTAATAGACTAAAAGCATTAATATGTCGTATTCTTTTTCCTTGAATATATTCTCTGATGCTATGCCCAGGTCGTATAAAAAGCTCTTTTATAGTGAAGAAAAAACTTTTGTTAACGTTAAAAATTCCATTTAAAACTCCATTATCAAAAATATAACTAAACGAAAATCTATGTGTTGATGTTTTTTGTCCGCAATTTGGGCAGAAATTTTCCTTAACCGAGTTATTACAATTTAAACATTGCATTCTATTTGTGTTTTTTTTCTTTAGTTAAAGATTGCATTCCGCAATGAATGGCAACGGTTCGTATATGAAACGTAGCGTGTAAAAAGACACGGAACTTTCGTATTATATACGAGCCGAAATTTTAAATTTTCGTTTTACCTTTTTTCTCAAATAGCCAAATTTAAAAATTTGGCGGCCTTTGTAAATATACACAAACCTCTAGGAAAGCCCATTCTAGCTATGTTTTATATATATTGTTAGCGGCTGGCTTTATTTTTCAGTTATTCAGATTTCAGTATTTTAAAATCCTTAAAATAACCTTCGGTTCCGATATCAACCCAAAGTGCTATACTTCCTGATTGAGTCTTTCCCTTCATTTCGTTCACGATGAATGATGCGTATTCTTGGTCGTTCAGGTAGAGTTTCGCCTCTTTTCCTTTGAATTCTACTCTAAATGTAATCCATTCATCAAGTCCGATATCTGCATAAGTTTCAAACTCGCCTTTTGATTCAGCCCGTAATCGGTCGAACTTATAGTCTGGATACGCATAATATTGTACGGTATGATTTCTCGCAAATTGATTATCCGACCTACCCACATTAGGTCTTAGGTATATCGATTCGTATGCGGAATTGTCTTCATTTGCCCTAAACGCTACGCCAATAAATCCGTGGGACCCTTTGAATGGGGATGGAGTTTGAATTCTACTCAACATTTTTACTTCAAAGACACCGTTTTGGATATCCAGATTTTTCACTTTGACATAAGTCGGCTCGTCCACCGTATTCGATAAGTTTTCTAACTCAAATGGCAGGGCTTTCAAGTCCCGTTCAACTTTCAAAACATTCTCTCTGTTCAATTCCACTATTGATGCTTTTACATCCGTAATTTCAAATTCCCTGCCTTCCCATTCTATGGTTTGTGCAGAGACATTTATAATAACTAGGAGAAACACTATTGTTGTAAATAATGAATATTTCATAACTAAATGATTTTAAGTTTGTTACATTTTAAAAATGCAAATTTAACTAGGCATTGATAATTTAGTCATTGACATAAATCAAGAAATTGGATAATTTATTTTTTTGCCCTTATCCTGCTAAGGGTTTCAGGTGTTATTCCCATATACGAAGCAATCATATACTGAGGTACTCTTTGTATAATGTCGGGATATGTTTCTACGAAAATTTGATAACGTTTGTCTAGGGATAAACTTATGATATTGGCCGTTCTCTTTTGAATTGCCATGTATGCATTGGTCATCAAGATGCGTATATAGCTTTCATATTTTGGCATTATGTCCAAAAGTCTATCGTGTGACCCCTTGCTAATCAAGACAAGCTCCGTATCTTCCAAAGCATCAATGTTGTAAGTTGCAGGTTCTTGTTTGATAAAGCTGTTCAAATCTCCCATTGTCCAACCCTCAAGCCCAAAAAGGACTACATTTTCATCTCCTTTTGAATTTAGCACATAAGCCCTTAATACACCTTTTTCTATGAAAGTTATGTGGTCCGTAATTTCTCCGGCGTAAAGAAAGTGCTCCCCTTTTTTTAGCTTTTTTAAGGATAAATGGTTGAGTAATATTTTCTCTTCTTCCAAATCTAGTGTCACTTTCTCTCTAAACTTTTTTATAAATAGTTGTGACATAAATTGGGAAGTTTGTTTTTTTTAGCTTGCCGCTAACGCAGGGCTATGTGAAGCCACGTTACGGATTTTAAATTTACGCAACTTGTTGGGATAAATTTAAAATACGTGTTGAACGTGGACAGGTTGCATATAGCCGTTGATATGTACTTTTTTCCTCGATGGCACCTAAAGGTGATAGGTTTGCTGGTCCCTTATCCTACGGATTATGCAAACTGGCATGGCCCGGAGCCTGTGCAGAGTTTACCGAAGTAATGATGTACAAATCCCAAGGGGCGGGAATTGGAGCCTTTGGCGACAATGTAGCGACTTGGGTTCACCTTTAGGTGACCGAGCGAAGCGACCGATGAATACCTTTGAAAAACAATAAAATTTAAATGAATAATTGTACATCATCGGTTAGTATATGAAAAGCTGGCCCTTTTGAAGCACAAAAACTTCGGTTAACCAAGAACTTTGATAAGTGCTAAAAGCTTTGAATTTATTATTGTTTTGTCAACTTTCATAGACACTGTTGTATAACATTTATTCTACAAAAACTTCAGTTATTTGGTTTTTGAAGATTGTTTATTTTTTCAATTACACTTTTTCTTAAAGTTGTGTCTATATTTATTTTGAACTCTTCTTTTGTTAAAATTAGAGGGTTTTTTTCTGTTGGTTTTCTTGATCTTAGTTTTTTCATATCATTCAATAAATCATTAACAAAGGGATGGTTTGAAACTAGAGCATTCACATTGTTTTCAACTGTATACCGCTCAAAATAATTTAAAGATTGCAGATATTTTTTATTTCCTTCTAAGGTATTAGGTAAACCAGTTCCCCCCCAAATGGAAACAACCCGATCAGTATTATTGTCGGTTGTATTGAATATTAGAGAAATCGTTCCTTCAGTATGACCTGGTGTCAATAAAATTTCTAGCTTAGTTTCTCCAAGAGATATAACTTCTTTATCATCTACTTTTTGATATGATTTCGGTAATGCTAAATCACTTGATTTATTTCCAAAAGGATCTACTAAAACGGTCGTATTAGGGTCGTGAATACCATTCCAAGCAACTTCGCTCATTAGTATTTTTGAATGATAAACGCTCTCAATATAATTAGCACCACCATAATGGTCAGCATGTTCATGAGTGATAACTAGGTACTTAATATCTTTAGGATCTAATCCAAGTTTTTTATGCTTGGAATGATGACATTCTTTGCATCATCGTTAGTCCACATAGCGTCAATTAAGATAATTCCTCGTGTAGTATTTATAACAAATGCTCCCACACCTTCGTAACCAACAAAGTAAATATTATCAAACAATTTTGTTGGTTCAACAATTTCTGTATTGAATAATGGTGAAGTAGGTAAATCACTTTTTTCGTACGAAGTTGTAATAGTTCCTTCTTTCTTATAATTAGAATTACATCCCAATATAAGTAGGGTGAAGACCAGCAAAATTATGTTTTTCATGTTTTGATTTTAAATGATTTGCAACGGTTTCTTGTATATGAAGTAGCAAAGTAAATAGTACCTAATTTTCTAAAAGTAAAATACCTGATTAAATGCAAAAGGGATTGGGATTTCAATAAAACAACTATTTCTTAGATACGTTGTTGGCTGTTCACCTTTTTTTAAATTATCATTTTGAAGGAAAGTATTTTCAAGTTTGAATATTGTCTATTTTCTTTTATGAAATTTTTAAACTGGTCATACTCAAACTTCCAGCTAAAAGTTTGTCATTAAATAGGTTAATAGTCTCTCCTTTTTCCTGAAGTCCAAGGCTGTATATCAAAGGTAAATAATGATCTGGCGTAGGAATTGCCAATTGGAATGCTATTGATTGTTTGTGGTAATCAATCAGTGGTTGGTAATTACCATCTGTTAAATAATTGTTGATTTTTGCTCTTGCTTCTATGGCCCAATCATAGCCATAATCATCTTTATGCACATTTGCAAAATCAATCATTCTTAAGTTGTGAATGATATTACCACTACCAATAATTAAAATTCCCCTGTTGCGCAGGTTTGTTAGTTTTTTAGCTAACCCATAATGGTATTGTGCAGGTTTTGTATAATCGATACTTAACTGAATTACGGGAATGTTAGCTTTAGGGTAAAGATGTTTTATAACACTCCATGCACCATGGTCCAGACCCCATTTATCATCTAATTCTACCACGGTGGGTGATAAAAGTGATTTGGTTTCCCGAGCAAGAGCTGGGCTTCCCATAACAGGATATTGCACATCAAATAAAGCCTGTGGAAAGCCACCAAAATCATGAATTGTTTTAGGCATTTCCATAGCGGTAACCTTAGTACCATTTGTAAACCAATGGGCCGATACACAGAGTATGGCGTTTGGGGTTGGAATTGTTTTGGCGATTTCTCTAAAGCCTTTAACAAATTCGTTTTCTTCAATGGCATTCATAGGGCTGCCATGCCCTAAAAATAGAACAGGCATTTTCTCAGTTAGTGAAAAAGCTTCTGATATTTTAGTTAAATCATTTAGTTTCATTCCTAAACCCATACATGGGAGCAGACCTAAAATCCCAAGAAAATCCGTTCTATTCATTATATATTAATGACATCAATTTATTCAGATAGCCATTGCTGCAAAGTGGTTTTTGATTTTCCGAGTAAACGGTCAGAATTTTCTGGGTTTCCTGCTTCTTTTGTTTTCTCAAAATACTCAAACATGGGAATAAACTCTTTTAATTGTTTATTGCCAGATATAAACGCTATTATTTTGAGTAACCAAAATGGTGCATTGGCAACCTTTTTAATGTTTGGATGTTTCACCTTAATATATTGCCCCAATGCTTCGTTAATGGTCAGTGCTTCTGGACCATAGGTATTGAATTCTTGATTTCTACATTCTGGTTTTTGATAGGCATTTACCAATAGTTTACCAAAATCTTTAGAAGCAATCCATCGTAGTTTAATCGGTTGTTTTCCCATAACGTTGGCTTTACCATCTTGTATCATTAAAGCCAAAGATTCCATAAACCAAGTTGGTCTAAAAATCATGTACGGAATACCACTCGTTTTTATAAATTGCTCTGATTCGTATTTAGCTTTTATGAACGGCATTTCAGTATTTTCCTTACATACTGTAGCACCACTCACATAGCTAATACATTTTATATCTTGCTTTTTTGCAGCTCTAACAATTTTCTGCACGGCACCAAACTCGTCTAATTGCCCCAAGGTAATATGTATGGCATCACAGTCTTTAATCGCCAATGCCAAGTCGCTATCATTAAACACATCGCCTTTTACCGTTTCATGATTTGGATAGTTAGCTGCTTTTATGCTTCGAGAGAAGAGCTTAAGTTGAAAACCCGCACTATCAAATGCCTTTATGGTCTCTTGTGCCACCATACCACTTGCGCCCAATATGGCAATTTTTTCTATTGACATTTTAGAAAGAGTTTAAAATAAAAAATTACTTGCCAGTTATTGGTGCTTTTTTTGAGCGCCCCCATGCAACGAAAGCTGCGAGGATGAAAAAGAAAATATTCATACCAATAAGTGATACTTCGCCTCTTGAAATATGAAATACCATAGCAGCAATCATTAATGCCATGGTTCCATAAGCTGCAAGTACCGTTAATTTTGGTTGTAATCTAAAAGCTGCCGGTAAAACTATACCTATACCACCAAGTAAATCAACTATTCCTGTAATTTTTAACAACCCTGGGTTATCAAGTGCCCAAGGCAACATCTGCGCGGTTTCTTCAATGGGTTGGAACAATTTGGCGTAACCTGCCCAAATTAAGGTTAATGAAATTAGTACCTGTGCTACCCATAAAGCAATGTTAAGTCCTTTTGATTTTACTGTCGCTGTCATTTTATATCTATTTGATTGTTAGTGATTAAGCAAAGATGCAAACAATCAAGAAGAAAAAAATTAAGGTATCTTAAGAAATTACTTCTGAACTAATTTTCTTCTAACATCACTTAGATATTCTGGTGTCATGCCCAAATAGGAAGCGATTAGTTTTAGTGGTAGTCTTTGTACTAAAGTTGGATAGGTTTCTATGAAATCCCTATAGCGTTCTTCAGCAGTTGCACTCAAAAGATTCATTAAACGCTTATTAGTAGAAATTAAATTGTTTATTAATTTATTGTTTTGCTCAAGCAAATCATCATGACTTAACTGACTTATATTATTGTAATCTGAAGTAGTAATCAGTGATACTTCGCTATCTTCAATTGCATTAATAAAAATATTGGAAGGTTTGCTATTGATAAAACTGTCCATATCTGTAATAAGCCAATCTTCAGCGGCAAAATGTAAAATATGTTCTTTGCCTGACTTGTCAACTACATAACTCTTTAAGCATCCTTTAACCACTCTATAAACGGATTTACAAATATCTCCTTTGTATAAAAGAATCGTTCCTTTGGAGACCTTTTGGGTTTGCAAATCGTTGAAAAGTTTCATTTAAAAGTTGGATTTGTTATGGAGTTACTATTGGGTTATAGCCAACGCAGGGCTATGTGTAGTCGTGCGCTTGGATTTTTGTTTTTCGTACCAGAAAGGTACGTAAAAAAGCAAAATACAAAGGAGCACACCAGATAGCATAGCCACCAGATGGGTTTTGTCGGGATGGTAGCCGTTGATATGCACAGTTGTTCTCGATGGCGCCTAAAGGTGATAAGATCGATGGTCCCTTATCCTACGGCCATTGCAATCTGACATAGCCCGGAGCCTGTGCAGAGTTTACCGAAGTAATGATGCACAAATCCCAAAGTGCGGGAATTGGAGCGTAGCGACAATGTAGCGATTTGGGTTCACCTTTAGGTGACCGAGCGAAGCGACCGATGAATACCTTTGAAAAACAATAAAAATTAGATGAATAATTGTACATCACGGTCTCGGCTATGAGTAGTTGCGTGGTTTGACACTTAACTTTGCAAGTACACACCAAACTGAAAATCCGCGAGGATTTTCAGAAGTAGCTGAGAATAAGCAATTACTTATAGCCATTGTTGTGCCACGTATTTTGTTCGATTTGTTAAAAGTTAAAGAGAATAAAACTCTTCAATAATTTCAGTTTTCCAAATGTCATTTTCTTTAAATTGGCGCAAAGTCCCACCTAAAATACGATTTGGAGTATCTATAACGCCTTTAATCATTAAGCTTATATGAGGAAATGTAATAAGTTCTGTTGCCTCATCAACTGATACCCATTTTATTTCATCAATTCCAGTTGGTTTTTTCAACATTAGAGATTCAATCTTTGCCACATAAACATTTCTCAAAGAGGTAGAGTATTCATTGTTAATTTCGCGCTTAAGAAGAAAAACACCTCTTAATTTAGGTTCTTCTATTTCAATTCCGTAACTCTTAGCCAAATTGTTTAAGCCGTTTTGGATTGTCTCATCTTGTGTTTGATAAAAACCTTGTGTTACCCATACATTAGCATTTTCAACTTTAACCACCATAATTTTATTCTCGGCATTTATAAGCACAAGTCGATGAAATATTTTTATCTCTGGTTCATTCTGACCGAAAACAGAGTTTAGGAATAATATGAATAGTATGAAGATCGTTTTTTTCATAACTGTTTTTATATGTGGCACAACGGTCTCGGCTATGAGTAGTTGGGTGGTTTAGCACTTAATTTTGCAAGTACACACCAGGCTGAAAATCCGCTAGGATTTTCAGAAGTAGGCGAGAACAAGCAATTACTTATAGCCAATGTTGTACGCAGTTATTTTTTCAATTCATATAAATAATTCGCAGCAGCTTTACTAATTTCTCTATAATCGTGTCCGATATTTGGAATAATTTCTAATTTCCAATTGAATTCAGAGTTTAATTCCGATGCGATTTTTTTTGATTCATTATAAAAATATGTTCCTCTTTCCAGTCTATGAAGACCTTGTTTGTCAACTTCTGGTGAGTGTCTTAAATCTCCTCTCGTTTCATTGGCATCGTCTTTTTCTCCAAGAAACAAGACAAGGTTTTTACTGAAATCTATTTCCTTTTCTAACAGATAACTGTCTTTTAAACCAGTTGGAAAATTTTCTCTATCTGTCGGGACAGTGTACCAACCTGAATTTGATGATAAAATTCTATTAGCTTTATTATCTGACTTAAAAATAGCAAGACGATGTAGAATTTGTCCGCCAGCAGAATGCCCGAACAAATCGTAAGTATCTGTTTTAAGATTAAGTTTTTCTTTTGTTAAATTGAAAATTCGGTCAAAATCGTTGTAAATCCATTTATTAGGGTTCTTGCTAATTTTAAAATCTGTCATAGCTGTTCTCTCGTCATTTATTTCCACATCTGTAATCATTCCTGCCAAATTGTAGCTCCAAAATTCAGGATAATATCTTTCAGAGTATTCGGGTGATAGAACAAGAACATTGTATTTTTCGGCTTTTTCAATCCAAGCATCTCGATATTCATCTCCATTTCGCCCAGCACCTGGTAATACAATCACAGTTGGCGATTCGGATTTCAGATTCTTTGGTTTATAGTAATGAATGATTATTTGTTTTTCTTCTTGAAATCCTCCATCAATTAAAAATTTCCCACTTCCGTCCTGAATATTAATTTCATTTAAGATTAGTTCCTTTTCAGGAAGTAAATCACTTTTTTTAATAAGGTTCATTTTACAGTGTGGACAAATTCCAGATTCGTTAAAAGTCAATTCGTCACAAGGTAAATCACAAGGTTTGCATACATACTCTCCCGTTTGGTCTTTACAAGAAATAAGAGCGAAAAGAACTAGAATAAATAAAAATTTTGATTTCATTGTTGATTGATTTGATTGATGTTTGTTCTAATTGCGTACAACGCCGCGCTATGTGCAGTCCGGCGAATTTTATGGAAATATAGTGAAAACCATCAACGATGGTTCGGTTATCTGACCGGTTTCGGATATTGCTAACCGAATCATCGTTCATCGATAAGGCTACGTAGTGGCCGTCTATCGTGGTTTTCACGGTATTGGGAATATAATTTGTCGACCAGATTACATATAGCGTCCTGATATGTCGAGTAGATAAGCCGTAGCGGCGGTCTTTGCAAAGAGGTCCCTTATCCTAGGGCCATTGCAATCTGACATAGCCCTGCGATGATGTCGACTAGCTTTTGGTGCGGCAATTGCGCTAGCAATGCGACAAAAGTACGCCGCAGGCGTATTCGACATCATCGGTCTAGTATAAGCGGTCGTTTTAATGCCGCTTATACATTGTTGTAAGCAGTTTTTATTTGATTCGTTTTTTAAGGAGCAATATTTGTCCAAGATGATAGTATGTATGTTCAATCATCGCATCTATATTCCTGTAATATGTTCCATATTGTTTATCCACAAAATCCGACATTATTTCTTCGTCTGACATCTTACTTACCAGTTCAATAAATTCTTCAGAATCAAAGCAAAATTTATTTACTAGATTCTTCCAATCTTGTTCTGATTTTATTGGAGGAGAATCAAAACTAAATTTATCTCGTATGTCAAGGGTTCCTCCTTTAAGGACTTTAATTATTCCATCCAAGTAATAATCAATGTGGAAGGTCAAATCAGCAATAGTATTGTAATTTTCAACTTTTTGTGTTGCTTGTTTCCAGTTAAGACTAACTATCTGTTCTTTGAAATTTGTTCCTAAAACCCATTTTCCTTCCAATAAAATCTCTTTTAAACGATTGGACAAATATTCGTTAAGTTTCATTCTAAGCCAGTTTTTGTTTTTTCAGCTTGCGTACAACGCAGGGCTATGTGAAGCCACGTTACGGATTTTAAATTTACGCAACTTGTTGGGATAAATTTAAAATACGTGTTGAACGTGGACAGGTTGCATATAGCCGTTGATATGTACTTTTTTCCTCGATGGCACCTAAAGGTGATAGGTTGGCTGGTCCCTTATCCTACGGCCAATGTAATCTGGCATAGCGCGGCGATGATGTCGACTGGCTTTTGGTGCGGTAATTGCGCCAGCAATGCGACAAAAGTACGCCGCAGGCGTATTCGACATCATCGGTTGGGCTATGATTTCGTTGCGGACTTTTGAAAGTGTTGATATATAAAATGCACGTATATGGAATGCCTGCTGTGCGAAGTTGCAAACTTCACACTTCATCAATGCATCATCTAATTTAAAACTTTGTGCTTTGAAGTAGCAAACTTCGAAGAGCGGGATTGCTGTTTGTTTAAATTATTGCCAACGTAGGAGTATAAATCATTGATAATCTATATTTCTTTTACATGAGCAATATAACCAATAATGACATAAGGGCATAAAAAAGGACGGCCATCGCCGTCCTTTATATTTAAACAAATTTGTCTTTTATGCTCTTGCCGTTAAGCTTTTAAAGAAGACAAAGCTAAAGCCTAGGAACAACATAAAGTGGAACGGGAACAATCCAAAATCGTTCAAGGGAACCGCACTGTACATGCCAAAAAGGAAATACAACATTAAGGCGAATTCCAAGATCATGTTGGGAGACAGTTTCTTTGCCAGATACTTGTTGCCCTTCCAGCTTTGTGTCAGGTTATTGATGTTGAACTTGGGCGTACGTACAAATTCACTGCGCTTGCCCATGTGTCCTTCCAAAACCGCAATGGAGTTGTGTAGCGAGAAGCCCAAGGCTACCGAGAAAAAGGTAAAGAACAGTTTTATGTAGTCCACAAAATTGTCAAAGCTACTGCCCTGAACGCTCTTGTAGGTAAACCAATAACAGATGAATAGGATGATGGTACTTAGGATGAAAAAGCTAGTTGCCTCGAACACCCAACCCAAATGCCCATACATATTTTTAATGTACAGCATGGGGATACTCAAAAAGGCCACAATGAAGACACATAGGAACATACTGCTGTTCAATAGGTGCATCACCCCATGAAACTTCGTCTTAAACGGAATGTTTTTCGCTGTGATTACGCTCCAAACGGTCTTTCTAAAGTTTTCCGCACCACCTTTGTTCCAACGGAACTGCTGCGAACGGGCCGCACTGATTACGACAGGTAGCTCGGCAGGCGTCTCCACGTCCTCCAAATACTTAAACTTCCAATTCTTCAATTGGGCACGATAGCTCAAGTCCAAGTCCTCGGTCAAAGTATCGCCTTCCCAGTTACCGGCATCCAAAATGGTCTCTTTTCTCCAGATACCCGCCGTACCGTTAAAGTTGATAAAGTGTCCTTTGGCGTTTCTGCCCACTTGCTCCAAGGTGAAGTGTGCATCCAGGGCAAAGGCCTGTATTTTGGTCAAGGTGGAATAGTCGCGGTTCAAGTGCCCCCAACGGGTCTGTACCACACCAATTTCCGGATCTTTAAA